>DAIODI010000037.1:0-17577 GCA_036746875.1 Aestuariivirgaceae bacterium | reverse complement strand
CCTCAGAGCCTCACCGCTTCAGGCTCAATCCGCTCCACCGGACGCCGGGATTAAACAGCTAGAGCCTGCCTTCGGCTATCCGCACGTCGGCGACGGAGGTGCGCTTGCGCCACTTCGCGACCGTATTCGGATCGATCCCGTGGCGCTTCGCCAGAGCATCATCCCGTCAAGGGGCCGCCACGTGGCGGGGTGATGCTCCAACGCACGGCGCGCCGTCATGCGCCGCGGTTCGCCCCGGCGATTTCCCGGGTCAGGGCGTCGAGGTGGGGCGCGGTCGCCGCTTCGGCAGCCCGCTCCATGGCCCGGTAGCGGGTGACGAGCGAAAGGCCGAGGGCCGTCAGCGTCGCGCCACCGCCCTTGCGGCCGCCGGTCTTCGGCTCCACCACCGGGTGACCGAAAATCCCGTTCAGTTCCTCAATCAGCTCCCAAGCGCGGCGATAGGACATGTCGAGAGAGCGCGCGCCCGCCGAGATCGACCCGCGCGCGGCGATCGCTTCCAGCAGGGCGATCTTCCCCGGCCCGACGCGGGTGTCGGGGCCGAAATCGATCCGGATGCTGAGGCGCGCCATCGCATCTGCGCTGATAGCATCGCTGGATGGCGCGGGCCAGAAGCGATGAACCGCCGGGGCCATGTTCCAGTCGCGCCGGCGCGTGCGCAAGGAGGACGCGTGCGCGAGCAAGGCTGGCGCGCCGCCCTCACCGGCGGGCGGCGCACTCGGGGCAGGCGTCGGGTAGGCCGGGGCGCGCCTGGGAAGAGCCGAGCCAGCTGTCGAGAGCGGGAGAGAACGTCTCGACAATCAGCGTCAGCGGCCGCCCGTCGCGCCAGAACAGATAGTGCCGCCGCCAGAACGGCCCGCGCCGGCCGAAGCCCGTTTCGAGGAGCGCCGAACGCCCCAGCGACACGCCCCGCAGGTCGCGGAACAGCTCCGTGCGCCGGTCGGCGAGGCTCGCCCAGATCGGCAGCGTCCGATCCCTGAGATGGGCGTCCACCACCGCCTGCGGCCACCACGAAACGGCGTGCGCCAGCCGCTCGCCGCCCGGGTGCGTGAGCCAGACCTCGCGGCGGATGCGCGGCGCGCCGACCGCCGCCACCGCCGCGGGTGCGTGCCGGTCGCCGGCGGCGGCCGCCATCGACACCCCCTCGACGCCGACGGGCCGGCCCGTCGCCAGACCGAGATGGCGGGTTGGCGACCCGTCGCCGAACAGCAGCATCACCCAGGCCGGCGGTAGATGACCAGCGCACAGGCCGCGCTCAAGCGCGGTCGCATCAGCCTGCCAGAGCGGGTGGAAATCGGCCGGTTGCATTGTCCTTCCTAGCAAGCGCCGGGGCGCGGCGGCAAACGACGCCATGACGGCGTCACATGGCGCGAATCGCCGCTTCGCTCACCGCATCCCAGTGGGCGAGACGCTCCGGCCCCGCCGGGTGGGTGCGCAGAAAGGCCAGGGTGCGGTCACCTTTCTCCATGGCCCCCATCGCCAGCACCAGGCCGCGCGCATCGCGCGGATCGTAACCGGCGCGGACGAGGATTTCGGCGGCCAGCGCATCGGCCTCGCGCTCGTTTGCGGCGCCGAACGCCAACACGCCGGCCTGCGCCGCCGCGCCGGTGGCGGTCCGACGCACGGTTTCGACCACATCGGCCGGCAAGGGCAGGCCCAGCGCTTCCGCCAGCCAGCGCGCGCCCGACATCACCAGGATATCGGCGATCATCGCTCCGATGCCGGCGTTGCGCGAGGTCTCGTCGATGTGGTCGAGAATGTGGTGGGCCTTCTCGTGGGCCAGCACCATGGCGATCTCGGCCTCGTTGCGCGCTGCGCCGAAGACGCCGCCCAGCATCACGATCCGATCCTCGCCGATGGCGAAGGCGTTGAACGACGGATCGTCCACATACGCCACCTGCCAATCGCAGCGATCGGCCTGCCGTTCGCGGCACACGCTGATGGCCGCAGGTCGCATCCGTGCCTCGATGTCGGCGAGCAGCGCCCGCGCCTGCGACGCGTCGACGGGGCGGATGGCGCGCGGCGGGTTTTGGGCGATTTCCGCGCGCGCTGCCGCGACCGAACGGGCGTCGGGTTCGATAGGCGCCGGCGCTTCGCCGCACGCGGCGACGGTCAGCGCGAGGAGGCCCAGCAGGGGAAGGGAGAGAAGCCGGATCGACATGATGCGATGAAATGGGATGCCGCACGGTTTCGTGAAGGCTGCCTGGCGGCGATGACAAAGAGTTGTCCGGCGATGGGCCGGCGGCGCAACCGCCACGCCACCGTTGCAACCATCCTCCGGCGCTCAGACCGACGAGTTCCCGCCGTCCACCAGCAAAAGCGCGCCGGTAAAGATGACGCTGCAGCCGGCGAGACCGGCGCAGGTCATGGCGGCGGACGCTTCGGCTGTTCGATGCCCGGCCAGAGCCAGATCACGAGCAGCGCCGCGACACTGAGGCCGAGGCCGATGAGGTGCAGCCAGCCCGGCCCCTGCGGCTCACCGAACGCGAGCGACGCCATCACGGCGAGGAGCGCGGCGGCGATGACGCTGAGCACGAGTTTCATGGCGTCGTAGCCTATCGTCGCGCCCATGCCGCGTCGAGACGGTTGATAGCGGTGCATCCCGGCCGCCATTTCGGCTAGCCTTGCGGAGGCGGGAGGGGAGATTCGGTCATGCGAGCGATTGCGCCGGGGGCGGACCCGGATGGCGTTCCCCGACTGCCGCGATGGACGATGCACGGTCGTTGGCGCGAGGTCTGGCGGCGGCGGCAGTACGGGCGCCGGCAGTCTCGGCTGCCGGATCGATCGCGTGCGCGCCTGCTCCGGCGCGCTGTTGCGCTTCGGCCGCTGACCGGGAGCGCATGGTGACGGCGGACAGCGATCTGGCGACGGCGTTGGCCGGCGTTGGCGCCGACGTCGTCCACGCCGGACTCTTCGATTACGCCGGGATGTTCCGCGAGCGCCGCCTCGCCACGGCGGACCTTCTCGCCGGGGCGGATACGGCGGTGTTCGCCAACGTGCTGCCGAAGTGGGACATCGCCGAGGCGATCCGCTTTCCCGGCCCCTACGGCAGCGAGCCAATCGCCTACGATCTGGCCTCCGTGCGCCCCTGGCCGTTCGAAGCGAAGGCTGCGGCCGTTATCGCCGACTACACCGGGCCGCAAGCCTCGATCATGCCGCGAACGCTGCTCGCCCGGCAGATCGCCCGCGCCCACGCCATGGGGTTTGAGCCGGTCGCCGCGAGCGAGTTCGAGTTCATCGTGCTGGCCGAGACCGCCGGGACGCTGCGCGCGAAGGGGTTCACGGACCTGGCGCTCTACGCGCCCGACAACCGCTGCTGGTCGGGCGTTACGGCGGCGGTGCAGGCCGGGTTCGTGGCGCAGCTTGAGGCGACGCTGCGCGCCGGCGGCATCGATCCGTTCTCGCTCTCCGTCGAACTCGGGCCGGGCTGCTTCGAGGCGACGCTGCGTCACGCGCCCGCCATGCGCGCCGCCGACGATGCGGCGTTCTTCCGGCTCTTCACGCGCGCCTTCTGTCGCACACAGGGCCTCACGGCGTCCTTCATGTCGCTGACCGGCTCGTCTTTCCCCGGTATCGGCGGCCATGTGGCGATGTCGCTCGCCGACCGCCGCGACGGCCGCAACGTCTTCGGCGACGCCGGCGCCGAACACGGGCTCTCGGCCACGGCGCGATCGTTCCTCGCCGGTCTGATCGATGGCCTGCCGGATCTGTTCGCCATGATTGCGGGCACGGTGAACGCCTACCGCCGGTTCGCGCCGGGAAGCTGGGCCCCCAAGACCATGAGCTGGGCGCCCGGCGCCTACGCCGCCGCGGTGCGTACCGCCGCCGAGACGCCGGCCACGGCGCGGCTCGAACTGCGGCTGCCGGGGAGCGACATGAACCCCTGGCTTACGCTCGCCGCCATGCTGGCGGCGGGCCTTGACGGTGTGGAACGGAAGCTGCCGCTTGCCGCGCCACCGATCTCCTCCGGCGGGCCGGACGAAATTCCACCGGGCGTTGAACGCCTGCCCCGCGACCTCTTCGACGCGGCGGGGCGGCTGAAGGCCAGCCGGCGGGCGCGGGCGCTGTTCGGCGACGCCTTTGTCGATCATTACGCCGCCGTATGCGAGGCCGAGGACGCGGCGTTGCGCCGGGCGGTGAGCGCCGAGGAGGTTCGCCGTTACCTCGAAGCCTGAGACGCGCGCCCTGTTCAGTCCAGGCATTTGGTGGAGCGGATGGAGCCTGAAGCGGCGAGGCCTGGCGGCCCATTCCGCCGTGACGGGCGTCGCGCCGGTCGGTCACTCTATCTTCTTGATTTTGAAATATCTTTTTCTGCCAGGCGGTAGCCGCTTAGCGGGACGATGCGCTAGAACTGCCACTCCTTCGCCTTCGCCACGATGAAGTCGCGGAACACGGCGACGCGCTTTGAGTCCTTCAGCTCCTCCGGGTAGACGAAGTAGGTGTCGAAGGATGGCGTCTCGATCGGCAGTTCGATCTGCACGAGGCCCGAGCCGCCGACGAGATAGTCCGGCAGCACTGCGATGCCGAGCCCGGCCTCCACGGCCTTGCACAATCCGTACACGTTGTTGATGCGCAGGATGGACCGGCGCGGCGAGCCTTCCGGGCGGCCGGCCTGCTCCATCAGGTTGACGTCGGAGAGGTGGGGCGTGGTCATCCCGAAGGTGAGGATGCGGTGCTCGTCGAGGTCCTGCAGCGCGCGCGGAATCCCGTGTTTGCGCAGATAGTCGGGCGAGGCGTAGACGTGGTAGTGGACCGTGAACAGCTTGCGCTGGATGAGGTCCGGCTGGGTCGGGCGGCGCAGCCGGATGGCGACGTCCGCCTCGCGCATCGCGAGGTCCAGTTCGCGGTCGTCGAGCAGCATCGTCACCGACACCTGCGGATAAAGGTCGATGAACTCGTTGATGCGCGGGGTGAGCCAGATCGAGCCCAGCCCGACGGTGGTGGTGATGCGAAGCTCGCCCGTTGGCTTGTCCTTGGAGTCGGCCAGGCGCGTTCGGGCGGCGGCGAGTTTCGCGAACACGTCGTGGGCGGTGCGGTAGAGCACCTCGCCCTGTTCGGTGAGGATGAGGCCGCGGGCGTGGCGGTGGAACAGCGGCACGTTGAGGTCCTGCTCCAGCGCGCTGATCTGGCGGCTGACGGCGGACTGCGACAGGCCGAGGTCGTGGCCGGCGTGCGTGAAGCTGCCGGCGTCGGCGACGGTGTGGAAGATGCGCAGCTTGTCCCAGTCGAGGAACGGCGCGAGATGCCTTGAAGCCATGCCTATTCCGCCGCTTCTCGCAGATGCTTGCGGCTCTCCAGCCAGCGCTCGGCCTCAAGCGCCGCCATGCATCCCATGCCGGCGGCGGTGACGGCCTGGCGGAACACGTCGTCGGTCACGTCGCCCGCCGCAAAGACGCCTTCGACGGCGGTGGCGGTGGAGTGCGGGGCGGTGATGAGATAGCCGCCCGGCTTGAACGGCAACTGGCCCTCGAACAGCGAGGTCGCCGGACTGTGGCCGATGGCGATGAACACGCCGTCGAACGCCTGCTGCGACGCCTCGCCGGTTCTGACGTTGCGCAGCCGCGCGCCGGTGACGGTCCTGGGATCGCTGGTCCCCAAGACCTCGTCCAGCACGGTGTCCCAGACCACCGTGATCTTCGGGTTGGCGAACAGCCGCTCCTGGAGGATGCGCTCCGCCTTGAACTGGTCGCGGCGGTGGATCACCACCACCTCGCGGGCGAAGCGGGTGAGGAACAGCGCCTCCTCCACCGCCGTGTTGCCGCCGCCGACCACCAGCACGCGCTTGTCGCGGTAGAAGAAGCCATCGCAGGTGGCGCACGCCGAGACGCCGAAGCCCTTGTAGGTCTCCTCGCTCGGCAACCCCAGCCAGCGGGCCTGCGCCCCGGTGGCTATGATGAGCGAGTCACAGGCGTAGGCGGCGCCGCTGTCGCCCCGCAGCAGGAACGGACGCCGGTCGAGCCTCGCCTCGACGATGATGTCGGAGACAATCTCGGTTCCCACATGCTCCGCCTGGGCGCGCATCTGGTCCATCAGCCACGGACCCTGGATGACGTCGGCGAAGCCCGGATAATTCTCAACGTCGGTGGTGATGGTGAGCTGGCCGCCCGGCTGGATGCCCTGCACCAGCACCGGTTTCAGCAGGGCGCGCGCCGCATAGATCGCCGCCGTGTAGCCCGCCGGGCCGGACCCCAGGATCAGAACTTTGGCGTGGCGAAGCATGACGAATCCCCGGCTGGCGTCGGCGGTTGGCGTCGGTTTCCCGAAGTGCAAAACTAGGTATGATACTGGCTCATGGCGTGCAAGATGTCTCCCGGCCGTCCGCAGACTGCGCGAACATTTTGATGGTGAAATGTCACGTGAGAGGGTTTATGCAGCGTTTTCCGGGAAGTGTTCCCATACCGACAGATGTGAAACGGCGCCCATGACAGCATCTCTGGAACTCGATCGGACCGACTGGAGGATCCTCAAGGAACTCCAGCGTGACGGACGCATGACGAACGTGGAGCTGGCGCGCCGGGTAGGCCTGTCGCCGGCGCCGTGTCTTCGGCGGGTGAGGGTTCTGGAGAACGACGGTTACATCGTCGGCTACCGGGCGATGCTCGAATCGAACAGGCTCGGTTACGGGATCATGATGTTCGCCCTCGTTGGTCTGGTGAACCAGAGCGACGCCGAATTGCTTGGCTTCGAGGCCCGCGCCAGGAAATGGCCGCTGGTGCGCGAATGTTACGCGCTCTCCGGCGAGGCCGATTTCATGCTGACCTGCGTCGCGCCTGACCTGAACACGGCCCAGCAGTTCGTCATCGACGAGCTTACGCCCGCCAACAACGTGCGGCACGTCCGCACGATGCTCACCCTCAAGACCTCGAAGTTTGAACCGCGTGTGCCGATCGAGGGGCAATCCTGACGGCGCAGCCCGGCAGGACGAACGCGCAGGGCCGGCATGACCGGTCCTTTTGGTTTCCCATTCCCGGCCGCCGCCCGTACGATCAAAGGCGCGGCCGTTCCCTGACGCCAGCCAAGGCGATTATCCCGTGTCCGACCCCGGCCAAATCCCGGCGGAGCCTGCCGGTCAGCGCGGCTTTCACTGGTCGGTGGTCAGCGCAGCCGCGCTCGCCGCCCTGGTCGGCTTCGGCGGCACCGTCACGCTGATCGCCCAGGCGGCGCAGGCGACAGGCGCAGACCAGGCGCAGGTCGCCTCGTGGGTCGGCTCCGCCGCCCTCGGCATGGGCGTCACCACCGCCATCCTCACGTTGTGGCTGCGCATCCCCGCCGTCACCGCGTGGTCGACGCCGGGCGCCGCGCTCATCCTCTCGGTGGCGCATGGCGTGGGCGTTCCGGCCGCCGTCGGGGCGTTCCTGCTCGCCGGCTTTCTGGTCTGCCTCACGGCGGCGTTCCGGCCGCTGTCGCGTCTCATCGAGCGCATTCCGTCGCCGATTGCGGCGGCGATGCTGGCGGGCGTGCTGCTGCGCTTTGCGCTTAACGTGCCGCTCGCGGCCGCCGAGGCGCCGGCGATGATCCTTCCCGTCATCGCCGTGTGGGCGGCGTTGCGGATCGCCAGGCCCATGCTGGCCTTGCCGCTCACCATGTTGATCGCCTTGGCGATGGCGGCCTTCGGCGGCGCGCTGTCTTCCGGCTGCTGCACGGTTGAACTCACGCCGTTCGTGTGGACGTGGCCGGCGTTCGATCTTCAGGTGCTGCTGGGTCTCGGTCTGCCGCTCTATCTGGTGACGATGGCGTCGCAGAACCTTCCAGGCTTCGCGGTGCTTCAGGCGGCCGGGTATCGCCCGCACGTCACGCAAGGTCTGTGGGTGACGGGACTGTGGTCGATGCTGCTGGCGCCGTTCGGCAGCCACGCGCTCAATATGGCGGCGATCACCGCGGCGCTGTTCACCGGGCCGGACTGCCACCCGGACCCGAAACGGCGCTGGCAGGCGGGGCCCGTCTATGCGGCGATCTGCGTGGCGCTGGCGCTATTTTCGGGGACGGCGGTGGAACTTCTGACGGCGCTGCCTGCGCCCGTGCTGACAACGATCGCGGGCCTGGCGCTGCTCAACCCGCTGATCGGGGCGATCCAGGCCTCGGTGCGCGAGCCGGGCGAGCTCGACGCGGCGATGATCGCATTTCTGGTCACGGCCTCGGGGGTGGCGGCCTTCGGCATCGGTTCCCCGTTCTGGGGTCTCGCCGCCGGGATCGGCTATCGGGCGGTGAAGCGGGCCGCGTCGCCGCCCGCGACATAACCTCAGGGCAGGACGCGCCCGCCTCGCTCCTGGCTCGGGTAGTAGCGCCAGAACGGGTTGCGCATGTCGGCGCTGACCGGCGGCAGCTTCTGGCCGTTGAACCAGATGTTCTGGACCCAGCCCTGCTCGGCCTTCTTCTGGCCGGGGCGCAGCAGCGTCGTGCCGACGCGCTCCCACTGCGTGCCGCGGGCGCGATAGCAGATCAGCCGGGTTCCGTTGGCCTCCTTGAACACCTCGAACAGGAACTGGTTGCCCTTCCACGCCCGCACCGGGTGCGGGCGGATGTCGCTCGCCCGCGCCGGGGCCGCGACCGCCAGACCGGCGGCGGCGACGGCGTGGAGCAGGCTGCGTCGCGTCAGCATGGCTTCAGTTGAACCTCACCTTGACGATCTCGTAGCTCTTGCCGCCGCCGGGCGTCATCACCTCCACCGAATCGCCTTCCTGCTTGCCGATGAGGGCGCGGGCGATGGGCGAGGAGATCGAGATCTTGCCGGACTTCACGTCGGCCTCGAACTCGCCGACGATCTGGTATCGGGACTCCTCGTCGGTGTCCTCGTCGATGACGGTGACGGTGGCGCCGAACTTGACGTTCTTGCCGGAGAGCCGGGTCACGTCGATCACCTCGGCGCGCGACAGCTTGTCCTCAAGCTCGGCGACGCGGGCCTCGATCCAGCCCTGCTGCTCCTTCGCCGAATGGTACTCGGCGTTCTCCGACAGGTCGCCGTGGGAGCGGGCTTCCTCGATGGCCTTGATGATCCGCGGGCGCTCCACCGACTTCAGGTGCTTCACCTCGTCCATCATGGCGGCATGTCCTGCCGCCGTCATCGGAACCTTTTCCATCGCGGTCCTTTAATCAACTGGGGGTCTTGCCGCCGGTGCCGGGTTTCCCCGGCCGCCCCGACGACGCCAAACACTGCTGGTCCGGGAACGGATCCAGCTTCCATCCCCAAGGCCCGCCGCCTCAAGGATGAACGCCCCGCCGGGCTTTTGGCCAGGACCGGAGCGTTCCGTAGAAGGATAACCCGTCGTGGCGGCAGGTTCAAGAAGAGCGATTGCTCTGCGCCATTCGCCGCCCGGCGCTATCCAAAATTCATCCAAGAGTTGACAATGACCAAAGGACTCTTTTTATTCATTCACGCTATGCGATCGCGCCCGAATTTCGTCGTTTGTCGGCTGGTGCTGCAACCGGAACCTGTGGCTCTCCAGGCGTTGGAAGCCACCTTCGCCATGCGCGACCAGCTCTTCGCATGGCTCGACAGGACGGTTCCGCAAGAGCAAAGCGCCGATCTCGTCGCCTTGAACCGGCTCTACTACGAACCGGCCAGAATGCGTTTCGGTCTGCCGTCGCAGATGACCGTGCTGGCGCTGCGCGACTGGATGCGCCGGCGGCGTGGTGAGGCCGCCGAGAGCGTCTCGCTGGATGACAAGTTGCTCAGCATTCGGCGGTTGTCCCTTGCGTCGATCTCCACCGTGGCCGGGCGCCACCAGATCCGCTTTCGCATGGCCGGATATCTCCCCGCCTGGCGAGACTCCATCACCGCCCGACTTCTGCGAACCGTTGAGGGATTTGAAATCCATGTCGCTTCCGAAGCCACCCTTCCGTTGGAGGACCTCCGCATGACTACAGAGAGCATCGTCGGCCGCATTGGGCGCCTGATCGCCGGGATGGCGCATGGGGCGGTTGACACCGCCGAGCGCGCCAACCCTCGCGCAGTCATGGAGCATGCGATCCGGGAGATCGATTCAGCCTCCGAAGACGTGCGAATCGACGTTGGCCGCAAGCTGGCCGAGCGTCATCGCATCGAAGCGCGACGCAAGGAGCTTGGCGGCGAGCTTGCGGAGCTCGACCGGACGATTGGCATTGCTGTGGCCAATCAGCGAGACGATCTTGCCTCCGCCGGAATCGAGCGCCAGCTCGACATCGAATCGCAGATCGCCGTTCTCGATGCCTTGCTCAGGGACATCGACGACGGACTGGCGCAGCTCAACGCCACGCTCGACGCCATGCGCGCGTCGCGTCGCGAAGCCGAGGCAAGGTTGGCCGATCTCGAACGATCGACTGTGGAAGCGCCCGCCTCGGGACAGGCTGCAACCGTTGGCAGCCGGGCCGAGGCGCGCGTCGAACGGGCGGAGGGCGCGATCGCGCGCGTCACCGGCGTCCCCAACAGTCTTCCCGCGGCGGACCCTGCAGTGGGGGATCTGAAGCAACTGGCGCGCGACCACGAGGTTCGCGAACGCCTCGCGCGGCTCAAGTCCCGCGTCTCGGTTCTGTAGAGCGGTCATGACCTGGCTTTTGAGCGCGCCTGTGCAACCCTTCTCCATTGCGGCGGCGGTCATGCTCGCGCTGGTCGCCATCGAGCTGATCGGTCTGGTCGCAGGCGCAGCCTTTTCGGAAATGCTCGAGGGTTCTCCGGTTGGCGAATTCGCCGACCAATCGTTGAGCTGGCTCAACCTTGGCCGGGTGCCCTTTCTCGTGCTCCTCATGCTGCTGCTCGGTCTGTTCGCAGCGGCCGGCATGACGATCCAAGCTGTCGCCGCCTCGATCAGCGCCCCGCTGCCGGCGGGCGTGGCCGCGGTTGCGGCGGCCGCCATTTCGCTCGTCGCGACGCGCGGGGCAAGCCGCGTGCTCGGGCCGTATGTGCCCCGTGACGAAACCTACGCCCTCACCGACCGGGATTTGATCGGCCTCACCGGCAAAGTGACGGTCGGCCCGCTGGAGAGCCACGCGATCGGCAGGATCGCTGTTACAGACCACTTTGGAAATCGCCACTTTCCGCGCGTGCGGCCCGCCGTAGAGGGCGAAGTCATCGAAGTCGGCGCCGACGTTCTGATCGTCGACGTCGCGGGTCGTGAATGCCGGGTCATCCTGACGCCCGGCGAACTGCGCAGACCAGCCGACTGAACCGACGACAGGACTCCCGGAGAGCGCCATGCTTCAGCAGATCATCATTCCAGCCGCGATCATCGTCGCCGCCATCGTTGGGGTTGGCCTCGTCTTCGCCTCGCTCTACCGGCGGGCGGAAAAGGACCGGGCCTACGTGCGGACAGGGCTTGGCGGACAGAAGGTGGTGCTGGATGGAGGCGCCCTCTTCCTGCCGGTGTTCCATTCGATGGCCTGGGTGAACCTCAAGACGCTCCGCCTCGACGTGGCCCGCTCGCAGGCCGACGCGCTGATCACGAAGGACCGGATGCGCGTCGACATCGGCGTCGATTTCTATGTCCGCGTGAAGCCGGACGCGCAATCGATCGCGCTGGCGGCGCAGACGCTTGGCGACCGAACCAACAACGCCGACCAGTTGCGCGAGCTGGTCGAGGCGAAGTTTATCGATGCTCTTCGTTCGGTGGCCGCCACAATGACGCTGGCCGACCTTCAGGAGCAGCGGGCCGACTTCGTGCGCGCTGTGCAAACAACGGTCGCCAGCGACCTCGAGCACAACGGACTCGAGCTGGAGAGCGCCTCGCTCGTCAAGCTCGACCAGACGGACACGCAGTTTTTCAACCCGAACAACGCTTTCGACGCGGAGGGTCTGGCCACGCTCACCCGGATCGTCGAGGCGAAGAAGCGCGAGCGCAACGAGGTCATGCGCACCACGGAGGTGGCGATCGCGCAGCAGGACCTCGACGCACGAAAGCAGACGCTGACCATCGACCAGGCGAAGCGCGAGGCCGAGCTTTCGCAGCAGCGCGACATCACCAACAAGACCGCAGAGACGCGCGCGGCCGCGGCGCAGCGCGAAGCGGAAGCCAAGCGCGCGGAGGAGGAGGCGCGGATCGACGCCGAGCGTGCGATCGCTGAACGCCGGGCGGAGGCGCAGCGCCTGCAGGAACTGGCCGCAATCGCCGCCAACCTCGCAATTCGCGAGCAACAGATCGAAGCGGAACGGCAGGCCGAGACGCTTGCGATCGGCAAGCAGCGGGATGTCGAACTGGCCAATCAGGAGCGCGCCATCGCCGTGGCCAACCGCTCCAAGGCGGAATCAGAGGCGCGCGCCGTGGCCGAGCAAGCCCGCGCGAAGGCCATGGCGGCCGAGGAATCGGTTGCGACGGCGCGCGAGGTCGCGGTGGCCGAGCGTATGCGCCAGATCGCCGTGATCGAAGCCAAACGCGACGCCGAGCAACGCGCGACGGAAGTGACTGTCGCCGCCAATGCAGAACGGACCGCGGCGGAGGATCAGGCTGAGGCCGTCCGCACGCTGGCGCGCGCGGAGGCTGACGCTGCGATGACGCGCGCCGCCGCGCAAGCGAAGACGTACGCGGTGGAGGCTGAAGGACAGCGCAAGCTGAACGAGGCCCGTAACATGCTCGCTCCGGCGATCGTCGAGATGGAGATCACCAAGGAGCGGTTGCGCCTGGTCCCTCTGGCGCTGGCCGAGGCGGTCAAGCCGCTCGAAAAGATCGGCGAGGTGAAGATCATCGACCTCGGTGGCGCGTTGGGGCGCACCGGTGCGGGCGCAGCGCCTGGTGGCGCTGCGGGCGTGGCAGGCGGGACATCCGATAACCTGCTCGCCATGTTGCTGGCCTATCGCGCCCAGGCGCCGATGGTGGACCGGCTGCTGAAGGAGGCCGGATTCGCCGGAGCTGATCCGGTGTCCGGGCTGATCAGCGCGCTGACGCCGGCCGATAACATCGACTCCGCTGGTTCAGATCTCCGGGACGACGCCGAGGGCGATGAGCCGGATGAACCGGACGACAGCGCCTGACGTTGCGTCCTCAGTGATAGTCCTGCAGCGGCCGGACGGCGAGCGCGCCGGACTTCATCGCCGCGATGCCCTTCACCGCCGCAAGGCAACCCGGAAGCGTGGTGTAGTAGGGAACGCGGGCGAGCAGCGCCGCCTGGCGGATCGATTTTGAATCCTCCATGGCGCCTGCCCCTTCGGTGGTGTTGAAGACCAGCTGCACGCCGCCGTTCTTCAGGATATCGACGATGTGCGGGCGTCCCTCCAGCACCTTGTTCACCTTCTCGCACGGCACGCCCTCGGCGGCGAGATAGCGCTGGGTGCCGCCGGTGGCGACGATGCGGAAGCCGAGGGCGGCAAGCTCGCGCGCCGCCGGGAGAAGCCGCGGCTTGTCGGCGTCCTTGACCGAGATGAACGCGGTGCCCTCCACCGGCACCCTGACGCCCGCGCCGAGCTGGCTCTTGGCGAAGGCGATGGCGTAGTCGCGGTCGAGCCCGATCACTTCGCCGGTCGAGCGCATTTCGGGGCCGAGAACCGTGTCGACGCCGGGGAAACGCGAGAACGGGAACACCGCCTCCTTCACCGCGATGTGGCCGAGCGCGCGCGGCTTCAGCCCGAACCCGGCGAGCGGTTCGCCCGCCATGACGCGCGCCGCGATCGCCGCGATCGGCTCGCCGATCACCTTGGCGACGAACGGCACGGTGCGCGAGGCGCGCGGGTTCACCTCGAGGATGTAGATGTCGCCGTCCTTGATCGCGTACTGAACGTTCATCAGGCCGACGACGTTGAGGGCGAGCGCCAGCTCGCGCGTCTGCCGCTCGCTCTCGGCGACGATGGAGCGGGGCAGCGACCACGGCGGCAGCGTGCAGGCGGAGTCGCCCGAATGGACGCCCGCCTCCTCGATGTGCTCCATCACCCCGGCGATGAACACGTCCTTGCCGTCGGCGAGCGCGTCCACGTCCACCTCGATGGCGTCCGAGAGGTAGCGGTCGATCAGCACCGGGCTCTTGCCCGAAACGACCACGGCCTCGGAGATGTAGCGGTCGAGCTGGGCGTCGTCGCGCACGATCTCCATGGCGCGCCCGCCCAGCACATAGGACGGGCGGATGACCACGGGGTAGCCGATGCGGCGGGCGATCGAGCGCGCCTCGTCACCGGAGGTGGCGATCCCGTTCTCCGGCTGGCGGAGCTTAAGCCTGTGGATGAGCTGCGCGAACCGGTCGCGGTCTTCCGCCAGGTCGATGGCGTCGGGCGTGGTGCCGAGGATCGGCACGCCGGCGGCTTCGAGCGCCGCGGCGAGCTTGAGCGGCGTCTGGCCGCCGAACTGGACGATGACGCCGGCAAGCGCGCCGTTCTCCTGCTCCTTGCCCACGATCTCCAGCACGTCCTCGACGTTGAGCGGCTCGAAGTAGAGCCGGTCGGAGGTGTCGTAGTCGGTGGAGACGGTCTCCGGGTTGCAGTTGACCATGATCGATTCATAGCCGGCGTCGTGCAGCGCAAAGCAGGCGTGGCAGCAGCAGTAGTCGAACTCGATGCCCTGGCCGATGCGGTTCGGACCGCCGCCGAGGATGATGATCTTTCTGCGGTCCGAGGGCCGCGCCTCGCACAACTCCAGCGCGCCCGTGGCGGTTTCGTAAGTGGAATACATGTAGGCGGTGGGCGAGGCGAATTCGCCGGCGCAACTGTCGATGCGCTTGAACGCGGGCCGCACGCCGAGCCGGCGGCGCAGCGCGCGGACCTCGGCCTCGGGCGCGCCCGCCAGCTCGGCGAGGCGGGCGTCGGAAAAGCCCATCGACTTGACGAGGCGGAGGTTCTGCGCGTCCTGCGGCAGGCCGTGGGCGCGCACCCGCGCCTCCATGTCGACAATGCCGCCGATCTGCGCGATGAACCACGGGTCGTACTTCGAGGTTTCGTGGATCTGTTCCGCCGGCATGCCGAGCCTGAGCGCCTGGGCGATCTTCAGGATGCGGTCCGGCGTGGGCCGCGCGAGGCTCGCCCGGATGGCGTTCTTGTCGTCGCCCTGGCCCAGCCCCTCGATGGCGACTTCGTTGAGCCCGGTGAGCCCGGTTTCGAGCCCGCGCAGCGCCTTCTGCAGCGACTCCTGGAAGGTGCGGCCGATCGCCATCACCTCGCCCACCGACTTCATCGAGGTGGTGAGCAACGGCGAGGCGCCTGGGAACTTCTCGAACGCAAACCGCGGGATCTTCGTCACCACGTAGTCGATGGTGGGCTCGAACGCGGCCGGCGTCGCGCCGCCGGTGATGTCGTTGGCGAGCTCGTCCAGCGTGTAGCCGACGGCGAGGCGCGCCGCGACCTTGGCGATGGGAAAACCGGTGGCCTTCGAGGCCAGCGCCGAGGAGCGTGACACGCGCGGATTCATTTCGATGACGACAAGGCGGCCGTCGGCCGGGTTCACCGCAAACTGTACATTCGAGCCGCCGGTCTCCACCCCAATCTCGCGCAGCACCGCCAGCGAGGCGTTGCGCATGATCTGGTATTCCTTGTCGGTGAGCGTGAGCGCCGGGGCGACGGTGATCGAGTCGCCGGTGTGGATGCCCATCGGGTCGATGTTCTCGATCGAGCAGACGATGATGCAGTTGTCGTCGCGATCGCGCACCACCTCCATCTCGTACTCTTTCCAGCCGAGGACGGATTCCTCCACCAGCACCTCGTTGGTGGGCGAGGCGTCGATGCCGCGCTCGATGATGTCGAGATATTCCTCGCGGTTGTAGGCGATGCCGCCGCCGGTGCCGCCGAGGGTGAACGACGGTCGGATGATGGCGGGAAGCCCGATGACCTCCAGCGCCTTCATCGCCTCCGCCACATCGTGGGCGAGCATGGAGCGCGGCGTCTCAAGGCCGATCGCCTTCATCGCCTCGCGGAACAGCTCGCGGTCCTCGGCCTTGTCGATGACGTGCGCCCTGGCGCCGATCATCTCCACGTCCCACTTCGCCAGCACGCCCATCTTGTTAAGCGACAGAGCCGTGTTGAGCGCGGTCTGTCCGCCCATGGTGGGGAGCAGAACCAGCTTGTCGTCCGGGCGTTCGGTGCGCTCCTTCTCGATGATCTTCGCGACGATGTCGGGGGTGATCGGCTCGACATAGGTGGCGTCGGCCAACCCGGGATCGGTCATGATCGTCGCAGGGTTCGAGTTGACGAGCACGATGCGATAGCCTTCCGCTTTCAGGGCCTTCACCGCCTGGGTGCCGGAGTAGTCGAACTCGCAGGCCTGGCCGATGATGATCGGCCCGGCGCCGATGATCAGGATGGTGTCGATGTCGGTTCGTCTGGGCATGGGGCTTCCGGGCGGGCGTCGCGGGCGCGTGCTGGCGCACAAGCGCCCGGTAGCTACACCAAGGGCAGGCCGCCAGCAAAGCGATTCTCCCGGCTGTCCGGCCCGGTCGCTGTGGCAGTCCTGCCACGCCGGGCGTCAACCTCGCGCGGCCGCCGCCCGCCTCGTTGACAGCGCCCGGCCGCGCTGGCGATCCTTCGGCGCATTCCGCCGCAAAGGCGGCAGGGTGACGGGCCGACAGGGGGGAAGACGGGCGATGACGCTTGGCAGGAGAACGGCGAGCGCCGTCGCGCTGGCGGCGGCGCTGATGTGGACCGGCGGGGCCGGGGCGGCGACGAGCGGCGGCTCGACCGCGCAAGGCGCCACCATCAACGGCACGAAGTACAACTTCGGCTCCACCGGCTGGTCGCTCGATCCGAAGTTCCACAGGCAGGAGGTGGCCTTCACCACCACCGAGCCGCCCGGCACCGTCATCATCTCCACCCGCAAGCGGTTCCTCTACTATGTGCTGGGCAACGGCAAAGCGTTGCGTTACGGCATCGGCGTCGGGCGCTCCGGCTTCACCTGGCAGGGGCAGGAGAAGGTGACGCGCAAGGCCGAGTGGCCCGACTGGCATCCGCCGAAGGAAATGCGCGAGCGCGATCCCACCGTGCCGGAGTTCATGAAAGGCGGCCCCGGCAACCCGCTGGGGGCGCGGGCGCTCTACCTCGGCAACACGGAGTACCGCATCCACGGCACGGCGCAGCCGTGGACCATCGGCACCAGCGTCTCCTCCGGCTGCATCCGCCTCACCAACGAGGATGTGACCGATCTCTACGAGCGGGTGAAGGTGGGCGCCAAGGTGATCGTGCAGTAGGCGGCGGAGCGGGCCGGGGCGGCCCCTCGATCAGCGCGGTCGGCAATAAGTGGAGCGGCCTCGTCCGGCGGCAACATGCCCGCGAGGGCCGGGAACCTGCATCTCCACGAAATGACGTCGCAACGATACCATGGCATGAACTCGGCGTTGCGCATCAATCGCAACGTGTCCCAGAGTCGTTTGCGCACGAACTCAAGGTCTGGCTCGCGCCGCGGTTCGTCGAAGAGGGATGGCTGGATGGGCGAGTTGGAACGCATGGGTGGCGCTACAGGACCGGGACGCGCGGCGCAGTCGCGCTCCACAAGTTCCCGCTCGTCTGAAGGAAGATCGCACAGGACGTAGAGCAGGTCGTTCTTCGCGCTTTCCCTATCGCGAATGGCGGAGAGCTTTCCCTATCGCGAATGGCGGAGAGAGGTGCTGGAACTCAACCTTATCTGCCTATAAAACTTTGATTTAATTAGATATTTAATCCCGGCGTCCGGTGGAGCGGATTGAGCCTGAAGCGGTGAGGCTCTGAGG
>DAIODI010000036.1:7772-17870 GCA_036746875.1 Aestuariivirgaceae bacterium | reverse complement strand
GGCTGCGGGCGCAGCAGCGCGCCCATATCCTCACCGTAAATCTCCCGTGCAACCCCCATCAACCACCCAAGGTCGATGCCGACGAACACGACGAGGGCGAGCGCGTAGGCGACGATCAGTTGGGTCATGCCAAGGCTTACGCGCCCGGCCCCGCTCCCGGATCAGGCGAGCGCCGCCGCGATCGCGTGCCACGTCGGCTTCGGGACGACAAACCCTTCCGTCTGCGACCGCTTGCGGTTGTCGAGCCGCCGGTCGCCCGGCAGCCGCGCGCCGGGCTGGCGTTCGATCTCGGCGAACAGCCGTTCGCCGTGCGCCAGGATCGTCTCCGGGTCGCCGAACCGGGCGAGGTCCATCGCCAGGATGAATTCGCCGCCGTGCGGGGCGCAGCGCGTTCCGCCGTCGTCGGCTTCCGCCTCGATGCTCAGGAAGTCGCCGATCAGCGGACCCGAAAGAAGCTCCACCATCAGCGCCAGCGCGGCCCCCTTGTAGCCGCCGAAGGCCAGTTGCGCACCTTTCAGGATTGCGTTCGGGTCGGTGGTGGGGCGGCCCTCGGCGTCGATGCCCACGCCTTCCGGCACGGCATGGCCGTCGCGGGCGGCGAGCATGATGTCGCCGCGCGCCATGGCGGCGGAAGCCTGGTCGAACACCATGGGCGGCCGGCCCCTGCGCGGCCAGCCGAAGCCGATGGGGTTGGTGCCGTAGAGCGGCCGGTTGCCCCCGGCCGGAGCGACATAGGGGAACGATGGCGTCATCGCCAGCGAAACGAGCCCGTGCTCGCAGACGCTCTCGCACTCCGGCCACAGGGCGGCGACGTGATAGACGTTGCGCAACGCCAGCACCGCAACGCCGTTCTCGCGCGCCGCCTGCGCCAGCACGGGGGTCGCCGCTTCCTGGGCGAGCGGGGCGAACCCGCGGTCGCAGTCCACCCAGACGAGGCCCGGCGCGCGCCGGGCGATCCCGGGCCGGGCCGCGCCGTTGGCCCTGCCCAGCTTCAGTGTGTGGATGCACCAGGGCAGGCGGAACAGCCCGTGGGAGTAGGAGCCGTCGGCCTCCGCCCGCATCATGTTGCGGGCGATCGCCTGCGCGTTTTCCAGGTCGCAGCCGTGGCGCGTCAGCGCCTTGACCGCAAGATCGTGGCCTTGCGCGAGGGTCAGCCGCACGCCGTCCGTTGGAGCCCTGCCCATGATCTGTCAGCCGCCGTCGCCGAGCCGGGTCCGCGCCAACGCGACGGTCACGGCGCGGGCGGCGATGGCGTTTGCTGCCGCAACCAGTCGCCATCCGTCGATCGGGCTCATCCTGCCGTCTCCCGTTCGGTCCCGTTCAGCCGCCCGCGCACCCAGTCATGGAGGCGCTTGAGCTCGTATTCCTCCGGCATGAGCGTGCCGTGCCCGAAGCCCGCCGCCTTGAGGCCGCGCTGGTTGATCTCGCAGGCGTCGGCGTCCTCGGCCATCACGGTCGAGGCGAACTCCACAATGTCGTGCAGGTCGAACGCGGGGTCGGCAAGCGTCTCCGGCAGAAACAGCCACTCGGCCGTGAGTTCGGTCAGCTCCGGCCCAAGCGGCCGCATCGAGACAACCCGGACGTAATCGACATGGGCGACGATGAAGCAGCCCGGCAACGCGGTCAGGAACGTGTGTCCGGCTTGCCGTTCGGCGCCGGTGAGGGCGGGAAAACCCGGCGGGCAGGGGCGGCCCGACATCGACCACGTCTGCGCGCCCTGGCGCAGCCCGCCACTATGGCGCGGATCGTCGGATCCGGCGTGCGCCGCCGCAGCGGCGTCGTCGAAGGCGCCCATGATGCCCCGGCCATAGATCGGCACCGTCTCGCACAGCAGCGGATGCACGCCGGGGCAGTGCAGGCACTCGTTGTAGTTCTCCCAGAAGATCTTCCAGTTGCAGGCGATCGTCCGCGTGCTGCGATGGCCGGCGACCAGGCGCTCCAGCGGCCAGTTGGCGAGAAGCTGAGGCCCGGGATCGAAGATCGTTTGCAGCGGAACGTCGCCGCCGCCGAGGTTGACGAACACGCAACCGCGCCATTCCGCCATCGCCACCGGAAGCAGCGCGTGCGCGCCGGCGTCGAAATCGGCGGCGCAGCGGCCGTTCGCCGCCCTCTTCAGCGCGCCGTCGAGACCGTAGCCCCACGCGTGATAGCGGCAGACGATGAGCTTCGAGCCCAGCGTCCCGCCGCCTTGCGGGCAAAGTTCCGCTCCGCGATGCCGGCACGTGTTGTGGAACGCCCGCAAGGCGCCGTCGTGGTCGCGCACCATCAGCACCGTCTGGCCTGCGATCGTCGTGGTGCGCCATTGCCCCGGCGCGATCTCCGCCGCACGGCCCGCGTACACCCATGAGCGAAGCCAGATCGCCTCCATCTCGCGGGCGAACTGACCGGCATCGAAATACCATGCGGCGGGCAACGCGGGCGTGGCGGAGGCAAGCAAAGGCAGATCGGGCGTAACGGTGCGGTCCTGGTCCATGCGGTCCCTGCGGTCTGTCTCTCGCGGATGAGCCGGCCGAAGGGTAGCCATGAACGGACGCCCCGGCAACGTGTCCGGCGGCGAGGTGTGGAGAAGCCGACATGCCCGTGTTACATGGCCGCCGCAGCTTTTGGGCCGTCGAGGGGGAAACCTGCCGTTGACTCGCACGTTCGATCTTGTGGTGGTGGGGGCGGGGATCGTCGGTCTGGCGCACGCCCTGGCCGCAAGCCGCCGCGGCCTTCGTGTCGCCGTGGTGGACCGCGAGGAGCGCGCCGTCGGCGCCTCGGTGCGCAACTTCGGCTTCGTCACCGTCACCGGCCAGCAGGCGGGCGCGTGCTGGAGGCGCGCCATGCGCTCGCGCGACGTGTGGCTTGAGGTGGCGCCGAAGGCGGGCATCGCCGTCGAGGCCGAGGGCCTGTTCGTCGCCGCCCGGCGCCGCGAGGCGATGGCGGTGCTCGAGGCTTTCGCGCGCACCGCCATGGGGCAGGGGTGCGCGCTCCTCGACGAGACCCAAGCCCGCCGCCGCTTCGGCGACGCGCTCGCGCCGCAGCCGATCGCCGGCGGGCTGTGGTCGCCGCATGAGGTCCGCGTCGAGAGCCGTAACGCCATCCCGCAGCTCGCCGCCTGGCTTGAGGCCGAAGGCGTCACGTTCCTGCGCAAGACGCTCGTCACCGCCGTCGAGGAGGGGCGTGTCGAGACCACCGCGGGGCGGCTCCATGCCGCCCGCGCCGTGGTCTGCCCCGGCGACGAGCTCCTCGCCCTGTTCCCGGAGCGCATCGCGGCGCTCAAGATCACGCGCTGCCAGCTGCAGATGATGAAGGTCGCAGCCGACGACCCCTCGTTCCGGCTGACCTGCGCGATCATGTCGGACCTGTCGCTGGCGCGCTATCTCGGCTACGCGGAACTCCCCGAGGCCGCCGCCCTGAAGGCCCGCCTTGAGGCCGAGCAGTCGCAGCACCTGCGCCACGGCGTCCACCTCATCGCCGTGCCGGGTCAGGACGGGCTGATCGTCGGCGACAGCCACCACTACGGCTTCAGCGCCAGCCCGTTCGGCAGCGGCGAGGTGGACGGCCTGATCCTGGACGAACTGCGGGCGGTGCTGCGCCTGCCCGCGGCCCGCGTCACCGAGCGCT
Source organism: Aestuariivirgaceae bacterium (assembly GCA_036746875.1). Lineage (GTDB taxonomy): Bacteria > Pseudomonadota > Alphaproteobacteria > Rhizobiales > Aestuariivirgaceae > DAIODI01. The sequence continues at coordinate 14,264 of DAIODI010000036.1, read as the reverse complement.
GGATCGGCACGTATGCCTCGCTTCCCGATGCGCTCGCCGTCACCGACGCGCCGGCGCCGTCGGTGCGGCTCGTCATTGTCACCTCCGGCACCGGCGCCTCGACGGCGTTCGGCATCGCCGAGGAAACCATCAACGACCTTTACGGAGCACCCTGATGCCGCAACGTCTCAAGGCCGTCGTGTTCGACTGGGCCGGAACCATCATCGACCACGGCAGCCAGGCGCCCATGGGCGTGTTCGTGAAGGCGTTCGCCCGCTTCGGCGTCGCCCTTACGGTGGCGCAGGCGCGCGGCCCCATGGGCATGGCCAAGCGCGACCACATCGCCGCGCTGATGAAGCTCGACGGCGTGGCGCGGCAATGGCGCGAACGGCACGGCCATCCGCCCGGCGAGGCCGACATCGACAAGGTGTACGAGGTGTTCGTGCCGATGAACGTCGAGGCCGTCATGGACTATGCGGACCTGATCGCCGGGGCGAAGGAGACGGTGGACGCGCTGCGGGCCCGCGGCCTGAAGATCGGCTCCACCACCGGCTACGTCCGCGAGATCATGGACCGCCTCGCGCCGCTGGCGGCGAAGCAGGGCTACGCGCCCGACAGCATCGTCTGCGCCGGCGACGTCGTGGAAGGCCGCCCCAGCCCGCTGATGCTGTGGAAGGCGCTTCTCGACATGGGCGTCTGGCCCGCCTCGTCGGTCGTGAAGGTGGACGACACGCCGGTCGGCATCGCCGAGGGGCTGAACGCCGGATGCTGGACGGTTGGCGTGGCGATCACCGGCAACGCCTTCGGCTTCAACGCCAGGGAAACCGAAGCGCTCACCGAGGCGCAGCATGACAGCGCGCGCGCATCGGCGTACGCCGAGCTGTCGCGGGCGGGCGCGCACTTCGTCATCGACGGGGTGGGCGATCTTCTGCCGGCGCTCGACGAAATCGAGGGCTGTCTCGCCCGCGGCGAACGCCCGTAAGGGAAAATCCGTATACGGATCAACACGCGAGGAGGCGGCGATGACCGGCAAGACCATCGGACTCGACGGCGCGCTCGGCGACTACTACGCCCGCCACGCCTGCCGAGAGCCTGCGATCCTCGCCGCCTTGCGGGAGGAGACGGCCCGCGCGCTGGGCGAGCGGGCGAGGATGCAGATCGGCCCGGAGCAGGGCGCGTTCATGGGGCTTCTGGTCAAGCTGATGGGCGCCAGGAAGGTCGTCGAGTTCGGCGCATTCACCGGCTATTCGGCGCTGGCGATGGCGCTGGCCGGGGCCGAGCGCATCCACTGCGCCGACGTCAGCCGCGCGTGGACCGACATCGCGCGGCGCTACTGGCGCGAGGCCGGCGTCGACGATCGCATCGACCTGTCGCTCGCGGGCGGCGACGCGGTCATCGCGCGCCTGCTGGAGTCGGGCGAGGCCGGCTCGTTCGATCTCGCCTTCATCGACGCCGACAAGCCCGGCTACCGGCGCTACTATGAGGGCTCGCTCAAGCTGTTGCGCCCCGGCGGCCTCCTCCTCATCGACAACACGCTGTGGGACGGCAAGGTCGCCGCGTTCGACGAGGTGGACGAGGAGACCGAGGCGATCCGCGCCATCAACGCCGCAGTCCTGGCGGACGAGCGCGTGGAGTTTTGCCTCGTCCCCATCTGCGACGGCGTGACCATGGCGCGCAAACGGTAGAACGGATCAGAGCGCCGTCCACACGCCGCCGGCCTGCGACGACTTGACCGCCGCGGCGACGAACGCCACGCCCGCCACGCCATCGTCCACCGAAGGGTAGCTCACCGCCGGGTCCGCCGCCGCGCCCGCCTTGCGCGCCCGGATCGCCCGGGCGACTTCCGCGTAGATGTTGGCGAAGCCTTCGAGGTAGCCCTCCGGATGGCCGAACGGGGTGCGCGTCAGGCGGCCCGCCTCCGGCGAAGCGCCGTCGCCGCCGCGGGTGATCAGCCGCTTCGGTTCGCCGAGCGGGGTGAACCACAGGTAGTTCGGGTCTTCCTGCGACCACGCAAGCCCGCCCCTGTCGCCGTAGACGCGCAGCCGCAGCGCGTTCTCGTTGCCGGGCGCCACCTGGCTCGCCCACAGCATCGCCTTCGCGCCGTTCTCGTAGCGCAACAGCGCATGCACGTTGTCGTCGAGCTTGCGGCCCGCCACGAACGTCGACAGATCGGCCAGCACCTCGCGGGCCTTGAGCCCGGTGACGAACCCGGCGAGATGATAGGCGTGGGTGCCGATGTCGCCGACGCAGCCGCCTGCGCCGGATTGCGCCGGATCGGTGCGCCACGACGCCTGCTTCTGCCCGCTCTCCTCAAGCGGGGTCGTCAGCCAGGCTTGCGGATACTCCACCTGCACCACGCGGATGCGTCCGAGGTCGCCGCGCTCCACCATGGCGCGGGCCTGCCGCACCATCGGGTAGCCGGTGTAGTTGTAGGTGACGGCGAAGATGACGCCCGCCTGCCTTGCCCGCGCCGCGAGGTCCTTCGCCTCGTCAAGAGTCGCGGTCAGCGGCTTGTCGCAGATCACGTTGACGCCGGCGTCGAGGAAGGCGCAGGCGACCGGGTGGTGCATGTGGTTCGGCGTCACGATCGCCACCGCCTCGACGCCGTCGGCGCGCGCCGCTTCCGCCTTCGCCATGGCGCGAAAGTCCGTGTACGTTCGATCCGGCGCGAGGCCCAGTTCCGCGCCCGAAGCGCGCGCCCGCGCCGGGTCGGCGGAGAGCGCGCCCGCCACCAGCGCGTAGTGGTCGTCCATGCGCGCGGCGATCCGGTGGACCGCGCCGATGAACGCGCCCTGGCCGCCGCCCACCATGCCGAGGCGAATGCGGCCGGGCGTCTGTTCCTTGGAGGCTTCGATGGTCATGGGAGGGCCCTCAAAGCCCAAGGAAGCGCTTGATTTGCGCCTTGTCCGCCGAACCGCCGGCGAAGTCGTCGAACGCCTTCTCGGTGACGCGGATCAGGTGGCTGGCGATGAATGGCGCCCCTTCCGCCGCGCCCTGTTCGGGATGCTTCAGGCAGCATTCCCACTCAAGCACCGCCCAGCTCGCGTAGCCGTACTGCGCGAGCTTCGAGAACACGCCGCCGAAGTCCACCTGCCCGTCGCCCAGCGAGCGGAAGCGCCCGGCGCGGTTCACCCACGGCTGATATCCGGAGTAGACGCCCTGCCGGCCGTCCGGGTTGAACTCCGCGTCCTTCACATGAAACGCCCTGATGCGCTCGTGGTAGATGTCGATGAAGGCGAGGTAGTCGAGCTGCATCAGCACGAAGTGCGACGGGTCGTAGTTGATGGCGCAGCGCGGGTGGTTGCCGACGCGCGCCAGGAACATCTCGAACGTCGCGCCGTCAAAAATGTCCTCGCCGGGGTGGATCTCGTAGCACACGTCCACCCCCGCCTCGTCGAAGGCGTCGAGGATCGGCCGCCAGCGCTTGCCCAGTTCGTCGAACGCCGTCTCGATCAGCCCCGCCGGGCGCTGCGGCCAGGGATAGACGAACGGCCACGCCAGCGCGCCGGGGAACGTCACGTGCGCGCCAAGCCCCATGTTGCGTGAGGCCTTCGCCGCCTTCCGCATCTGCTCCACCGCCCATTTCTGGCGCTCCTTGGGCTTGCCGTGGACCGCCTTCGGCGCGAACGCGTCGAACGCCTCGTCGTAGGCCGGATGCACCGCCACAAGCTGCCCCTGGAGGTGCGTGGAAAGCTCCGTCACCTCAAGCCCGTGTTCGGCCGCCACGCCCTTCACGTCGTCGCAGTAGCCTTTCGAGCGCGACGCCTTGTCGAGGTCGAACAGGCGGCCGTCCCAACTGGGGATCTGCACGCCCTTGTAGCCCAGCGACGCCGCCCAGCCGCAGATCGCCGGCCATGTATTGAACGGCGCGACGTCGCCCGCGAACTGGGCGAGAAAGATCGCCGGTCCCTTGATGTTGGCCGCCATGGCGTCCTCCCTTGTCGTTGCTCTTCACACGTAGCGATTGACGATCAGCTCGATCAGCTCCTGGCGCCCGGATACCGGCTCGGGGTTGATCCCGTCGCGCTCCACCCGCGCCGCGATGGCCTCCAGCGGCTCCTTGCCCTCCAGCATGGCGCGGGCGCTGGCGCGCGACCAGCCGAGGTAGCGGTCCTCGATCCGCCGCTCGATCACCCCGTCGCGGATCATCGCCTCCGCCGCGATCAGCGCGCGGGCGCAGGCGTCCATGGAGCCGATGTGCGCATAAAGGAGGTCGTCCGGATCGATCGACTGGCGGCGGATCCTGGCGTCGAAGTTGAGGCCGCCGGTGGTGAACCCGCCGTGCCGGAACACCTCGTGGAGGGCGATCGCCAGCTCCGGCACGTTCATGGCGAACTGGTCCGTGTCCCAGCCCGACTGGTCATCGCCGCGGTTGATGTCGAGCGAGCCGAAGACGCCGAGCGCCTGGGCCAGCGCGATCTCGTGCTCGAACGAGTGACCGGCGAGGATCGCGTGGTTCTGCTCGATGTTGACCTTCACCTCGCGCTCGAGTCCGTAGGCCTTGAGAAATCCGTACACGGACGCCACGTCGAAATCGTACTGGTGTTTCGTCGGCTCCTGCGGCTTCGGCTCGATCAGGATCGCGCCCTTGAACCCGGTCCTGTGCTTGTAGTCGATCACGAGCGAGAAGAACCGTCCGAGCTGGTCCAGCTCCTGCTTCATGTCGGTGTTGAGCAGCGTCTCGTAGCCCTCGCGCCCGCCCCACAGCACATAGTTCTCGCCGCCGAGATCGCGCGTCACGTCCATGCAGTTCTTCACCTGCGCCGCCGCGTAGGCGAACACCTCCGGATCGGGATTGGTGGCCGCGCCGGCCATGTAGCGGCGGCTGGAGAACAGGTTCGCCGTACCCCACAGCAGCTTCATGCCGCAGCCTTGCATCTTCGCGGCGAACACGTCCGCCATGGCGCGCACGTTACGGTTGGACTCGGCGAGCGTCGCGCCTTCGGGCGCGATGTCGCGGTCATGGAAGGTGAAGAACGGCGCGCCCAGCAGCCGGTAGGTTTCGAACGCCACGTTCGCCTTGAGCCGCGCCAGCGCCATCGGGTCGCCCGGCGCCATCCATGGCCTGAGGAACGTCTCGCCGCCGAAGGGATCGCCGCCCGGCCAGCAGAACGAATGCCAGTAGCACACCGCGAACCGCAGCTGGTCGCGCATGGGCTTGCCGAGCACCAGCCGTTCGGGATCGTACCAGCGGAAGGCGAGGGGGTTGGTGGAGCCCGCCCCCTCGTAGCGAACCGGCTCGTCGATGGAGTAGAAGCGCTGCGTCATCGGGTGGCTTCCTTGAGGGCGGGATAGAGGCGCCGCCAGCGCGCATAGGCGTCGTCCCAGGCGGCGCGCCGGCGGGCGTCCGGCTCGACGGCGCGGGCGATGGCGGGCGTGGCGCAGACCGTCGCCGGGTCCGCCCCGGTCGAGGCGATCAGCCCCAGCCGCGCCGCGCCGAACGCCGCGCCGAAATCGCCATCGGCGGGCAAATGCAGCGGCACGCCGAGGACGGTCGAAATCATCGACAGCCAGTACGGCGAGCGCGACCCGCCGCCCACCGCCAGCAGCGCCGGCGGATCGGCCAGCGGCACGGTCAGCGCCTCAAGGCTGTCACGCAGCGCGAACGCCACGCCCGCCATGGCCGCGCGCGCCAGCGAGGCCGGCGTCGTCTCGTGGGAGAGCCCGACGAACGCGGCGCGGATCGCCACGTCGTTGTGGGGCGTGCGCTCGCCGGAGAGATAGGGGAGAAACTGCTCCGCCGGCGGAGCATCTACTGCGGCCGGCAAGCCCTCGAACAGCCCCGCCACCGGCCGCCCCAGCGCGCCGGCCAGCCAGTCGAGCGCGCTCGCCGCCGAAAGCGTCACGCCCATCTGGTGCCAGGTGTCCGGAACCGCGTGACAGAAGGCATGGACGGCGCGGCCCGGATTGGGCCGATAGCGGTCGGCGGACAGGAAGATGACGCCGGACGTGCCAAGCGACACGAACCCCGTCCCCGGCCTCACTGCGCCCACGCCTGCCGCCGAGGCCGCGTTGTCGCCGCCGCCGCCCGCCACCACCACCCTGGCGGGCAGGCCCCAGCGCGCCGCGAGATCCGGGCGCACCGCGCCGCTGGCCTGCGTCCCTTCGACAAGGCGCGGCATGTGCGACCGGTCGAGGCCCGTGCGCGCCAGCATCTCGTCCGACCACTGGCGTTTCCCGGTGTCGAGCCAAAGCGTCCCGGCGGCGTCGGAGGGTTCGGACACAAGCTCGCCGGTGAGCCACAGGCGCACGAAATCCTTCGGCAGCAGCACCATGCGCGTCGCGGCGAAGACCTCCGGCTCGTGCGCCATTACCCACGCGAGCTTGGGCGCGGTGAAACCAGGCATGGCGAGGTTGCCGGTGATGCGGTGCGTCAGCGCGTCGTCGCGCGCGCGCGCCTCCGCCGCCGAGCGGCCGTCGTTCCACAGGATGCACGGCCTGAGCGGCCGGTGGTCGCGGCCGAGCAACGTCGCGCCATGCATCTGGCCGGAAAGCCCGACGCCGCGCACCCGC
>DAIODI010000036.1:0-7672 GCA_036746875.1 Aestuariivirgaceae bacterium | reverse complement strand
GCCGAGCAACGTCGCGCCATGCATCTGGCCGGAAAGCCCGACGCCGCGCACCCGCGCCATCGCCGCGGCGTGATCGCGCTTCAGGTCAAGCATCGCGGCGTCGGCGGCTTCGGTCCAGTCGTCCGGGTTCTGCTCCGACCAGCCCGGGCGCGGACGCGAAACGCTGAGCGGCGCGCAAGCCGAGGCGATCGTCCGCTGCGCCTCGTCCATGAGCAGCGCCTTCACGGAAGAGGTGCCGATGTCGAGGCCGATGAAGGAGGCGGTCATGGCGGCGGCGGAAGCGGCGCGACGTTGGCGGGAGCGCCACCATAATGCGGCGCGCGGCGCGGCGGGAAGGGGGCGCGCGATGCTGCGCCGCATCGTTCATTGTGCGTTGCGAGACTGACGGCTTGCGATGTTTAGTGATCCTGTCTCTACTAAACAAATCACTAAACACGGTCCGGTGATGGATCGTGTTTGTAACTTGCCAACGTGCCTGCCGCCGCCCACCGTGAGCGCCCTCGCGGCGATGCTGCGACCAAGACTGCCGCCGCCAACCGGCGGAAACCGTGCAACCGTGGCCGGCCTCACCCTTTCGGCCGGTTCGCGGAAACCCACATGGGAGGAAACCGATGAGAAAGGCCTTCACCACCCTTGCCGCGCTCGCCACCACCGCCGTCCTCGCCTCGACGGCGGCCCAGGCCAACGACAAGGAGCTGACGCTGTGCTGGGCGGCTTGGGATCCGGCGAACGCGCTGGTCGAGCTCTCGAAGGATTTCGAGAAGCAGTCCGGCATCACCATGAAATACGAGTTCGTGCCGTGGCCGAACTTCGCCGACCGCATGCTCAACGAGCTGAACTCCGGCGGCAAGCTGTGCGACCTGCTGATCGGCGATTCGCAGTGGATCGGCGGCTCGGCCGAGAACGGCTATTACGTGAAGCTCAATGATTTCTTCGACAAGGAAGGAATCAAGATGTCGGACTTCGCGCCGGCCACCGTCTACGCCTACTCGACCTGGCCGAAGGGCACGCCGAACTACTGGGCGCTGCCGGCGATGGGCGACGCCAACGGCTGGTTCTACCGCAAGGACTGGTTCGCCCGGCCCGAACTCCAGGCCGAGTTCAAGGCCAAGCACAACCGCGACCTCGCCCCGCCGAAGACCTGGGACGAACTCAAGGAAGTGGCCGAGTTCTTCCAGGGCCGCGAGATCGACGGCCAGAAGGTGTACGGCGCGGCGATCTTCACCGAGCGCGCGTCCGAAGGCATCACCATGGGGGCCACCTCGGCGCTCTACCCGTACGGCTTCAAGTACGAGAACACGCCCGGCAAGTACGACATGGAAGGCGCGGTGAACTCGGAGGACGCTGTGAAAGGCCTTGAGATGTACAAGGCGCTTTACGAGTGCTGCACGCCGCCCGGCTACACCGACAGCTACATGGGCGAAGGTCTCGACGCCTTCAAGTCGGGCCAGGTCGCCATGATGATGAACTGGTTCGCCTTCATGCCCGGCATGGCCAAGGACGAGAAGGTGGGCGACAAGACCGGCTTCTTCGTCAACCCGTCGCAGAAGATCGCCGCGTCCACGCTCGGCGGGCAGGGCATCTCGGTGGTCGCCAACACCGACAACAAGGATGGCGCGCTCGAATACATCAAGTGGTTCGCCCAGCCGGACGTGCAGAAGAAGTGGTGGTCGCTCGGCGGCTACGCCTGCCACAATGCCGTGCTGAACGACCCCGGCTTCAAGGACAGCCAGCCGTTCGCGGCGCAGTTCCTCGAAGCCATGGGCGGCGTGCAGGACTTCTGGCAGGAGCCCGCCTACGCCTCTCTGTTGCAGGCCATGCAGAAGCGCCTCCACGACTATGTGGTGGCCGATCAGGGCACGGCCAAGGAGGCCCTCGACAAGCTGATCGTGGACTGGACCGAGGTCTTCAAGGAAGAAGGCAAGATCCAGTAACCATCCGTACACGGAGGTGTTTCCCGGCGGCCCCGCGCCGCCGGGAACGCCCTTCCGTGACGCATCCCAGCGTCCGCCGGCCCCGACCCGATGAACACGCTCGACCGCTACGCCGACCGCGCCGCAGCCGCCACGCCGCCGACCATGGCGACGCGGGTTCGCGGCCTGTCCGATACGGCGATCGCCTGGGCGTTCATCACGCCGACGATGGCGCTGCTGCTCGCCATCAACATCTTCCCGCTGATCTGGACCATCCAGCTATCGTTCACCAACTACCGCGCCAACCGGCCCAACGCCGAGGTGAGGAACGTCGGCCTCGACAACTACGCCGCCATTCTCACCGACCCGGACGTGTGGGCCTCCATGCAGGCCACGGCGCACTTCGTGTTCTGGACCATCGCGCTGCAGACGGTGATCGGCTTCACGCTGGCCTGGCTGATCGACCGCAAGTTCCGCGGCTTCGGCTTCTGGACCACCATCATCCTCATCCCGATGATGCTGTCGCCGGCCGTCGTCGGCAACTTCTGGCGATTCCTCTACCAGCCGCAGATCGGGCTGTTCAATTACATCGTCTCGTTCTTCACCGGCTTGCCGCCGTACTCCTTCGAGATGACCGGTTCGGTGACGCTCGCGCCGTGGTCGATCATCATCGTCGACACCTGGATGTGGACGCCCTACGTCATGCTCATCTGCCTGGCGGGCCTGCGCTCCATCCCGGACTACATCTACGAGGCGGCGGAGGTGGACCGCGCCTCGAAGTGGCGGCAGTTCTGGTCGATCACCCTGCCCATGGCGCTGCCGTTCATCATGCTGGCGGTGCTGTTCCGCGGCATCGAGAACTTCAAGATGTTCGACATGGTGAACCTGCTCACCGGCGGCGGGCCGGGGTCCACCACCGAGGTCGCGTCGATCACGCTCAAGCGCGAGGCGTTCGAGAAGTGGCGCACCGGCTACTCGTCGGCGTTCGCCATCATCCTGTTCGTCACGGTGTTCGGGCTCGCCAACATCTACGTCAAGGCGCTGAACCGGGTGAAGCAGCGATGAGCGCGTCCGCCCACTCCGTCGTCGAGCCCACCTCGCGCACGCGCGCCATCGCCGCCGCCGTGGTCATCGTCTACGCGCTGGTGTCGATGATCCCGCTGTTCTGGATTTTCGCCACCGGCTTCAAGACGCCGCCGGATTCGATTTCCTACCCGCCGAAGGTGTTCTTCGAACCCTCGCTCGAAGGCTACTGCAACCTGTTCACCACCCGCACGCGGCAGACGCAGGAGTACATCGACCAGCTCGGGCCGCCGCAAACGGTGTGCGAGCGCATCACCCGCTCGCGCGACATGGTGATCGCAGGCCCGTCCAACTACGTCCCGCGGTTCTGGAACTCCATCGTCATCGCCTTCGGCTCCACCTTCCTCGCCGTCACGCTGGGAGTGCTCGCGGCCTATGCGTTCTCGCGCTTCAAGGTGCCGCTCAAGGACGACCTTCTGTTCTTCATCCTCTCCACCCGGATGATGCCGCCGATCGCGGTCGCCATCCCGATCTATCTCATGTACCGCGAGCTTGGCCTGTCCGACACCTGGCTCGGCATGATCCTGCTGTACACGGCGGTGAACGTGTCGCTGGCGGTGTGGCTGCTGAAAGGCTTCATCGACGAGATTCCGACGGAGTACGAGGAGGCCGCGATGATCGACGGCTACACGAGGCTCCAGGCGTTCTGGAAGGTGGTGCTGCCCCAGGCCTCCACCGGCATCGCCGCCACCGCCATCTTCTGCATGATCTTCGCCTGGAACGAATACGCCTTCGCGGTGCTTCTCACCTCGGGCGAGGCGCAGACGGCGCCGCCGTTCATCCCGACGATCATCGGCGAGGGCGGCATGGACTGGCCGGCGGTCGGCGCGGGAACGACGCTGTTCTTGATCCCCATCCTGATCTTCACCGTGCTGCTCAGGAAGCATCTGTTGCGCGGCATCACCTTCGGCGCGGTGCGGAAATGAACGGGATCGTCTCCGGCCTGATGCGCTTCCGGCGCGGCCCCTGGGAGGCGCTCGCCACCGTCATCATCGCCTGCGGCGTGGTGATGCTGATGCAGCCGTTCTTCCTTGCGCTCTACACCTGGTCGTTCATCACCACGCTGGTCGGCACGGTCATGTTCATCGTCGTCTCGAAGTTCCCGGACTGACGCCATGGCCGAAATCCGCGTGGAGCATCTGCACAAGGCGTTCGGCGATTTCGCCGCCGTGAAGGCCTCCACCTTCACCATCGCCGACGGCTCGTTCTTCTGCCTGCTCGGGCCGTCGGGCTGCGGCAAGACCACCACGCTGCGCATGATCGCCGGTCTCGAGCTCCCGACCTCCGGCAGGATTTTCCTCGGCGGCGAGGACGTGGCGTTCCGCCGCGCCTCGGAGCGCGACATCGCCTTCGTGTTCCAGCTCTTCGCGCTCTACCCGCACATGAACGTGCGCCGCAACATCGCCTTTCCGCTGAAGTGCCAGGGCGTGCCCGCCGCCGAGATCAGAACCCGCGTCGAGGAAACCGCGCGGCTGCTGCGCATCGGCCACCTCATCGACAAGCCGGTCTCCGGCCTCTCCGGCGGCGACCGCCAGCGCGTGGCGCTCGGCCGCGCCATCGTGCGCCGCCCCAAGGCGTTCCTGATGGACGAACCCCTCGGCACGCTCGATTCCGAGTTCCGGCACCTGATGTGCCAGGAGCTGCGGGCGCTGCACACCCGCATCGGCGCCACCACGGTCTACGTCACCCACGATCAGCTCGAAGCCATGTCGATGGCCGACACCATCGCCATCATGAACCACGGCGTCGTCGAGCAGATCGGTCCGCCGCAGGAGGTCTACGACCGCCCCGCCACCATGTTCGTGGCCGATTTCGTCGGCTCGCCGCCGATGAACTTCCTGCCGGTGCGCGGCCCGGCGCGCGCTGGCGACGCGGCCGTCGCCTTCGAGGGCGTGAAGGTGGCCGTGCCGCGCCTGGTGGAGGACGCCCCCGCCGCCGATCTCGCGCTCGGCGCGCGGCCCGAGCACATTCGCCTCGACGACGCCTCGAAGATCCGCGGCGAAGTTCTGGGGACGGAGTATCTGGGCACGACGCAAATCCTCACCATCGCCACCGCGCAGGGGCCCGTGAAGGCGCGCGTGGGCGCCGCGCATCGCGTGGCGCGCGGCGAAGCCGTGGGGCTTTCGTTCGACGCCGCACGCCTGTCGCTGTTCGACAGGGCGACCGGGCGCGCGATCCGCACCGCGCTGCACGAAGCCGCCGCCGCGCCCGCCGCCCGGCGCCGCCGCGCGCCCGTCACGGGGGCGGCCCATGGCTGAGGTCGCGCTGGAGAACGTCACCAAGCGGTTCGGCCAGACCGTGGCGGTGAGCGGCCTTTCGCTCGCCATCGCCGACGGCGAGTTCGTCGTCCTGCTGGGCCCCACCGGCGCGGGCAAGACCACCACGCTGCGCCTCGTCGCCGGCCTTGAGGAGGCCGACGAGGGCGGCATCACCATCGCCGGGCGCGACATGAAGGGCGTCAATGCGGCAGGGCGCGACGTGGCGTTCGTGTTCCAGCAGTTCTCGCTTTATCCGCATCTGACCGTTTACGACAATCTCGCGTTCCCGCTGCGCGCGCCGGCGCGCCGCGTGCCCGAGGACCAGATCCGCGCCCGCGTCGGCGAAGTCGCCGAAATGCTGCGGATCTCGAAGAAGCTCGCCAACAAGGCGACGCAGCTGTCCGGCGGCGAGATGCAGCGCGTCGCCATCGGCCGCGCGCTGGTGCGCCGCCCGGCGATCTATCTCATGGACGAGCCGCTGTCGTCGCTCGACGCCAAGCTGCGCTCCGATCTCCGCCTCGAGCTGAAGCGCATCCAGGCCGACCTCGGCGCCACCGTGCTGTTCGTCACCCACGACCAGATCGAGGCGATGACCATGGCCGACCGCATCGGCGTGCTCGATCGCGGCCGCCTCGTGCAGACGGGCACGCCGCGCGAGATCTACGAGGACCCCTGCAACACCTACGTCGCCTCGCGGCTCGGCCAGCCGCAGATCAACCTGGTCCCCGCCGGCGTCCTCGATGCGGCCGGCGCGCCGGCGGGAACGGCCACCGTCGGTATCCGCACCGAGAATCTCGCGATCCGGCCCGTGAAGGGGCCGAAGGCGACCGCCCGCATCGAATGGGTCGAGCACCTCGGCGACCAGAACCACGTCCACATCGATGTCGCCGGCCACAGGCTGGTCACGCTGGCGCGCCCCGGCGACGATCTCACCGTCGGCGACGCAGTGCGGCTCGAAACCGTGCGCCCGCTCTATTTCGACGCCAACGGCGACCGGCTGAGGACCTGATCCATGAGCGCGAACGCAACCGTCCGTACCCTGATCGACACCGTGGCCGCGCGGGTCATCGCCGCCGCGGAAGAACTCACCGCGCTCGACCAGGCCATCGGCGACGGCGACCACGGCGTCAACATGAAGCGCGGCTTCGAGGCGATCCTTGCCGAGCGCGACGCCATCGCCGACCTGCCCCTGCCGCAGGCGCTCAACAAGGCGGGGATGACGCTGGTGATGAAGGTCGGCGGCGCGTCGGGTCCGCTCTACGGCACGCTGTTCATGCAGCTCGGCAAGTCGCTGCCCGACAACGCCGACCGCGCCGCCTTCACGAAGGCGCTGGGCGAGGCGATCGCGGCGGTCAAGGCGCGCGGCAAGTCGGACACGGGCCAGAAGACCATGCTCGACGTGCTGGTGCCGGTCCATGCGGCGCTGGAGCGCGGAGACGGCCCGGCGGCGCTGGCCGACGCCGCCGACGCCGCCGCCGCCGCCACCGTGCCGATGAAGGCGACACGCGGGCGCGCCTCGTTCCTGGGCGATCGCTCCATCGGCCACATGGACCCGGGCGCGCGCTCGTCGGCGATCATCGTCCGCGCGGCCGCGGACACAGCGGGGGCATGAGCGTTATGGCGAACGTCGGCATCGTCATCGTATCGCACTCGCCGGACGTGGCGCGCGGCGCCGCCGACATGGTGCGCCAGATGGTCGGCGCCGAGGTGCCGCTCGCCTGGTGCGGCGGCGATCCGGCCGGCGGGCTCGGCACCAGCGTCGGGAGCATCATCGCGGCCATCGAGGCGGCCTGGTCGGAGGCCGGCGTCGCCGTGCTCGTCGATCTCGGGGGCGCTGAAACCAACTCCGAGATGGCCATCGAGATGCTGCCGGAGGACCGGCGCGGACGCGTGGTCATCTGCAACGCGCCGGTGGTCGAGGGGGCCGTCATGGCGGCGACGGAGGCGTCGTCGGGATCGCCGCTCGACGCCGTACGCGCCACGGCTGAAGAACTCTACGGGGGCTGACGATGACGGGCGCGGCGCAGGACACGGTGCTTCTCACCCACGCGGTCGGGCTTCACGCCCGGCCCTCGGTGAAGCTCACCAAGCTCGCCAAGGGCTTCCCCTGCCGCCTCGAAATCGCCGCCGCCGCCGGCGGCCCGTGGGTCGACGCCAAGAGCATCGTCAAGGTGATGGCGATGAAGGTTCCCCAGGACACGCTGCTCCATGTGCGCGCCGAGGGCGAGGCCGCCGCCGCGGCGGTCGCGGCCGTCGTCGGCCTGGTGGCGCGCGACTTCGACGAGGCGCACGCCGCTGCCGGCGCCGGTTGAGATCAGGGGCACGCCGGCCTAGCCCGGCGTAGCCACCGGCCCGGTACTGACACTCGCCGACGCCCGGGGCGCCTTCCCCAACGTGGCCGAGCCCACGCTCCGCCGC
>DAIODI010000035.1:0-17967 GCA_036746875.1 Aestuariivirgaceae bacterium | reverse complement strand
GGTTGATCATACATGTTGCGGATGCCGTAAATCGGCGCTTCACGCGAGGGCTGCCCGCGGCAGCCGGCGAGCGCTGCGGCGGCCACGCCTACCGCGACGGCGATTCGTACCGTGCTCATCAATGACCTCCCGCAGGCTCGGGCTCGAAGTCCGCACCACCCTCGTCGTCGTCGTACACGACCTTGCGCAGACGCTCGGCCAACTACAACGCCACGTCCGCATCGGTGTCGGGAAGGACGACCACAAATTCCTCGCCGCCGACCCGGAAGCCCAGATCGACGTTGCGGATGTTCCGGCGGATGCGATTGGCGAGCTCGCGCAGCACGCGGTCGCCGGCGTCGTGACCATAGGTGTCGTTCACCGCCTTGAAGTAGTCCACGTCGAGCATGAGGAGCGACAGCGGCTTGCCGCGATTGGCGGCGCTGTCCACCAACACCTCCACCTGGCTGTCGAGGTAGCGGCGGTTGTAGAGTCCGGTCAGCGGATCGGTGACGGAGAGTTCGATCGATTGCTGGACGTTGTCGCGCAGGCGGGTGGTGAAGCGCCAGCGGCGGATCTGCGTGTTGACGCGGGCCAGCAGCTCCTGGCGGTCCACAGGGCGCGCCAGATAGTCGTTCACGCCCATGTCGAGGGCGCGGATCATGCGCGGCTGGTCGTCCGGATCGACGATGATGATGATCGGAATCTGCCGGGTGCGCTGAAGCGAGCGCAACTGCGAACACAGGCGCAAGCCGTCGTAGCCGTCGAGGTCGAGGTTGATGAGGATCAGCTCGAAGGCGCCTTCCGCCGCGTCGATCACCGCCATCTGCGGGTCGTCCACGCATACGACGTCGTGGCGCTTGCCGAGGCTCGCCCGGATGCGGTCGTGCAGGAGGCCGCGGTTGTCCACCAGCAAGATCCTGCCAGGCGCATTGAGTTCCGCCGACAGCTTCGTCTGGGTCGAGCGCCAGGCGTCCTCGTTGTCGCCGTACCGCGCCGCCAGCTCGTCGGTGAGCATCTTCAGCCGCACCAGCGACTTGACCCGGCAGAACAGGGCGAGATCGTTCACCGGTTTGGTCAGGAAGTCGTCGGCGCCGGCTTCAAGCCCGCGCACGCGGTCCTCCGGCTGGTCGAGCGCCGTCACCATGATGACCGGCACATGATGCGTGGCCGGATCGTCCTTGATGCGCCGGCACACCTCGATGCCGTCCATGCCCGGCATCATCACGTCGAGCAGCACGATGTCCGGCTTCACCCGCTGCACGGACTCAAGGGCGTCCACGCCGTTCATGGCGGTGGCGACGTCAAAGTACTCCGCGGTCAGCTTCGCCTCGAGAAGCCTGACGTTCGCCAGGATATCGTCGACGACGAGGACCTTGGCGGTCATGGAACGTCCTTCAGGAACCCGTCGATGGTTTGCAGGAAGCTGACGACCGAGATCGGCTTGGAGACGTAGGCCTCGCAGCCGCCTTCGCGGATCTTCTCCTCGTCGCCCTTCATGGCGAACGCGGTGACGGCGATCACGGGAATGCGCTTCAGCGTCTCGTCTTCCTTCAGCCACTTGGTCACTTCGATGCCGGAAACCTCCGGCAGCTGGATGTCCATGAGGATCAGGTCGGGCATGTGGGCGCGCGCGATGTCGAGCGCCGACAGCCCGTCGCGGGTCTGCAGCACGCGGTAGCCGTGCGCCTCGAGCAAGTCGTTGAACAGCTTCATGTTCAACTCGTTGTCCTCGACGACGAGCACGGTCTTCTGGCGCACCGATTGCGGTCCGCCGGACTCTTCCGAAGACGTCATCCGATAGGTACCGAGACTCACTCCGGCTCTCCCAACCATTCACCAGCTCCGGCCGGAAACCAGTCGGGAAGCGCCCACCGGTCATAGCCAATCTTGCGCAATTCCAGTAACTAACCTTTTAAGCCGAAGCCCCTGCAACCGCAGGATGCGGCAGGTGGGTTAAGGAATCTGAAATCGCGATGGCGAAACTCGAAACGACTGGCGCGGGAACCGAGGGGGCGGAGGTTATCGCCTTGAACGCGCTCGCCTTTCTCGCATCCGATCCGGACCGGTTCGAAGCCTTCCTGTCACTGTGCGGCCTCTCTGCGAGCGATGTCGCCGCCCGCGCGGGCGAGCGTTCGCTGCAGGCCGGCGTGCTCGAACACCTGATGGCGAACGAATCGCTGCTGATCGCCTTCTGCGCCGAGGCCGGCCTGAAGCCGGAAGAGCCGGGGCGCGCCTTGCGGACGCTCGAGCGGTGAAGCCCTCCACACTCGCCCAGATCGCCGCACTCGATCTCGATCCCGCCCGGCCGCTCGTCGTCTGCGACGTGGACGAGGTGACGGTCGAGTTCCTGAAGGGCTTCGAGGCCTGGCTCGACGAGCACGATCTCTGGCTCGACGCGGGCAGCTTCGCGCTGAACGGCAACATCAAGCGCCGCCTGACCCACGAAGCGGTTCCGCACGCCGACGTCGGTGCGCTGCTCGACGGCTTCTTCGCCAACCGCGCCCGCCACCTCGAGGCCGTCGCCGGCGCGGCGGAAACCCTGGCGGCGCTCGCCGCCGACGCCGACATCGTGATGCTGACCAACATCCCGGAAGCCTACCGCGAGGACCGCATCGCCAACCTCGCGGACCACGGCATGCCCTACCCCGTCGTCGCCAACGCGGGGCCGAAGGGTCCGGCGGTGAGGGAACTGGCGAAGCGTCAGGCCGCGCCGGTCGCCTTCATCGACGATATTCCGCACTACCTCGCCTCGGTGCGCGAGCACCGGCCGCAAACCCGCCTCGTCCACTTCATGCAGGATCGGCGGTTCGCCCGCCACGCCGGGCCGCTCGACTACGTTCATGTCACCGCCGCGACCTGGGCGGACCTCCTCCCGCGTCTGCGCGCGCTGCTCGGCTTGTTAACGGGTATGGCCTGGCTAGGCTGTTGGGCGCGGGTGCGCCGCGCCGCTCCGCCCGTCAAACCTTTCGCACCGCCGGGATGGTCCAGGTGCCGCTGAGGATCGACGGGTCCGTCTCGTTCGGCCAGTACATGCGCAGCATGAGGATGAACCTACCCTTCGGCGACGGCAGCCAGTTCGCTTCCTTGTCCTTGCCCGGCGACTGGTTCTGGATGAACAGTTCGACCGATCCGTCCGGGTTGGCCTGAAGGTTCTGGCGCGGGCTGATCGAATACCGGTTCAGCGGGTTGGGAACGAAGAAGTAACTGTCGTCGTACATTGTCAGCGACCAGAACCCGCTGACCGGCGGCAACTCCCCCTTCTCGAAGCGCATGACGTAGTTCGAGCCGCCGTCGTACTTGCGACGCCAGGCGTCGCGCATCGACGTCGGGTAGATCGCATCCTGGGGCCGGTTCGCGCCGAGGCCGATGGCCGTGACCAGCGCACGCATCAGGTAATCGTCGCCGTAGAGCCCCGTCCTTGTGGTGTAGGCCCACCCCTTCGAGTGGTTCATGGCAGGGTTGACGACGAACTGCAGCATGATCCGGTCCTGCGCCACCTTCGGGATGCGGTCCCTGAACGCGGCGTCGAGTTTTGTGGCGTCGAAATCCTTGCCGGGCTCAAGACCGATGCGGGCGAACCGCGCCAGATGCGCTGCGTCCTCGGCCCGCGGCGGGTTGTGCTTCATCAGTTCGGCCAGCAGCGTGAAGTAGGCGACCGCATCAAGCGCGTTCACCTGATCGCGCACCGCCGTCTTCATATCCTGGTCCGGGTTCACCTTGCCTTCGGGGGGCGTATAGTCCTTGCCCCAGGCGCTGAGCGGGTGGAGCTTGATCGCATCCTGCTTGGCGTGGACGGCAGCGTAGTCCTCGGGCGTTCCTGTGCAGTAGATGCGGCCCAGAATCCAGACGATGCTCGTGGGCGACCTGTACTCCGTCACACCCTCGGGCAGCGCGCCGTTGAAGCCGGGCCCGGTGATCGCATAGGTCTGCGCCTTGGTGCCGGTGGTGCGCTTGCCGGGAACCTCGAACACCTCCGTCCAGCCGTCGAGCATGGGGAACAGGAAGTAGCGGTCCTCCATGTCGGGCAGCGAGAGGATCCAGGGCTCATCACCCACCTCGATCCAGGCGGTGGTGTAGAGCGTGTCGGCGTTCGGGGCCGTCACGTCCCGATAGGTGGCGTCGGGGTAGCTCCGCATCTTGACGAGCTGCCCCATTGGCGCCCGCGTGCCTTCAGGCGTCGCGATGTTGGTCATCACCCGCCGCGTCATCTCCATGGTGACCAGCGGATAACCGTAGATGTACGCGTCGGTTGCGAGAACGAAGTCCTCGCCGCCTTCGAGCGCGCGCATGATCGGGCCGTCCCACCCGGCGTGGGCGCTTGTCGACGCCAGCGCGATAGCGGCGACGCCAGTCAGGAGGAGTCGGCGGGACAGGGAAATCGGGTTCATGGATCGGCCTCCGTGGTTCATTTGGGAGAACGTCGCAGCGTAGCGCACCACGAGTCCATGTCATTTTGCGTCAGGCAGGTTTGGGCTGCCCGGGGCGAGGCCGTCAGGCCCGGCGCGCGAACGGCTCCGCGATCAGGCTGACGATCTCGTAGGCGACCGCGGCCGCCACCATGGCGGTGATGTTGTTCGGCTGGTCCTTGGTCGGCATCAGGCAGACCACGTCGCCGCCGATGACGTTGAGGCCGCGCGCCGCGCGCACCAGCGTCAACGCCTCGTCGATGGTGAAGCCGTTCACGCCGGCTTCCACGTTCGACACGGCGGGCGCAATCGTCGGGTCGAGGCAGTCGAGGTCGAAGGTGATGTAGACCGGCATGTCGCCAAGGCGTTCGCGGATGATCTCGACGCTCCTCGCCAGCCCGATCTCGCGGTGGCGCGCCATGGTGATCACCTCGTAGCCGAGCCTGTGGGAGGGCTCGAGCCACCCCTTGGCGCGGGTGTTGCCGCGGATGCCGATCTGCACCGAGCGCGTGGCGTCGATGTTGCCCTGGCGCACAAGGTAGGAGCCCCAGTGCGCCGCCGACTTCTTCGCGCCGTTGAAGTGGTCGAGCTGGTCGAAGGTGTCGGTGTGGGCGTCGAGGTGCAGGAACGCCGCCTTGCGCCCGCCGGTGAGGCGGCGGCCCTCGCCGGCGATCGCCTGGACGATGGCGCCGGTGATCGAATGGTCGCCGCCGATCGAGACGGGCCGCGCGCCCGCCTCGCCGATCTGGTGGAAGAAGGCGGAGATGCGCTCGACGCACAGTTCGTTGTTCATCGCCTCCGGCAGCGGCACGTCGCCGAGGTCGTTGATCCGGCAGGCCTCGAACGGGGCGAAGTCGAGCGGCACGTTGTAGCGCCGGTTGTGCGCCGAGACGTGGCGCACCGCGCGCGGGCCCAGATGCTGGTCGCGCTCGGTGGAGCCGTTGCCGGAGGAATGCGGCACGCCGACGAGCGCGATGTCGGCGTTGGCCGGATCGGGATCGTGCGGGGCGCGAAACAGCGTTGGGATCCCCCACCAGTAGGAGGTCTCCATCATCATCCGGTCGCGGGCGTCTTCGCTCATTCGCTGTAGCTCCCCGGTTCGGTAACGTCATGTGCGTCAAGCGCGGCGCGCAGGTTCGGCCGCTTGCGCACCTCGCCCAGCACCCAGGCGATGTTGGGGCAGCGTTCAAGCAGCGCCTTCTCCGAGGGCCGCGCCCAAACCGCGCACATCAGCAGATAGAGATCGGCCGCCGAGTAGGTGTCGCCGGCGAGCCATGGCCCCTCGGTGGCCAGCCGCCCCTCGATGATGTCGAACAGCCGGGTCATCTCCGCTGCGCCCTTCCCCGCGAGCTTCTGCCTCTCGGCGTCGGTGTCGGCCCAGATCTCCGGGTGAAACGACATGCTCACCGCCGGATAGAGGTTCGCCGCCATGAACGCGATCCACGCATGCGTCAGCCCGTTGGAGCTGCTGCCCGCCGGTTGCGCCATGCCCTTGTCGGGCCAGGCTTGCAACAGGAATGTCATGATGGCGGAGGACTCGAACACCACCCGCCCGTCGGAGAGTCCCAGCGCCGGAACGTATCCCAGCGGGCTCAGCGCGCGGAACGAAGGCTCACGCACCTGCTCGGGCGTCATCCACACGTTGGTATAGCGAACGTCGAGTTCCTCAAGCAGGAAATGCGGCGCCATCGACCCCCAGCGGCGCACGTTGTAGAGCTTGTACATCGTCGTCTCCCTGATCCCCTGGCGAAGGCTAGGCGAACCGGCGATCGCTCCACAAGGGCGGATGCGCGGAATCGGGGCAGCGCTGGACACGTCGGGATGGAGCACGCGCAGAGAGAAGGGTTTTGCCGCGATTGCCTGGCCCCGGCGGCGGACGCAGCGCCCCGCTGCCCGGCCTGTCACGGTCCGCGGCTCGTGCGGCACGGCGAGCTCCACACCCTCGCCATCGCCCACATCGACTGCGACGCCTTCTACGCGGCGATCGAGAAGCGCGACGATCCCTCGCTCGCCGACAAACCGCTGATCGTCGGCGGCGGCCGGCGCGGCGTCGTCTCCACCTGCTGCTACATCGCGCGCATCAGCGGCGTGCGCTCCGCCATGCCGATGTTCAAGGCGTTGAAGCTGTGCCCGGACGCGGTGGTGCTGAAACCCGACATGGCGAAGTACGCCGGCGTCGGCCGCGAGGTGCGCGCGCTGATGCTGGCGCTGACCCCGCTGGTGGAGCCGCTCTCCATCGACGAGGCGTTCCTCGATCTCTCCGGCACCGGGCGCCTGCATGGCCGCTCGCCCGCGCTGGCGCTGGCGGATCTCGCCCGGCGCATCGAGCGCGACATCGGCATCACCGTGTCGATCGGGCTGTCGCACAACAAGTTCCTCGCCAAGATCGCCTCCGACCTCGACAAGCCGCGCGGCTTCGCCGTCATCGGCCACGCCGAGACGCCGGCGTTCCTCGCCTCGCGCCCGGTGTCGCAGATCTGGGGCGTCGGCAAGGCCATGCAGGCGGAACTGGCGCGCGCCGGGATCGTCTCGGTGGCGCAGCTTCAGACGATGGAGAAGGTGGACCTGATGCGCCGCTTCGGCTCCATGGGCGCGCGGCTCTATCACCTGTCGCGCGGCGAGGACGACCGGCGCGTTTCGCCCGACGAGGAGATCAGGAGCATCAGCGCCGAGACGACCTTCGCCCACGATATCCGCGACGGCGGCGAACTCGAACGCATCCTGTGGCGGCTGTGCGAGAAGGTGTCGCGGCGGGCGAAGGCAAAGGGGCTGGCGGGGTCGACCGTGACGCTGAAGCTCAAGACGGCGGACTTCCGCGCCCTCACCCGCAGCCGCTCGCTTTCCGGCGCCACCAGGCTCGCCCACCGGATGTTCGACGCCGCCCGCCCGCTGCTGCGCAGCCTCGCCGACGGGCAGGCCTACCGGCTCATCGGCGTCGGCATCTCGAATCTGGTGGCGACCGTGCCGGACGAAGACGAGGACCTTGACCCACGCCTTGCGTCGCGCACCCGCGCCGAACTGGCCATGGACCGGCTGAAGGCGAAATTCGGGGAAACCGCCATCGGCACCGGGCGAACCCTTGGGCCCCGCGACGACGCGGCCGATGACTGAACCTTCAGCGCATGGCGATGACCGCCGGGCGCCCGGTCACGGGCACGTCGGCGGGTCGATCAGGTCGAGCCGCGTCAGGCGCGCTTCGAGCGCGAAGTCGCCATAGTCGAGGGTGAGATCGCCCGAAACGCCGTTGTCGTAAAGCTGCATCTGCACCTGATAGTCCGGCGTCTCGTTGGTCCCGGCCGGTCCGAGGCCGTAGTAGGACACCGACACCGGCCACACGGCGAGGCCCTGCAACGGCTTCGGCACGCCTTGCGACGCCGCGCCCTTCGGCCCGAAGAACGAGATCACCTGCATGCTCTTCTCACCGTCGGAGCCGTCGAACACGATGTTCGCCTCGCGCGTTTCGCCACGGCGGCCCGCCTCGACGAGGCGCATCTGGTGGGCGGCGGAGAAGATCGCGCCCGGCGGCAGCTCAAAGGCCCTGGGCTCCGGCTTCTCGATTTTGCCCTGCCCGGGCTTGCCATCGACGCCGGCGGTGGCGGAGAGCGTGGTCTCTTCCTCCAGCCGGTTGTCGACGAACTGGCGCTCGGTGTAGCGCATTTCGCGCCCGTCGAGGCTTTCGAAGGTGGACGAGCGGATGTCGAGCAGCCGCGAGCCGCTCTCCGTGGTGAACTGGTTGACCATGCGGAAGTCGATGGTCCAGCCCTCGCAGGTCCCGCCCTTCACCTCGATCACCATGCGCCCCTGCGCACCGTTTATGCCGCTCTTTTCGTCGGCGCGCTTGAGCGACAGATCGTAGACGCCGCGATGCGGCACAAGCGCGGCGACGTCGGCGATGGCGGGCGCGGCCGCCGCCAGGACGGCCGTCGTGACGATGGAGGCGGCGCTGGCGCGGGCGGTGCGGCGGTGGAGCAACGACGACCTCAGGTGACGATATTGGACGGCTGACCGCGCTTGTAGTCGTTCACGTGCTTCATCGTCTGGCGCCAGCACTCCTGCATCGCTTCCTGGCTCGCCCAGGCGACATGCGGGGTGATGATGACGTTCGGGCGACCGGCGATCCTCATCAGCGGATGATCGGCGTCCGGCGGCTCCTGGGTAAGCACGTCAAATCCTATGCCGGAAACGAGACCTTCGTCCAGCGCCTGCACCAGGTCGTCTTCCTTCACCAGCCCGCCGCGCGCCGTGTTGATGATCAGCGGCTTCTTCTTCATCTTCCGGAACTCCGGCATCGCCAGCATGTTCCGCGTCGAGGGCATGAGCGGGCAATGCAGCGTGATGATGTCGCTCTCGGCAAGCGCCTGATCGAACGGCGTGTAGAGCGGACCGAGCCCCTCGACGCCCTTGTGCGCGGCGTACAGCGTCTTCATCCCGAACGCCCAGGCGATCTTCGCCACCGACTGGCCGAGCGCGCCCTCGCCGAAGATACCCAGCGTCGCGCCCGACAGGTCGCTCATGGGCCAGGTGTGGAAGCAGAACTGCCCCGCCTTCCGCCACGCCCCGTCGATGGTGTCCTGCCGGTAGCCGACGATCTGGCGGCGCAGCGCCAGGATCAGCGCGAACGTGTGCTCCGGCACCGTGTTGGTGGCGTAGCCGCGCACGTTCGAGACGACGACGCCTTTTTCCCGGCAGGCCGGAACGTCGATCACGTCATAGCCGGTGGCGGCGACTGAAATCATTTTCACGGTGGGGCACTGGTCGAGCGTTTCCCGGCGCAGCGGAACCTTGTTGGTGATGACGATCTCCGCGCCCTTCACCCGGTTGACGATCTCGGACGCGGGCGTTGAGTCGTACTCCGCCCACTCGTGCGCAAACTCGGGCTTTGTGAGACTGACCGTCGGGCCGAAGGTGCCGCGGTCGAGGAAGACGATCTTTGTCATGGTGGGGCCGGTGAATCCTGACTTGCACGATGGTGGAGCTTGGACGCTTGGCTTATAGCCGCTCGCGGCCGCGCCCGGAATGGACACACGCTCCGCAATACGGAATACGCCTCGCGCCAGGCTCACGGCGGCAGCCGCTGCCCGGCCATGGCGCGCCGCCGTGATGACGACGGCGAAACGCCGTGCTAAAGGCGCGGCAATCCCGGCAGTCCCGGCCTCACGGACCGGACACGAACGAAAGGCGCTTTCCCATGGGCAAGATCGACACCCGCCTCGCCGAGCTCGGCATCACCCTCCCCACGCCGGCGGCGCCGGTCGCCAACTACGTCGGCTTCGTGCGCACCGGCAACCTCGTGTTCACCGCCGGACAGGTGACGCTGAAGGACGGCAAGTTCGAGTACCTCGGCAAGGTCGGCCGGGAGATTTCGCTGGAGCAGGCCAATCAGGCGGCGCGGCTGTGCGCCATCAACATCCTCTCGCAGGTGCGCGCCGCCTGCGACGGCGACCTCGACCGGGTGAAGCGGGTGGTGAAGCTTGTCGGTTTCGTCAACGCCGTTCCGGAATTCACCGATCATCCCAAGGTGATCAACGGCGCTTCTGATCTGTTGGTTGAAGTGTTCGGCGACGCCGGCAAGCACGCCCGCTCGGCGGTCGGGTCCGGGTCGCTGCCGCTCAACGTGGCGGTGGAGGTCGAGGCGGTGGTCGAGATCGCCTGACGCCGCCCCGGCGCCTCGCCATGCGGCTCTCGTCGCCCGGTTTCGCGGTCTATGGCCAGCCCGACCTCGGCTGGCTCACCGCGCGGCCCATCGCCCACCGCGGCCTGCACGACCGGGCGAACGGCGTCGTCGAGAACAGCCCGTCCGCCTTCGCCGCCGCCATCGCGGCCGGTTACGCCATCGAGTGCGATCTCCAGGTGTCGTGCGACGGCCAGCCGATGGTGTTCCACGACGACCGGCTGGAGCGGCTGACCGGCGCGGCGGGCGAGGTGCGCGCCTTGACCGCCGCCGAACTCCAGTCCCTGCCGCTCCTGGCTGGCGCAGACCACATGCAGACGCTGCCCGAGCTGCTTGACCAGGTGCGCGGCCGAACCCCGCTGGTGATCGAGATCAAGAGCCGCTTCGACGGCGACATGACGCTCGCCGACCGCGCGGCCGCCCTCGTCGCGGACTATGGCGGCCACGCCGCGCTGATGTCGTTCGATCCCGCGGTTGTGGCGCATCTCGCCCGCGCCTGGCCGGAGATCCCGCGCGGCGTCGTCGCCGACCGCATGACCGACCCGGAATGGGCGGCGCTCTCCCTGCCCCGGCGGCTGGCCATGCGCCACTTCACCCATCTGCCCGAAACCCGCCCGCATTTCCTGTCCTACGAGGCGGCCGGATTGCCTGTAGCCATCGCCCGCGCGTTCCGTCAGTCGGGCCGGCCCGTGATCTGCTGGACGATCCGCAGCGAACAACAGGCGATGCGCGCGTCACGCTACTGCGACCAGATCACCTTCGAGGGGTTTCGCCCCTGATGGACGGCGGCCCCGCCGCGACGGCGCGGGTGCTCGGCGGCATCGGCGACATCGCGGCCGCCCGGTGGGATGCGCTCGCCAATCCGCCGGGCGAGCCGTTCAACCCGTTCGTGTCCCACGCCTTCCTCAAGGCGGTGGAGGATTCGGGTTCCGCCACCCGCCGCACCGGCTGGACGCCGCGCCACCTCGTGGTGGAGGACGATGCGGGGTGCGCCGTCGCCGCGCTCCCCTGTTACCTGAAAAGCCACAGCCGGGGCGAATACGTCTTCGACTGGAGCTGGGCGGATGCGCTGGATCGCGCCGGCGGGCGCTACTATCCCAAGCTCCAGTGCTCGGCGCCGTTCACGCCCGCCACCGGCCCGCGCTTTCTCGCAGCGCCGGGTCCGCACCGTGATGGCAACCGCAGGCTTGCCGCCGCCGCCGCCATCGCGCTTGCGCAACAGGCGGAAGCCTCCTCCGTCCACGTCACGTTCCTGACGCAGGCCGAATGGGACCTGCTCGGCGACGAGGACGCCTGGCTGAAGCGCACCGATACGCAGTTCCACTGGTTCAACCGCGGCTATGCGGGCTTCGACGATTTCCTCGCCGACCTCGCCTCGCGCAAACGCAAGAACATCCGCAAGGAACGCGAAACGGTGCGCGCGGCGGGAATCGAGCTTCAGCGCCTCACCGGCCGCGACATCACCGAGGCCCACTGGGACGCGTTCTTCGCGTTCTACATGGACACCGGGGCGCGCAAGTGGGGCCAGCCCTACCTGACGCGCCGGTTCTTCTCGGAGATCGGCCAGACCTTCGCGGACCACACCCTGCTGGTGATGGCCCGGCGGAACGGCCGGTACATCGCCGGAGCGCTGAACTTCATCGGCTCGGACGCGCTCTACGGACGCAACTGGGGCGCCATCGAGCATCACGACTGCCTGCACTTCGAGACCTGCTACTACCAGGCCATCGACTTCGCCATCTCCCGCGGCCTTGCCCGCGTCGAGGCCGGCGCGCAGGGCCCCCACAAGCTCGCCCGCGGCTACGTGCCGGTGACGACGAGGAGCCTGCACCATATCGTCCACCCCGGCCTGCGCCACGCGGTGGCCCGCTTCCTCGACGCCGAGCGCCGGGCGGTGGAGGGCGATGCGGCGGCGCTTGCCGGACACGCGCCGTTCCGCCGCGACCCGGCCCGCGAGGAGGCCGACTTCTGACGCATTGACGGTGAGGCGCGGTTCGTTTTCCTTCGCATTTCAGCCCTCCCCTCAGGACGACGCCATGACCGCCTACGACGACAGCAACGTGTTCGCGAAAATCCTCCGCGGCGAGCTTCCCGCCCACAAGGTCTACGAGGACGACAAGACAATCGCCATCATGGACATCATGCCGCGGGGCGACGGGCACACGCTGGTGCTCCCCAGGGCCGCCTCCCGCAACATCCTCGACATCGCCGACGACGAC
Source organism: Aestuariivirgaceae bacterium (assembly GCA_036746875.1). Classification (GTDB taxonomy): domain Bacteria; phylum Pseudomonadota; class Alphaproteobacteria; order Rhizobiales; family Aestuariivirgaceae; genus DAIODI01. The sequence goes on along the minus strand of DAIODI010000035.1, from coordinate 5,689 downwards.
CTCGCCGCCGTGGCGCGCACGGTGAAGACAATCGCGCAGGCGGTGAAGCGGGCGTTTTCGGCCGACGGCGTCACCATCCAGCAGTTCAACGAGGGCGCAGGCGGCCAGGTGGTGTTCCACACCCACGTCCACGTCATCCCGCGCTTCGAGGGCGTGGCGCTCAAGCCTCACACCGGGCAGATGGCGGATCAGGCGCTGCTTGCCGATCACGCCGGAAGAATCAGGGCGGCGCTCGGCTGAAGCACCCTCTGGCAAAGCGGCGACCACCTGGCGGGATGATGCCCTAAACCCCCGCCACCTGCGCCAGAAGGAACGCCAGGATCGCCGCCGCCGTGGCGTGCTCCACCCGGCGCACCCGGAAGAACACGGCGATCCCCACCAGGAGCGCGCCGATGCGGGCGATCTCGGTCGTCTCGGCCAGCGGCCCGGACGGCGACACCACCAGGCGCACCACCAGCGCCGCCACCAGCGCGGTGGCGAGCGCGCGCACCCACAGCAGGATGTCGCTCTCGGGATCGATCCGCTTCACCGCCAGCACGGCGAGCAACCGCCAGGCGTAGGTGACGGCGAAGCCGGCGACCGCCAGCGCGGCGAACATCGTCGCGGTCACGGCTGAACCCGCCGCTTCGGCCGGGCGAGAAAGAACGCCGCTGTGCCGCCGGCGAGGCCGGCGATCAGCAGGTCGAAGTCGGGCGCGAACCAGGCCGCCACGGGAGCCAGCCCGGCGCCGAAGGCGATCGCCAGATAATCGAACCGCCAGCGGGCGTTGCCGAACAACGCCATCAGGAAGAACGCCGGCGTGAAGAACACGAGCGTGCGCCCCAGCAGCGGCGGCAGGGTGTCGGCCAGCACATAGCCGAGCGTCGTGAACCCGACCATCGAAAGCGTCAGCGTCGCGCCGATGCCAATGATCCATGGCACCCGGCGCGCCCGTGGCACGGCCTCCATCTGCGAGGTGGCGAGGACCCATACCGTGATGGCGATGAAGTGCGCGGCGATGCACTCCGGCCAGCGCCGGACATGCTGAAGCCGCGCCCGTGACAGCACCAGCACCGACATCGGCAGCAGGCGGACCGCGGTGAGCGACACCGCCAGCGCAATCACCAGCAGGCCCGCGTCCTTCGTCCACAGGTCGACGAAAACCACCTGCCCCGGCAGCGCCCAGATCATGATCGTGGCGGCGATGGCCGGCGCAAGACCGAAGCCCAGCGCATGGGCGAACGCGCCGAAGCCGACGAACGAGCACGCCATCACCAGGCCCGCCAGAGAGACCGCGCCGCGACAGCCGTCGGCGAGGCCGCGCCAGTCATAGCCCGGGGCTGACAGATCAGCCGCGCCCGCCGCCCTTCGCGTGGTCAAAGCGGGCCGCCTCCCGTCGCGCCGGCGGACGCCGTGTCAGACGGGCTCAGGCTTGTGGCGCGGCGCGCTGCGCGGCTTCGGCGGCCGCATCATCTGGCTTGCGCCGGATTTGCCATCCGCCTTGCTTTCGCCGTCGGGCCTGGCGCGTGGCCGCGCCTTGCGCTCGGGCGGCATGGGGAGCGCCTTTTCCTGGTCGCGCGGCAAGTAGCGGGCGGCGGGCTTGCCGGCGTCCTTGTCGAGCAGGATTCGCACTGTGCCGCCGTTCTGGAGCTTGCCGAACAGCACTTCGTCGGCCAGCGGCTTCTTGATCGTCTCCTGGATCACCCGCGCCATGGGCCGCGCGCCCATCAGCTCGTCGTAGCCTTCCTGGACGAGCCACTCGGCGGCAGCGTCGGAAAGCTCGATGTTGACCTGCCGCTCGGCAAGCTGCGCCTCCAGCTGGAGGATGAACTTCTGCACCACCTGGCGCACGATCTCCGGCGGCAGGTGCGCGAAGGCCACCACCGCGTCGAGGCGGTTGCGGAACTCCGGCGTGAACAGCCGGTTGATCGCCTCCTTGTCGTCGCCCTCGCGTTTCGACCGCGTGAAGCCGAACGCCGACTTGGCCAGATCCTGCGCGCCCGCGTTCGTCGTCATGATCAGGATGACGTTGCGGAAATCGACGGACTTGCCGTTGTGGTCGGTGAGCTTCCCGTGATCCATCACCTGCAGCAGGATATTGAACAGGTCGGGGTGCGCCTTCTCGATCTCGTCGAGCAGCAGCACCGTGTGCGGGTGCTGGTCGATACCGTCGGTGAGGAGCCCGCCCTGGTCGAACCCGACATAGCCGGGCGGCGCGCCGATGAGCCGCGACACCGAATGGCGCTCCATGTACTCCGACATGTCGAAGCGCAGGAGGTTCACGCCCATGACTTCGGCGAGGCGCTTGGCGACTTCCGTCTTGCCGACGCCGGTCGGCCCGGAGAACAGATAGCAGCCGATGGGCTTCTCCGGCTCGCGCAGGCCCGCCCGCGACAGCTTGATGGCGGAGGCCAGCGCGTCGATGGCGGCGTCCTGGCCGAACACCACGCGCTTCAGTTCCGTCGAGAGGTTCCGCAGCGCCTCCGAATCGTCCCGGCTGACGGTTTTGGGCGGGATGCGCGCCATCGTCGCCACCGTCTCCTCGATCTCGCGCACGCCGATCACCGACTTGCGCTTACCCTCGGCGAGCAGCATCTGCGAGGCGCCGGTCTCGTCGATCACGTCGATCGCCTTGTCGGGCAGCTTGCGGTCGCTCATGTAGCGGGCCGACAGCTCCACCGCGCTCCTGATCGCGTCCGCCGTGTAGCGAACCTTGTGGAACTCCTCGAAGTAGGGCTTCAGCCCTTTCAGGATCTTGATGGCGTCCGGCACGGTGGGTTCGTTGACGTCGATCTTCTGGAACCGGCGCACCAGCGCGCGGTCCTTCTCGAAGTGCTGGCGGTATTCCTTGTAGGTGGTGGAGCCGACGCAGCGCAGGTTGCCGCCGGCGAGCGAGGGCTTGAGCAGGTTCGAGGCGTCCATCGCCCCGCCGCTGGTGGCCCCGGCCCCGATGACGGTGTGGATTTCGTCGATGAACATGATCGCGCCCGGGTAGGCCTCGATCTCCTTGATCACCGCCTTGAGCCGCTCCTCGAAGTCGCCGCGGTAGCGGGTGCCGGCGAGCAGCGCGCCCATGTCGAGCTGGAAGATGGTGCAGCCCTTCAGGACCTCCGGCACGTCGCCGTTGACGATCTTGCGGGCGAGACCTTCGGCGATGGCGGTCTTGCCGACGCCTGGGTCGCCGACGAACAGCGGATTGTTCTTCTGGCGCCGGCACAGCACCTGGATGGTGCGGCGCACCTCGTTCTCGCGCCCGATCAGCGGGTCGATCCGGCCTTCGCCCGCCTTCTTGTTGAGGTTGATGCAGTAGGCGTCGAGCGCGTCGGCGGCGGGCTTTTTGCGCCCCTCGCCCGGCGTCCCCTCGCCGTCGCCTTCGCCCTCCTCCTGCTCGGCGCCCCGCACCGGGCGGGTTTCCGACGATCCGGACCGCTTGGCGATGCCGTGCGAGATGAAGTTCACCGCGTCGTAGCGCGTCATGTCCTGCTCCTGCAGGAAGTACGCGGCGTGGCTCTCGCGCTCGGCGAAGATGGCGACCAGCACGTTCGCGCCCGTCACCTCCTCTCGGCCCGACGACTGCACGTGGATCACAGCGCGCTGGATGACCCGCTGGAACCCAGCCGTCGGCTTCGATTCGTCGCCGGTATCCACGACGAGGCTGGCGAGCTCGTTGTCGATGTAGCCTTCGAGGTTGCGGCGAAGGACGTCGAGGTTGACGCTGCAGGCGCGCATCACCGCGGCCGCGTCCTTGTCGTCGATCAGTGCGAGCAGCAGGTGTTCGAGCGTCGCGTACTCGTGATTGCGCTCGTTGGCGAGCGCGAGCGCCCGGTGCAGAGCCTGTTCCAGACTGCGGGAGAATGTGGGCACGGGGAACCGTCACTCCTTTTCCATGGTGCACTGTAACGGATGCTGGTGCTGGCGGGCAAAGTCCATCACCTGCGTCACTTTCGTTTCAGCGACCTCGTATGTGTAGACGCCGCATACGCCGATGCCGCGCTGGTGAACGTGCAGCATGATGCGCGTGGCTTCCTCCCGGCTCTTGTTGAAGAACCGCTCCAGCACGTGCACCACGAACTCCATCGGGGTGTAATCGTCGTTGAGAAGCAGCACCTTGTAGAGGCTCGGCTTCTTCGTCTTGGGCTCGGCGCGCGTGATAACCCCGGTCTGCCCGCCGTCGCGGGGGCCGCGCTTTGCCGAAAGGATGGTGTCGTGGCTCATGGATTCCGGTCACGTCCTTGCCGTCTCGATGACTTCGCCCATGTGGTACGAGACGACTCCGTAAAACCGATTATATATTCGCTCGCGCCAATCGTGGGAGGGCTTTCGCTGAACCGCCTTTCCGCACCGTGCAATCCGCCACCGCCGGATTCAAAAGGCGAAGGCCCGGCGGGTGTTCCGCCGGGCCTTCGGTCAGCCAGATATTGCGTTATGAATTACTTGGCGCCGGGAACGACCTGGGCGACCTTCGAGGAGAACTGGGCCACCTGCGACTCGAACGGCTTGTAGGCTTCCTTGGCGACGGCCATGTAAAGCTCGCCGATCTTGTTCCACTGGCCGACAAAGCTCTCATAGGACTCCTTGGCGAAACCCTGCTGGGCCTCGATCGCCTTGTCCAGCGACTTGGCGGCCATGATCTGCTCCAGAACGGCCGTGCCGCGCTCGAAGGAACGCTTGGAGTAATCCGCCGACTCCTGGGCGATCGCCTGGAAGCCCTTCGTCATGGCGGTGGCCGAGGCCACGTACGCGTCGAACCCGTCCTTACCCATCACCTGCACGTCCTCGAACGACTTGATCATTTGCCTTCTCCTCTGAGAGCCGCGACCGGAACGCTCCGTGTCTTGACGCTCATATAATGCACTGCACAAAAGGCCGTCAAGGGAAAATGGTGCGCTGCACAAAAGCTCCGCCTGCGACCTTTGGCGAATGCCGTCCGGCTCCATGCGGGGTGCGCCCGGAACGGGCTTGCCGCCTCCTTTACCTGTTGTTAGGTAGGTCTTGCGAATCTGCGGAAACGGCGGAGGCGGCGTTTTGCCTCCACGGACCGCGACTTGCGCGATCCTGTGCGGGCAGGACTGGTGCGTTGGTCCGGCAAGGGGCGCGAAGGGGCGGCGTCGTTCGTGGGACTGGCGGCCCAGTGGCGCGGTTGTCCGGCAAGTGGGTGGGGTTGAAGCATGATGTCCAGGGCCTGGCTCCGGGTGCGCGTGGCGCTCGTTTTCGCGGTTGCAATGGCGCTGGCCACCCTCACGGGCCTTGCTCCTGCGGTTGCAAAACCGGCGTTCTCGGCGCTCGCCATCGACGCCCGAACCGGGGAAATCCTGTTCGCCCGCGATATCGACGGCGTGCGCTATCCTGCGTCCCTCACCAAGATGATGACGCTCTACATCGTCTTTCAGGAGCTGGAGGCCGGCCGCCTCACCCGCCAGACGCAGATCAAGTTCTCCCGTTTCGCCGCCTCGCGCGCGCCCTCCAAACTCGGCGTGCCGGCGGGCAAGACGATCAGTGTGGACGAAGCTGTCCGCGCGCTCGTCACGAAATCCGCCAACGATGTGGCGACGGCGCTCGCCGAGCACATCTCCGGCAGCGAGCGCGCCTTCGCCGAACGCATGACCCGCACCGCCCGCGCCATCGGCATGCGCCGCTCCACCTTCCGCACCGCCTCCGGCCATCCCAATCCGCAGCAGCGCCCCACGGCGCGCGACATGGCCACGCTCGG
>DAIODI010000034.1:4810-18520 GCA_036746875.1 Aestuariivirgaceae bacterium | reverse complement strand
CCGTCGTCGAGCACCTGCAGCAGCACGTTGAACACGTCCGGGTGCGCCTTCTCGATCTCGTCGAACAGCACCACCTGGTAGGGCCGGCGCCGCACCGCCTCGGTGAGCGCGCCGCCCTCCTCGTAACCGACATAGCCCGGCGGCGCGCCGATGAACCGGGCCACGGAGTGCTTCTCCATGTACTCCGACATGTCGATGCGCACCATCGCGTGCTCGTCGTCGAACAGGAACTCGGCCAGCGCCTTGGTGAGCTCGGTCTTGCCGACGCCCGTCGGCCCGAGGAACATGAACGAGCCGATCGGCCGGTTCGGGTCCTGGAGCCCGGCGCGGGCGCGGCGCACCGCCGTCGCCACCGCGCCCACGGCTTCCGCCTGGCCGATCACGCGCATGGCGAGTTTCTTCTCCATCTCGAGGAGCTTGGCGCGTTCGCCCTCGAGCATCTTGTCCACGGGGATGCCGGTCCAGCGCGACACGACCTGGGCGACGTGATTGTCGGTCACGGCCTCGTCCACCATCTGGCCCGAGCCTTCCGTGCCCTCCATGGCCTTGAGCTTCTTCTCAATCTCCGGGATGCGGCCGTAGGCGAGTTCGCCCGCCCGGGCGAGGTCGCCCTTGCGCTGCGCCTGCTCCAGTTCGTTGCGGGCCTGGTCGAGCTCCTCCTTGAGCTTCTGCGACTGGCCGAGCTTCTCCTTCTCGGCCCGCCACTTCTGCGTCAGCACGGCGGCCTTCTCCTCAAGGTCGGAGAGTTCCTTCTCCAGCTTCACCAGCCGATCCTTCGAGGCCTGGTCCGTTTCCTTCTTCAGCGCCTCGCGTTCGATCTTCAGCTGGATGATGCGCCGGTCGAGCTCGTCGAGCTCCTCGGGCTTCGAATCCACCTGCATGCGAAGCCGCGAGGCGGCCTCGTCCATCAGGTCGATCGCCTTGTCGGGCAGGAAGCGGTCGGTGATGTAGCGGTTGGAGAGATACGCCGCCGCCACCAGCGCCGCATCAGTGATGCGCACGCCGTGGTGCAGTTCGTACTTCTCCTTGAGGCCCCGCAGGATGGAGATGGTGTCCTCCACCGTCGGCTCGCTGACGAACACCGGCTGGAACCGCCGCGCCAGCGCCGCGTCCTTCTCCACGTGCTTCCTGTATTCGTCGAGCGTGGTGGCGCCGATGCAGTGCAGTTCGCCGCGCGCCAGCGCCGGCTTGAGCAGATTCGAGGCGTCCATCGCCCCGTCCGCCTTGCCCGCGCCGACCAGCGTATGCATCTCGTCGATGAACAGGATGACGCCGCCGGCCGCCGCCTCGATCTCGTTGAGCACCGCCTTCAGCCGCTCCTCGAACTCGCCGCGATACTTCGCGCCGGCGATGAGCGCGCCCATGTCGAGCGCCATCAGCTGCTTGTCCTTGAGGCTTTCCGGCACATCGCCATTGACGATGCGCAGCGCCAGGCCTTCGGCGATGGCGGTCTTGCCGACGCCGGGCTCGCCGATCAGCACCGGGTTGTTCTTGGTGCGCCGCGACAGGACCTGCACAGTGCGGCGGATCTCCTCGTCGCGCCCGATGACCGGATCGAGCTTGCCGGCCCGCGCCGCCTCGGTGAGGTCGCGAGCGTACTTCTTCAGCGCGTCATAGCCTTCCTCGGCCGAAGCGGTGTCGGCGGTGCGACCCTTGCGCAGGTTCGCGATCGCGCCTTCGAGGCCCTGCGGCGTGACGCCGGCGTCTTTCAGGATCTTTTGGGCTTCAGACGGTTCGACGGCGAGCGCCTGCAACAGCCGCTCGGCGGTGACGAAGGAATCGCCCGCCTTCTGGGCGAGCTTCTGGGCCGCCTCGAACACCCGCGCCGTTTCCGGCGCAAGATAAAGCTGGCCCGCCCCGGAACCTTCGACCCGCGGCAGCTTCTTCAGCGCCGCCGCGACGGCCGCCAGCGCCTGCTTGGCACCGCCGCCCGCCGCCGACACGAGACCGGCGGCAAGCCCCTGGTCGTCATCGAGCAGAACCTTCAGGACATGCTCGGGCGTGAACCGCTGGTTGCCCTCGCGCAGCGCCAGGTTCTGCGCCGACTGGACGAAGCCGCGGGCACGTTCGGTGAACTTCTCGAAATCCATGGAATCCCTCCTCGGCGCGCACCATGCCGGCATCCCTCGACGAGGGCCTGTCCCCGATGCGCCGTCACTGGATCGAACCGGCGAGGAAGGTCAGCCGCGCCACCCGAAGGCTGGGGCGAAACCCGACTCCCCTGTCGATGAGGCGGATATAGTGTTGCAGGAACGCAACGCAAGCCTCCCCGCCCCGAAACGGTGAGGCCGGGTTGGGGGAAGAGGCGCGTGCCGGGGCGGTTCAGCCGGGCGTCGTCTCGTCCGGGGTGGTCTCGACCGGCTCCGGGGCGTCGCCGGCGTCTTCGGCCAGCGAGCGACGCTCCGGCCGCGGCGCGCGCGGCTCCCGGCGCGGCCGGCCGGGGCCACCGCCGGCGGGAGATCGGCGCAGGAACTCCGGGGCGGCCCAGCCGTTGGTGTCGTCGCCGCTCCCGGCGGCGCCGCCTTCCAAGGCCGGCGTTGGGCGTGTGTCTGGGCGAGCGTCTGGGCGAGTGTCTGGGCGAGTGTCTGGGCGAGTATCTGGCCGGCTCTCGTGGCGAGGCTCGTGTCGCGGTTCGGGGCGAGGCGGCCGCTCGCCGCGCTCCCGGTCGCGATGGTCGTCGCGGGGCGGGCGCTGGTCATCGCGGCTGCGATAGTCGCGGCCTTCGCCGCCTTCGCGATGGTCGCGCGGACGATAGCCCTCGCGGGCGGGGCGAAAATCGCCGCGCTGTTCGCGGCGCTGATCGTCGCTGCGGTAGTCGCGACCCTCGCCACCCTCGCGGGCCTCGCGCGGCGGGCGCTCGTTGCGGTGCTCGCGCTGGTCGCGGTGCTCGCGAGGCGGATAGTCCGGACGCGGCGCCTGCGACTCGCGCGCCTCGCCCGCCGGCATGTCCGGCTGCGGTCCCTGCCCGGCCAAGAACACGTCCTCGTCGTCAGCGTCGAGACCATCCTCGTCGTCCAGATCGTCGGCCCCGAAGGGACGGCGGGCGCCGGGCTGGCCTTGCGTGTTCAAAGGCTGGGTGGCGGCGAGGATGCGCAAATAATGCTCGGCATGCTGATAATAATTCTCGGCCATGACCGAATCGCCCGAGGACTGGGCGTCGCGCGCAAGCTGGAGATACTTCTCCGCGACATGCTGGGCGTTGCCGCGGACCTTCACGTCCGGGCCGTTGCTCTCGAACACCCGGTTCGTGGGGTTCCCCGGCCGACGGCCCCGCCCGCGCGACCTGTTTTTGTGCTGTCCTGGTCTCATCGTTCTCTTTCCGACTGGAACGGAACCCGGCCTGACGGAACCAGACCGGCCGCTCTTTCCTCTCCGTTTTGCATCATCTTTTTCGCGCCGAGTGGTGTCCACCTGGCGGGATGATGCGGCAGGCCGCCAAGGAGCTTTCACCCCCGGCCGCCGGCCGTAACCGGCCGCGCACGGCAATCGGTGTGTCGCTGAACCCTTGTCAGGCGTGCCTGTTGCCCAAACCCATTGACGTCGTTATCCGGGGCAAGCAGCGCCTCCCGCAACCTCGCGGCCGATCCGGATAGGGGTCGAGCGCGCGGCCATGTTCCCAGTACATCGCCCGGCCTCCCCTGGGCGGTACGGCCCTGCCGGTTCTCGGGATGAACGGGGAACCCCCAGAAGGGGGGCTTCGCTAGAACGGAACACTACTCGCTGACCAGCCTCATTCCAACTGTTTTTTCGCCGCCGCCGTTCCCTCTCCGCCGTCCGGCCAGTCGAACGCCAGCACCCGCTCCCGCCCCCCGAGATCGATCATCCGCGCCTGCCCTCGGGCTTTCGGCCGCAGCCCCGCCAAGGAAAAAACATCAACGATATCGTCTGCTTGCCCTTCGCCGATCTCGACGAGCAGAAGTCCCCGGCCGGCAAGGTGCGCCCGCGCCCCGGCCGCAATACCGCGATACGAGGCAAGGCCATCCGCGCCGCCATCGAGCGCGATCATCGGGTCGCCAAGGCGCACCTCCGGCGCGAGACCGGCGATGGCGGACGTCGCGATATAGGGGGGATTGGAAACGATCAGGTCGAACCGGCCCTCGATGTTCTCCCACCAGTCGGACCGCACGAGCCGGAGCCGGTGACTGACGCCGTGCGCGCTTGCGTTGGTTTGCGCCACATCGAGCGCGGCCCTGCTGAGATCGCTGGCCACGGCGGTCGCCTCCGGAAACGCCAGCAGCAACGTCACCGCCAGGCATCCCGTCCCGGTTCCAAGATCGAGGATGCGCGCAGGCGCGCGGTCCCGGCAGGCGTCCAGCGCCGTCTCGACCAGCGTTTCGGTGTCCGGACGCGGGTCGAGCGTGTCGGCGGTGACCGTGAAGCGCCGTCCATGGAACTCCCGGAAACCGATGATCCGCGACACCGTCTCCCCGGCGATCCGCCGCAACGCTGCGGCTTCGAGCGCCGCCGCGCCGGCGGTTGACAGCGCGCGATCCGGATCGGCGATGAGCGCGGCGTGGTTTAGCGCCAGCGCATGCATCGTCAGCACGCGCGCATCCAGCGCGGCGGTCTCGATCCCTGCGTCGCCGAACCGCCGCCGCAGCCTGGCCAGCGCCGCGGCCACCGTGTCAGGCGGCATCGCTCTCCTGCCGGGCCAGCAGCTCCGCCTGATGCTCGCTCACCAGCGCCTCGACGAGCTCATCGAGCGCCGGGCCTTCCATCACCTGGTCCAGCTTGTACAGCGTCAGGTTGATGCGATGGTCGGTCACCCGGCCTTGCGGGAAGTTGTAGGTGCGGATGCGCTCCGAGCGGTCGCCGGAGCCCACCTGTCCGCGCCGCGTGGCGGAACGCTCCTCGTCGAGCCGCTGGCGTTCGCGCTCGTAGAGACGGGCGCGCAGCACCTTCAGCGCCTTCGCCTTGTTCTTGTGCTGTGATTTCTCATCCTGCTGCGACACGACAAGGCCCGTCGGAAGGTGGGTGATCCTCACCGCCGAATCGGTGGTGTTCACCGATTGCCCGCCGGGCCCGGAAGAGCGGAACACATCGATCCGCAAATCCTTCTCCTCGATGACGATGTCCACGTCCTCGGCCTCCGGCAGCACCGCGACGGTGGCGGCGGACGTATGGATGCGCCCCTGCGCCTCGGTCGCGGGCACCCGCTGCACGCGATGCACCCCGGATTCGAACTTCAACCGCGCGTAGACGCCGGCGCCGGAGATGCCGGCGACGATCTCGCGATAGCCGCCAAGCTCCGCCTCGCTCGCCGAGAGGATCTCCACCCGCCAGCCCTTGAAGGTGGCGTAGCGCTGGTACATGCGGAACAGGTCGCCCGCAAACAGCGCCGCCTCGTCGCCGCCAGTGCCGGCGCGCACCTCGAGGATGACGTTGCGCTCGTCGGCCGTATCGCGCGGCAGCAGCATGAGCCGCAGATCGCGCTGCAGCCGTTCCAGCGCGGCGTCGAGCGATCCGCGCTCTGCTTCCGCCAGCGCCCGCAGCTCGCCGTCGCCCGGCTGGTTGAGGAGGTCCTCAAGACCCGCACGCTCCTTGCGCGCCTCATCGAGGGCCCGCGCCGCCTTCACCACCGGCTCGAGCTCGGCGTACTCCTTCGACAGGCGCACGAACTCCTCGCCGCCTGCGCCGGCGGACAGCCGCGCCTCGACGATGGCGAAGCGGTCGATCACCCGCGCGATCTTGTCGCTGAAGACGGAAGCCATGACCCCTCGGCTGCGCCCGGCGGCGCGTCAAGCTCCGCCCTCAGGCCCGCGGGTTCTAGCGCAGAACGGCGCTCAGCCTCAACCGCTGGTCAGCGAACGCGCATCCACCGAGCGCCCGACGACGATCTCGCCGCGCCGCCCCAGCGTGCCCTTGTCCACGCCATCCACGGCGACGCCGACGAGCCCGCCGTCGCGGGCGATGACCATCATGCCCGACCGGTTCGGCACCCGCACCGTGTCGCCGCGCTTCAGGGTCTGGCTCAGCACCAACTGGCCGTTTTCCTCAAGGCGGATCCACACCTCCTCAACCGCGGTGAGCACCACGCGCGCGTCGGCGTTCTCGGCGCCGTAAACCGTGCCTGTGGACCCGGCGGCCGGAGCCGGTTGCGGGGCGGGCGGCGCGGCGGCGGTCGCCACCGGGGCGACGCCTTCGGCCGGCCCGGACGCGGAAGAGATTTCGCCCGTGGTTTCGCGCTCGATGAGCGCGGCGAGGGAGTCGACCTCCGCAATGGCGGTGTCGGCGGCGGAGATCGACCTCGTGTCCTCAGCCGGCGCTTCGGGAGCGCTGGAGATCGACGCGACGCTGGTCACCCCCTGCTGGCTTGCGGGCGGCGCGGCGGCGGCCATGCGGTTGTCGGTGGAGGGCGACATCACCCAGGCGGCGACGCCGATCAGCAGGACAGCGCCTGCGACCGCCGCGACGATCCCCCCGGCGCCGGTCATGCGGTCCCGCGCCATTTTCAGACAGGGCATCACGATGATCTTGGCGCTGCCCAGCGGCCTCGGCGTCTTGCCGGCAAGCGCCACCGCTCGGGGCGCGGTCCGCGGCAGGAACTGGGCGTAGTGCTGCTTGAGCGGTTCGGGGTCGAAGCCCAGGTGGCCGGCGTAGGCGCCGATCATGTCGAGCGCTTCGCCGCGCCACGGCAATCCGGTGAGATCGCCCGCCTCGATCGCCTGCAGGTGATGCGGGTGAACGCCGGTCGCCCAGCCGGCGTCCTCCAGCGTTTCGTCACGCCGCTCACGCTCACGCTGCAGGAACCAGCCGGCCTCGCCCGCCGGATCGATGTCGCCGTCGGGCTTAGGACGAAAGAACACGAACGACCCTTGCGGGGCCTGATAACTGCGGGCGTCACTCACCATTTCGCGATCGCTCCCGGGCTGGCACGCCGGACGCCGCATCCCCGGCAACCGGCGTCGCAGACTTGCGCCAATGGCCGCATGACAGCGGCAAGTTGGCGTTGATCCTGACTGAAAAAGGTAAGAATAGTGTTTATGACCCGGCGTTCCGCGCCGGAGCCGTCCCGGAGCGCTACACGATGCCGAGGATGGTCTTGGCCTGCGCCGTCAGGGCGGCCCTGAGACTGGCGACGGGGCTCTCCAGCAGCGGCTCCATGAAGCGGGCAAGCTTGCCCGCATCGAGCGCCAGCACCATGGACTTCACCGGCCCGACCGCCGCCGGCGCCATCGACACCGAACGCAGACCGAGGCCGATCAGCGCCATCGCCTCAAGCGGGCGGCCCGCCATTTCCCCGCACAGCGTCACCGGCACGCCCCGCGCCTGCGCCGCCCGTACAATGGAGCGAATGGCGATGAGCGCCGTTGGACTGAGAGAATCATAACGCCCGGCGAGGCGGGGGTGGCCGCGGTCGGAGGCGAACAGGTACTGGATCAGATCGTTCGAGCCGATCGACAGGAAATCCACTTCCTTGAGCAGATGGCCAAGCTGCCACAGAAGCGAGGGCACCTCGACCATGGCGCCCAGCCGGATTGCGCTTGGCGCGGCGTGGCCGCGCGCTTCGAGCCAGGCGCGTTCGGCGTGAACGACTTCGCGGGCGCGCGCGAACTCGGCGAGGTCGGCGACCATCGGGAACATCAGGTTGAGGGTGCGCCCGGCCGCGGCGAGCAGGAACGCGCGCACCTGAAGCTGCATCAGCGCCGGGCGCTCCAGCGCGAAGCGGATGGCGCGGAAGCCGAGCGCCGGGTTGTCCTCGCGCGGCGGCGCCAGATACGGCAGCGTCTTGTCGGAGCCGATGTCGAGCGTGCGGAACACCACGGGCGCGGCGCCCGCCGCGTCCAGCACGCCCGCATAGAACCGCCGCTGCGTCTCAAGCCTGGGAAAGCGCGGGCTCAGCATGAACTGCAGTTCGGTGCGGAACAGTCCGATGCCGTCCGCGCCGGACTCGGCGAGGTGCGGCACGTCCACGAGCAGCCCGGCGTTGATGTTGATCCGCACCCGCTCGCCGTCGAGCGTCACGGCCAGCCGCCCGGTCAGCTCGCGGTACTTAGCCTGCCGGCGGGCGTAGAAGCGCACCTTTTCGACGTACGCCTGCTCGATCGCCGCCGAGGGGCGGACGTGGATTTCGCCGAGGCCGCCGTCGACGATGACCGGATCGCCGGTGTCGACGAGATCGAGGATCGGCTCCACCTGGCCGACCGCCGGCACGCCGAGCGCCAGCGCCACGATGGCGACATGGCTCGTCGAGCCGGCTTCCGAGAGGATCAGCGCCCGCAGCCGGGTCCGGTCGTAATCGAGAAGCTCCGCCGGACCCATCGAGCGCGCCACGATGATCGCATCGCGCGGCAACTGGCCCTTGGCCGCCGTTCCGGTCTGGCCGGTGAGAATCCGCAACAGCCGGTTGGCGAGATCGTCGAGATCGTGCATACGGTCGCGCAGGTAGGCGTCAGCCTGCCGCGCCATGCGCGCCCGGTTCTCGCCCTGCACGCGCTCCACCGCCGCTTCCGCCGTGAGACCGGTGTCGACCGCCTCGCGAATGCGCCGCACCCAGCCGCGGTCGTGGGCGAACATGCGAAAGGTTTCGAGCACCTCGTCATGTTCGCCGCTTTCCGAAAGACTGAGCCGGCCGATCAGCGTGTCCACCTGCTGGCGCAACACCTTGATCGCCTCGTCGAGGCGGTCCTTCTCCTCCTGGACGTTCTCGGCGATCAGGTTGGTGATGACGACGCGCGGCTCATGCAGCACCACATGGCCAAGCGCGATGCCGTCGGCCAGCGCCTCGCCCTTGAGATGATGGCCGCGCATGCGCCCGACATCGGCCTGCGTCGCCTGGGCGAGCTCCCGCAGTTCGCCCGCCGCGATCACCTCGGCGAGCACCATGGCGGTGGTCTGGAGCGCCTCCTCCTCCTCCTCCGAGTAGTGACGCCTGGCGCGGTTCTGCACCACCAGCACGCCGATGACCTGGCCGGATCGCAGCAGCGGCACGCCAAGGAACGAGGAGTAGATTTCCTCGCCCGTCTCCGGGAGGTACTTGAACGCCGGGTGCGTCATCGCCTCGGCGAGGTTCAGAGGCTCGCCCGCCTGCGCGATGGTGCCGACGAGACCTTCTCCCACCTTGAGGCGGCTGCGGTGGACCGCCTCGAGCTTCAGGCCCTCGGTGGCGTACAGTTCGAGATCGCCCGCCGAGCGCAGCACATAGATCGAGCACACCTCGGCCACCATGTTGGCCGCGATCAGCTTGACGATCTTGTCGAGCCGCTTCTGCGCCGCCACGGGTTCCGCCATGACCTCGCGCAGCCGTCTGAGAAGGACACGCGGGCCTAAGGCGGGCTGAGGCATCAGGCGGCGCCCTTCTCCGTCGGTCGGTTGCGTCGTTTGGCGGGCATCGGCGGTCCCTTGTGACGGCGTCCGGTTCAGGCCGCGTCGAGGCCGTAGGCGGTGTGCAGCGCGCGCACGGCGAGTTCGGTATAGGCGGCGTCGATCAGCACCGAAACCTTGATTTCGGAGGTGGTGATCGCCTGAATGTTGATGCCCTTGTCGGCGAGCGTCTTGAACATGCGCGCCGCCACGCCGGCGTGGCTTCTCATGCCGATGCCGATGATCGACACCTTGGCGACGCCGGTGGCGTGCAGAAGCTCGTGATAACCGATCTTCTCCCTCGCCTGCTCCAGAACCTCGAGCGTGCGGGCCAGATCCTTCGTGGCGATGGTGAAGGTGATGTTCGCCGTCTGCCCATCAGTGGAGACGTTCTGCACGATCATGTCCACCGAGATGTTCGCCTCGGCCAGCGGCCCGAAGATGCCCGCTGACACGCCGGGCTTGTCCTTGACCCGGCGGATCGAGACCTTCGCCTCGTCCTTGGAATAGGCGATGCCGCTCACGACCTGCTGTTCCACGATCTTGTCCTCGTCGCAAACGATGGTGCCGGGGCCGGAGCCGTCCGGACGGTTCTGGCGCGGCGCGTCCGGCGGCTCGAAGCTGGAGCGCACCTGCAGCGGCACCTTGTATACCATGGCCAGCTCGACGGAGCGCGTCTGCAGCACCTTGGAGCCGAGGGACGCCATCTCCAGCATTTCCTCGTAGGAGATGCGCTCGGCCTTGCGCGCCCGCTCCACGATGCGCGGGTCGGTGGTGTAGACGCCGTCAACGTCGGTGTAGATGTCGCAGCGCGCCGAGAGCGCCGCCGCCAGCGCCACGGCGCTGGTGTCGGAGCCGCCGCGCCCCAGCGTGGTGATCCGCCGGTCCGGCCCGATGCCCTGGAAACCCGCCATCACCGCCACCTGGCCCTGCGACAGCCGCTTCACCACCTCCGACACGTCGATGTCGAGAATGCGCGCCGCGCCGTGCACGCCGTCGGTCTTCACCGGCACCTGCCATCCGGTCCACGACCGCGCCGGAATGCCCATGTCCTGGAGCACGATGGCGAGAAGCCCGGCCGTCACCTGCTCGCCCGAGGCCACTACGGCGTCATACTCGCGGGCGTCATGCAGGGCCGCCGCCTCGCGGCACCAGCCGACCAGCCGGTCGGTCGTGCCGGCCATGGCGGAAACCACCACCGCCACCTCGTGGCCGTCCCTCACCTCGCGTTCGACATGGCGCGCCACGTTGCGGATTCGCTCGATGTCGGCGACGGACGTCCCGCCGAATTTCATCACCAGACGGCCCATGGCCATTCCTTGTTTTTCTGGGGAAACCCTGGCCTCGCGGCGTGCGGCCCGTTCCCGGCACGGCAGATGCGCCTTTCCGACGCGCGCGATCTCATAGCCGCAAGCGCCCGAGGTATGCAATACAGGCGGCGGAGCCGGTTTCCCGTCTCCGGCAGAGTTTTGGACCCGTTTTCCATGTCAGAACCCGCTTTTCGGCCTGAAACCCCGCCTGCGCCCGCCGGGCGCACCAGCGTGGACCCCGCCGAGGTCGCCCGATTTTCGGCGCTAGCGGCGCAATGGTGGGATCCGGACGGCAAGTTCTCCGTCCTGCATCGCTTCAACCCGGTGCGGATCGCCTGGATTCGCGACCAGACCACGGCGCTCCTCAACCGCGAACCGGTGAGCCTCAGGCCGCTGGCGGGCCTTCGGCTTCTCGATGTGGGATGCGGCGGCGGCCTGCTCAGCGAGCCGATGGCGCGGCTTGGCGCTTCGGTGATGGCGATCGACCCGTCGGAGAAGAACATCCGCACCGCCATGACGCACGCCGCCGAGCACGATCTCGCCATCGATTACCGCGCCACGACGGCGGAGGCGCTGGTGGCGGAAGGCGAGCGCTTCGACATGGTGCTGGCCATGGAGGTGGTCGAGCATGTCACCGACCCGCGGGCCTTCGTCGCCACCTGCGCCGCGATGCTCAACCCCAACGGGCTGCTGTTCGCCGCCACCCTCAACCGCACGCTCAAGGCGTTCGGGCTCGCCATCATCGGGGCCGAGTACGTGCTGGGCTGGCTGCCGAAGGGCACCCACCAGTGGGAGAAGTTCATCACCCCGGCGGAGCTCGAGGGCTGGCTGGGCGAGGCCGGCCTTGCCGTGAAGGGCCGGGAGGGCGTCGTCTACAATCCGCTTACCGGCCAGTGGCGGCGTTCGCGCGACATGGACGTGAACTACATGCTGGTCGGGCAGGCGAAGCCCGGCTGATCGGCGGGCGCGACAAGGGCGAATTCCGCAGGCTCGTCCGGCGCTTCGCCGAACCGCTCAATTCGCCTCGTCCGGCGGCCGCGGCAGCGGCGCGACGGCGATGCCCTCCTCCAGAAGCTCGCGCGCGTCCTCAAGCGTCGCCTCGCCATAGATGCCGCGCGCCTCGCTCTCCTCGTAGTGGATGCGGCGCGCCTCCTCGGCGAAGCGATCGCCCACGTAGTCGGCGTTCTGCTCGACATGGCGGCGCAGCTCGCGGACCATCTCGGCCAGCTTGCGCGTGCGCTCGTCGCGCAGCCCCGCGTGCATGGCGACCGGCTCGGGCGGGCGAGGCCCGGATCTGCGGTTCGACTTCGCCGGCAGGCGCGGCGTCATCAGCTGCTTCTCCACCGCCGTGTCGCCGCACTGCGGGCACGCGACATCGCCCGCCGCGGCCTGCGCGGCGTAGGCGGCGCTGTCGCGGAACCAGCCGTCGAAGACGTGGCCTCTGGCGCACTGCAGATCGTAGCGGATCATGACGCCCGCCGTTGCGGTTCGCTTGAGGCGGCGTCCCGCGCCGGCGCCGCAAACGCCCGGTCGTGCCGAAGAGCGGGAATGCGGCTGCGGGCGAGCGCCACCTGCGCCGGGTCGATGTCGGCGACGATCACGCCCGGCTCCGTCCCGGCCTCCGCCAGCACGTCGCCCCACGGCGACACCACGAGGCTGTGGCCATAGGTCTCGCGCCCGTTCTCGTGGCGGCCGCCTTGCGCGGCGGCGAACACGAAGGCGCCGGTCTCGATGGCGCGCGCCCGCACCAGCACGTGCCAGTGCGCCGCGCCGGTCACCTGCGTGAAGGCCGCCGGAATGGCGATGAACGCCGCCCCGGCCTTGGCCAGCGCCCGGTACAGCTGGGGGAAGCGCACGTCGTAACAGATGGTGAGGCCGAGGAGCCCCCACGGCAGCGCCGCCAGAACCGCCTCGCCGCCGCTGTCGTAGGTGGCCGATTCCCGGTAGACATCGCCGTTGGGCAGATCGACATCGAACAGGTGGATCTTGTCGTAGGCCGCGGCGACGGAGCCGTCGGGCAGAAACAGCATCGCCCGGTTGACGAACCGGTCGCCCTGCTTCAGAGCCAGCGACCCGGCGAGAAGGTGAATACCGTGCGCCCGGGCCGCGCCGGCCAGAGCCGCCACGGCCGGATCGGACGCCGCCTCGTGCACCGCGCCCGCAAGCGCGCTCCGGCGCGAGTCCATGATGTTGGTCATCTCCGGGGTGACGACGAACCGGGCGCCTTGCCGCACGGCCTGGCCGATCAGGTCCAGCGCGTCGGCGATGTTGCGCCGTGGATCGAGCCCCGAGCGCATCTGCACGAGGCCGACGCGGAAGGACGCGCCGGGCGACTCGTTCCCGGCGGTCATGCGCGCGCGCCGTGCAGCAGCGGATCGAGCTTGCCCGCCCGGTCCAGCGCGTAAAGATCATCGCAGCCGCCCACATGGGCGGCGCCGATGAACACCTGCGGCACGGTCTGGCGGCCCCCGGCGCGCTCGGGCATGGCGCGCCGCCCGGCGGGATCGAAGCTCACATCGATCTCGTGATAAGCGACGCCCTTCCGGTTCAGCAGCTGCTTGGCGGCGTGGCAATAGGGACAAAGCGCCGTCGTGTAGATGGTGACGGCGGCGGACGGCGAGGCCTGTTGGGCGGACATTCCGGGGTTCCGTGGCGGATCTCGGGAGCGTTCTGGGATCGTCATACAGGCGGGGCGTCGAGGGGAGCAAGGGCGTAAACCGCCACGTGGACGGCGGCCGCGCCGTGCCGCTGCAGTTCCCCCGCGCAGGCGCCGGCGGTCGCGCCCGTGGTCAGCACATCGTCGATCAGCACGACGCGGCGGCCGTAAACCGCCGGCGCGGCGGCCGGATCGACGGTGAACGCGCGGTGGACGTTGGCGCGCCGCTCCGCCGCCGAAAGTCCCACCTGCGGCCGTCCGGCGCGCACCTTTCGCAACGCGTCCACCCGGCACGGCAAGCCCGCGCTCGCGGCGACCGGCCGGGCGATCAGCGCCGCCTGGTTGAACCGCCGCTGCCAGAGCTTCAGCCGGTGCATCGGCACGCAGACGACGAGATCGGCCGCCGCCAGCGCCTCGCGCGCGGCCGCCGCGATCTGGCGG
>DAIODI010000034.1:0-4710 GCA_036746875.1 Aestuariivirgaceae bacterium | reverse complement strand
GCGCTGTTCGCCGCCGAAGCCACGAACGACCCGGTGGGGACGCTTGTGGACTGCCGCAACGCGCTTGCCCCCGACGGGCTGTTCATCGCCGCCATGCTTTCGGGCGACACGTTCTGCGAACTGCGCCACGCTTGGGCCATGGCCGAAACGGAGCTTTATGGCGGCGCAAGCCCGCGCGTTGCGCCGTTCGGCGGCGTGCGGGACCTCGGCGGTCTCCTGCAAAGGGCGGGTTTCGCAATGCCTGTCGCCGACACCGAGCGATTGACGGTTCGCTACGCCGACCCGCTGGCGCTGATGCGCGAGATCAAGGCGATGGGGTGGTCCAACGCGCTTACCCGGCGCAGCCGCCGGCCGGCGACGCGAACGCTGCTGCTCAAGGCGGCCGACCGCTACCGCGAGCGCTACGCCGACGCCGACGGCCGGGTTCGCGCCACGATCGAGATCTGCTGGCTCACCGGCTGGGCGCCGGGACCTGGCCAACCGAAGCCGCTGAAGCCCGGATCGGCGACGGCGCGGCTTGCCGACGCGCTGGGCGCGGTGGAACGGAAACTCCCCTGAGCCGCCGTCAGGGCGACGACATCGACACCGCGATCACGCAGACCAGCGTGACGATCGCCAGAACGAAGCATGACGCGATCAGCGCATATTCCGTCTGAACCCCCGAGATGCGGGCTTGCGCGGGCGCGGCTTTGGCCGTCTTGACCCTGTCCATCATCGACGCGAACTCCCCTGTCCGAGGCCTGAGGGGCGCCGGCCCATCCGGCCACCCCGCAAGCGCGACACGAGAGGTCAGAGCGCGTCCACCAGATGCGCGATCAGCGGAACATCCGCCGCCGGCATCGGATAATCGCGCAGCCGGTTGGGCTTGACCCACGCCATCTGCTGGCCCTCCGCCGGTCTGATCTCGCCCTTCCACCGCCGGCACACATAGAGCGGCATCAAAAGATGGAAGTCGGGATAGCCGTGACTGGCGAAGGTCAGCGGCGCGAGGCAAGCCTCCGTCACGTCGATGCCGAGCTCCTCGCGAAGCTCGCGGATGAGCGCCCGTTCGGGACGCTCGTCCGGCTCGACCTTGCCGCCTGGAAACTCCCAGAGCCCGGCCATGGCCTTGCCTTCCGGCCGCCTGGCGATGAGAACCCTTCCGTCCACATCCACCAGCGCGCACGCAACGACGAGAACGACGGTCTCACCGCTCATGTCGATCCCCAGTATTGGCGGCAATCGTTAACGGCGGCGGTTGGCGACGAAGGCGCATGCGGCGATCTTGGCGCTTAGGGTTAGCGAGCGATGAACGAGGGCGGCGCGCGCATTGACCCGAAGGCCCGCGTGCGGCTACCCGTCTTGGGACGAACAGATGTGAGACGTCTTCGATGAAGGCGTGGGTTCCCGCAGGTTCGCGTTGCAGAAGCCCGAAACGAAAGGAGGAACGCCCCATGCAGGTTTTCGGACTGCCCGATCTTGGTATCCGCAATGCCCGGCAAGTCGCCACCCTCGCAGCCTTCGGGCTGAACCGTCACGGCGGGCGGGCGCGGGCGATCCCCTTCAGCTCCGGTAGCTGCCGTTGATGTCGATGTAGCGGTGGGTGAGGTCGCAGGTCCACACCGTCGCCCTGCCCTTGCCCACCCCGGCATCGAGCGCGATCTCGATGTGGCGGCCCTGCATGTGCGGCTGAAGCGCCGCCTCGTCGTACGCCGGATCACGCCTGCCGCGCGTCGCGACCGTCACACCGCCGATGGCGATCTTCAACCGGTCGCGATCGGCCTTCTCGCCGGACTTGCCGACCGCCATCACGATCCGCCCCCAGTTGGCGTCCTCTCCGGCGATCGCCGTCTTGACGAGCGGCGAGTTCGCCACCGCAAGGCCGATCCGGCGCGCCGCGCCGTCGTTTTCCGCCCCGGACACCCTGATCTCGATGAACTTCTCCGCCCCCTCGCCGTCGCACACCACCTGACGGGCGAGGTCGCCCGTCACCGTGTCGAGCGCCGCGGCGAACCCCTTGAGCCGGGGATCGCCCGCCCCTGTCAGCGCCTTCGGCCGCGGCCCTGCGGCGCCGGTGGCGGCAAGCAGCACGGTGTCGGAGGTGGACGTGTCGCCGTCCACGGTGATGGCGTTGAACGACGTCTCCACGCTCGCCGACAGCAGCGCCTGCAACACACGAGGCGGGAGATTGGCGTCGGTGAACAGGAACACCAGCATCGTCGCCATGTCGGGCGCGATCATGCCGGAGCCCTTGGCGACGCCGTTGATCGTCACCGTCCGCCCCTCGATCTTCGCCGTGGCGGTCGCGCCCTTCGGGAACGTGTCGGTGGTCATGATGGCGGCGGCGGCGGCGGGCCAGGCCGTTGCGCTGGCGGCGGCCGCCAAGCCGGGAAGCAGCGCGGTGATCCTGCCGTCGTCGAGCGGCTCGCCGATCACGCCGGTCGAAGCGATGAACACGTCCCCGGGTTCGGCGCCGGCGACCTTCGCCGCCGCCTTCGCCGTGCGTTCGACCGCCCTGACGCCGAGCCTTCCGGTGAAGGCGTTGGAATTGCCGGCGTTGACCACGATGGCGCGGACGCGGCCCCGGCGCGTGTTCGCCTTGCACCAGTCCACCGGCGCGGAGCGCGTCTTCGAGGTTGTGTAGCAGCCGGCGACGGTCGACCCCTCGTCGAGCAGCGCCAAAAGCACGTCGTCGCGGTTCCTGTAGCGAATGCCCGAATGGCCGGTGGCGAGCCGCACGCCCGCCACGGGCGGCAGCGCCGGAAACGTGGCCGGCGCAAGCGGCGAACGCCCGTGCGTCTCACCCATGCCGTCTCCCCCGTTCGATCCGGGAGGCGTTCGCCGTCCCGAAAGCTGGCCTCTACTGCTGCGGCGCCTGGAGGTCGCCCTTGCCGCCGGCCGGGGCTGCGGGCTGGGCGGCCGGCGCCGCGCCGGGCGCCTGCTGCTGCTGCTGGATGATCGCGTCGCGCCGCTTCTGGGAGCGCTCGGCGAGCTTCTTGAGGTCGTCGTCCAGCAACTCGATCTTGCCCGTCTCGCGCAGCTCGAAAACCTTGGCCTGCACCCTCTCCCGCAGCAGCACCGAGCGGATCGGCCCCTTCACCTGATCGTAGGGCTGCGGTCCGCCTTCCTTGAACTCCTCAACCCGGATGACATGCCAGCCATAATTCGTCTTCACGGGCTTGGACAGCTGACCGGGCTTGAGCGCGAACGCGGCCTTGGAGAACTCGGGCACCATCTCGGCCGCGGTGAAGTAGCCGAGGTCGCCGCCGTAGTCCTTCGAGCCGTCGATGCTCACTTGCCGCGCCACGTCCTCGAACCTCTCACCCTTCTCCAGCCGGTCGATCACCGCCTCGGCCACGGCTTCGGTCGCCACGAGAATAAGCCGGGCGCGGGCGCGACGCTCGGTCTTCACCTTCGCCGATTCACGGTCGTAGGCGGCCTTCACCTCTTCGTCGGTGACGAGCGGGCGCAGCTTCGCGGCGAAATAGGCGTCACGCAGCGCCTTGGCCTGGTAGAAGGCGAGGCGCTGCTTGTATTCGTCGCTGTCGGCGACACCCTCCGCCACCGCAGCCTGGGCGAGCAGATGGCGCTCGATCAGGTACTCGACAATGAACGGATAGCGCATGTTTGCGGGAATGTCGGGCAGCTGTCCGCCCAGATCGTCCGCCGCGATTTCGATTTCGCGCACCGTGATCTCGTGGCCATTGACGCGCGCCACCACCCGCGACTTGTTCTCCATGTCGGGGCGGGCGATTTCGCGCGCCGGGGCGGCTTGTTCGGCGGGTTGTTCGGCGGTCTGGGCGCCGGCGAACGGAGCGAGGGCCGAAACGGCGATCGCGCCAGCGAGCGCGGCGATGACAAGAGCCTTCGGCAGGGCAATGGACGTCATGGGTTTTGAACCGTCGATGGAGGTCGGGCTGGGCGACAAATCGCTGCTTGCCGGGCGATTCCGGCAAGAATAAGCCTTGCGCCGCGTCATCGGGCCATAGCGCAACCGCAATCGCGGCGCACGCGTCCTTGTTGCCGCAGCGACACGCTTCTAGCGCCGCTGTTGCGCAGCCGCAACAGCTGTCGCGGTCTATCCGCGCCATTGACAAACCGGCATCGAGGGCGCACCTCAACGCCAATTCGTTGCCGCTCCGGGCGAACGTCGCCAGGTCAGCGCGATCCGGCCCCATGCTCTGGGCCGCTTCCCCAACGAGCAGGGCGCGTCCCTCCGCCTTCAGGATCGTATCGATGTTCGGACTAGGTTCGATTGCCGCGAAAATCTTCGGCTCGTCCAACGACCGCAAGGTGAAGAAGCACCGCCCGCGCGTGGCGGCCATCAACGCGCTCGAACCCGAGGTTGCCGCGCTCTCCGACGACGACCTGAAGGCCCGCACCGAAGTCTTCCGCCAGCGCCTGGCCAACGGCGAGAGCCTCGACAGCCTGCTGGTTCCCGCCTTCGCCACCGTCCGCGAGGCGGCGAAGCGGGTGCTGGGCCAGCGCCACTTCGACGTGCAGCTGATCGGCGGCATGGTGCTCAACGACGGGGCCATCGCCGAGATGAAGACCGGCGAAGGCAAGACGCTGGTGGCGACGCTGCCGGTCTATCTCAACGCCCTCACCGGCCGCGGCGTGCATGTCGTCACCGTCAACGACTATCTTGCCCGCCGTGACGCCGAGTGGATGGGCCGCGTCTACAATTTCCTCGGCCTCACCGTAGGGTGCATCGTGCACGGCCTCGACGAC
>DAIODI010000033.1:0-18532 GCA_036746875.1 Aestuariivirgaceae bacterium | reverse complement strand
CAGGGTGCCTGATGTACCCTACGACGTGGCCGTCAACACCCCCATCGCCTTGCTCGCCGGCGTGGACGTGCCCGCCGCCACCGCCGCCACCGCAGCGGCGTCGCCCATGGCCGCCGCCAAACCTGCCGCACCGGCCGCGCCCGTACCGGTGGCGCCCGAACCGGCCGCGCCCGCACCGGTGGCGCCGGTCGCCGGGAAGGCCGACCGCCAGGGCCTGAGCCCCGGCGGACACCGCGTGTTCGCCTCGCCGCTCGCCCGCCGGCTCGCCAGGGAAGCGGGCGTCGATCTTGCCGCGCTGAAAGGCTCGGGTCCGCACGGGCGCATCGTGCGCGCCGATGTCGAGGCGCAAAGGAGCGCCGCGCCAAAGCCGGCCGGACCCTTCGCCGCGGCCCCGCCGGCGAAACCCCCGGCGATAACCGACGCGGCCATTGCGAAGCTCTACGAGGCCGGAACCTACGAGGCCGTGCCCCACGACGGCATGCGCAAGATCATCGCCGCGCGGCTTTCCGAGGCCAAGCAGACGATCCCGCACTTCTACCTCACCATCGACTGTACGCTCGACCGGCTGCTGGCCGCGCGCGCCGCGATCAACGCCAAGGCCCCGCCGGGCAAGGACAGGCAGCCGGCGTGGAAGCTCTCGGTCAACGATTTCATCATCAAGGCCCTGGGCATGGCGCTCGCCCGCGAGCCCGACGCCAACGTGACGTGGACCGACGGCGCGATGCTGCGCCATTCCCGCGTCGATGTGGGCGTGGCGGTGGCGGTCGAGGGCGGACTGTTCACGCCGGTCATCCGCGACGCCGACCGCAAGCCGCTGTCGGCCATTTCCCTCGAAATGAAGGACCTGGCCGAACGCGCTCGCAAGCGCCGCCTCGCGCCGCATGAGTACCAGGGCGGAACGTCGGCGGTGTCGAACCTCGGGATGTTCGGCGTCAAGCACTTCGACGCCGTCATCAACCCACCGCACGCCACCATCCTGGCGGTCGGCGCGGGCGAGGAGCGTGCGGTGGTGGAGGCGGGCCAGATCGTCGTGCGCACGGTGATGACGGTCACGCTGTCGTGCGATCACCGGGCGGTGGACGGCGCCGTGGGATCGAAGCTGCTCGCCGCCTTCAGGGCGTTCATCGAAGATCCCGTCCTGATGCTCGCCTGACACGTCAACTCCCATCCTGAACCGGCTGGTCCATGAGCGAAAACGCCTTTGACATCCTCATCATCGGGTCCGGCCCGGGCGGCTATGTCGCGGCCATTCGCGCCGCGCAGCTCGGTTTCAGGACCGCCGTGGTGGAGCGCGAACACCTGGGCGGCATCTGCCTCAATTGGGGCTGCATCCCCACCAAGGCGCTGCTCAGGAGCGCCGAGGTCTTCCACCAGCTCAAGCACGCCGCCGACTACGGGCTCAAGGCCGACAACGTGACGTTCGACACCGCCGCCGTCGTCCGGCGCTCGCGCGGCGTTTCGGGCCGGCTCAATACCGGCGTCGGGGGCCTTCTGAAGAAAAACAAGGTCGCCGTCATCTGGGGCGAGGCGAGGATCACCGCGCCCGGCGCGGTTGCGGTGTCCAAGCCCTCGCGGCCGCCGTACGAGCCGCAACATCCGCCGCCGCGCGGCGCGCTGGGGGTTGGCTCTTACAGCGCCAAACACATCATCCTCGCCACCGGCGCCCGCCCGCGCGTGTTGCCGGGTCTCGAACCGGACGGGAAACTCGTCTGGACCTATTTCGAGGCCATGGTCCCCAAGGCGATCCCGAAGTCGCTGCTGATCGTCGGCTCGGGCGCCATCGGCATCGAGTTCGCCTCGTTCTACCGCACCATGGGCGCGGAGGTGACGGTCGTCGAAATCCTCGACCAGATCCTCCCCGCCGAAGACGCCGAGATCGCCGCGTTTGCGAGGAAGCAGTTCGAGAAGCAGGGGATGAAGATCCTCACCGGCACGAGGGTTTCAGGGCTGCAAAAAACCGCCGACAGCGTGACGGCGACGCTTCTCGACGCCAAGGGCGCGGAAACGAAACTCACCGTGGAGCGGGTGATTTCCGCCGCCGGCGTCGTCGGCAACATCGAGGGCGTCGGCCTCGAAGCCCTCGGCGTGAAGACCGAGAAGGGGATCGTGGCGGTGGATGGTTACGGCCGCACGAACGTTCCCGGCGTCTACGCCATCGGCGATGTCGCCGGCCCGCCAATGCTCGCCCACAAGGCCGAGCACGAGGGCGTGCTCTGCGTCGAGAAGATCAGGGGGCTCGACGCCCACCCGCTGGATCGCGTCCGTATTCCCGGTTGCACCTACTGCCACCCGCAGATCGCCTCGGTGGGGCTGCCCGAGGCGAAGGCGAAGGCGGCGGGATACGAGGTGAAGGTCGGGCGCTTCCCGTTCCTCGCCAACGGCAAGGCGATCGCGCTGGGCGAGGACCAGGGGCTGGTGAAGACCATCTTCGACGCGGCGACCGGCCAGCTTCTGGGCGCGCACATGGCGGGCGCGGAGGTGACGGAGCTGATCCAGGGGTTTGTGGTGGCGATGAACCTCGAAACCACCGAGGAAGAGCTCATGCACACGGTCTTTCCGCATCCCACGCTTTCGGAAATGATGCATGAGAGCGTGCTGGACGCTTACGGCCGCGTCATTCATATGTGACCGGACGAGAACGCTCGCCAGTGGCCAGGGGCGCGGTTTGCGGCTTGCGGCCGGAGGGTGGGCTCACCATTTAACCAGAAACACAAGGACAGCCACGATGGAACCGAAGACGATCGCGTTCACCCTGCTGACCGGCCTGATCGCCGGCTGGCTCGCCAGCCTGGTGGTGGGCGGCGGCAGTCTTGTCATGTACATCATCTGGGGCGTGATCGGCTCGTTCGTCGGCAGCTTCCTGTTCAAGACCTTCAACATCAACCTCGGCATCGAGAACGCCGTCGTACGCGATATCGTCACCGCCACGGCGGGCGCCATCGTCCTCGTGCTGGCGGCGCGCATCCTCAGCTGAGCGTGCGGGAGCCAAAGCCATGAATTTCATCGCCTGGATCATCATCGGCGGGCTGGCCGGCTGGATCGCCGAGCGCGTCAGCGGGTCCGACCACGGTCTGCTGACCAACATCGTCCTCGGCGTTCTGGGCGCGACGGTGGGCAACTGGCTTCTGGGCCTTGTCGGGCTCTTTCCGGAGTCGGGATTCATCCCGTCGCTGGTGACGGCGGTGATCGGCGCTCTGGCGCTGATCTACGCCTGGCGGGCGGTGCGGCGGGCGTGACATCCCGCCCGCGCTGGGACGAATTGCGCCCTTGAACAGGCGTGGCGGTGGCGTCATCCTCGGCCAAGTCCGCCTCGGAGAGTCCATGGTCACCGTCCTCGACACCCGCCCGCGCCACCCGGAGAAGGCGCACCGCCCCGACACGCCGGTGCTGAAGAAGCCGGAGTGGATCCGGGTCAAGGCGCCTGGCTCGCGCGTTTACGAGGAAACCCGCCGGATCGTGCGCGACGGCAAGCTCGTCACCGTGTGCGAGGAGGCGGGCTGTCCGAACATCGGCGAGTGCTGGTCGAAGAAGCACGCGACCTTCATGATCCTCGGCGACACCTGCACCCGCGCCTGCGCCTTCTGCAACGTCAAGACCGGGCTTCCCGGCCCCTTGGACGCGGGGGAACCGGCCCGCGTGGCGGACGCGGTGGCGCGCATGGGGCTCACCCACGCCGTCATCACCTCCGTCGACCGCGACGATCTCGACGACGGGGGGGCAGGGCAGTTCGCCGCCGTGATCTCCGGCATCCGCGCCGCCTCGCCCGCAACCACCATCGAGGTGCTCACCCCCGATTTCCTGCGCAAGCCGGGCGCGCTGGAGCAGGTGATCGCGGCGAAGCCTGACGTGTTCAACCACAACCTCGAAACCGTGCCCGGCCGCTACCTGAAGATTCGCCCCGGCGCGCGCTACTTCCATTCGCTCCGGCTGCTGGAGCGGGCCAGGGAGCTCGATCCCGCCGTGTTCACCAAGTCCGGGATCATGGTGGGGCTGGGCGAAACCCGCGACGAGGTGCTGCAGGTGATGGACGACATGCGCTCGGCGAGCGTCGATTTCATCACCATCGGCCAGTACCTCCAGCCCACCCGCAAGCACGCCCCCATCGACCGCTTCGTGCCGCCCGAGGAGTTCAAGGCCCTCGAGACGGTGGCCTACGCCAAGGGCTTCCTGATGGTGGCGGCAAGCCCGCTGACGCGCTCCTCCCACCATGCGGGCGAGGACTTCCAGCGCCTCAAGGCGGCGCGGCTGGAGCACGCCGCGCCCGCCGCCTGACGTGCCGCAGTTCTCCACGGTGAGGCGCAGCCCGTTCGCGCCGCGCGACCTCTACGCCATCGCCGCCGACGTGGCGCGCTATCAGGACTTCATCCCGCTGTGCACCGAGAGCCGGGTTTGGAACCGGCGCGCGCTCGGGGGCGGGCGCGAGACGTTCGAGGCCTCGCTCGCCATCGCCTACCCGAAACTGAAAATCCGCGAAACGTTCACCAGCGACGTGGTGTGCGATCCGGACGCGCTCACGGTGCGCGCCACCAGCGACCGCGCGCCGCTCCAGCGCCTCGACAGCCGCTGGCTGTTCACGCCGGCGGGCGAGGGAGCGGACGTCACCATCTCGGTCGACTATCAGATGCGCAGCCGGATGTTGCAACTGGTGATGAACGCCACGTTCGACATCGCCATGCGCAAGGTCATCGCGGCGTTCGAGGAGCGCGCCCGCGCGCTGCTCGGACGCGGCGGGGTGGCCTGAGCCGCGTCAGAGCGGATCGTCGCGCGCCGGGCCGCCGCCCGCCGGCCCCTCACGCCATCACGCCGCCGGCGCGGGCCTGATCGAGGATCATCTGCAACGCGCTGCGAACCGCCCGCGCCCGGATATCGTCGCGGCTGCGCTCCGCGCCGTAGAGCATCCGCACATGCAGGGTGGGGAACCCGCGCCGCGCGCAGGCGAGATGCACGAGCCCGACGGGTTTCTCCGCGGAACCCCCGTCCGGCCCGGCGACGCCGGTGACGCTCACCGCGATGTCGGCAGGCGAGCGCTCCAGCGCCCCTTCCGCCATGGTGCGGGCCACCTGTTCACTCACCGCGCCGTGCTGGCGCAGCAGCGCTTCGGACACGCCCGCGAGATCGGTCTTCGCCCGGTTCGAGTAGGTGACGAAACCGCGCTCCACCACCGCCGACGATCCCGGCACGGCGGTGAGCGCCGCCGCCACCAGGCCGCCGGTGCAACTTTCCACCGTCGCCACCGTGAGGCCGCCGTCGCGGCAGGCGTCGAGCGCCTCGCGGGCGAGGAGCGAAATCTCGCGGTCGAGTCTAGCCACTGGCGGGCAGCATGACGAGGCAGGTGGCGAACGCGCAAAGCCCCTCGCGGCGGCCGGTGAACCCCATCCTTTCGCTGGTCGTCGCCTTGACCGCGACCCGGTCCGGCGAAACGCCCAGCAGGCCCGCCAGCTTCTGCTTCATCGCCGGAACATGCGGCGCGATCTTCGGCGCCTCGGCGACGATGGTGAGGTCGGCGTTGCCGACGACGCCGCCGCGCTGTTGCAGAAGCGCCAGCGCATGGGCGAGGAAGACGGTCGAGTCGGCGCCCTTCCAGCGCGCATCCGACGGCGGGAAGTGAACGCCGATGTCGCCCTCGCCGATGGCCCCCAGAATGGCGTCGGTCAGCGCGTGCAGGGCGGCGTCGGCGTCGGAGTGGCCGGAGAGCCGGTGCGGGTGCGGGATGAACACCCCGCACAGCGTCACCCCGTCGCCCGGCTCGAACGCATGCACATCGAAACCCTGGCCGATCCGGGGGTCCATGGTCGCCGTCATCTCCCGCATCCTTTCGTCCGCCTCGCGCAGGTCGTCCGCCGTGGTGATCTTGCGATTGCCGGGCGATCCGGCGATCACCGCCACCTCGATCCCCGCCCATTCCGCGACCGAGGCGTCGTCCGTGAACTCGACGCCGGTCTCGTTGGCGGCCAGCGCGTGCGCCTCCCGGATGAGCGGAAAGCGAAACCCCTGCGGCGTCTGCGCGGCCCAGAGCCCGGTGCGGTCGGCGGTCCCCAGCACGATGTTGGCCTCGGTGCGTTTCAGGGTATCGACGACGGGCAGCCCCGGAATGACGCCCGGATGCCGGTCGAGGTAGGCGATGACGTGGGAGATCAGGCCGTGCGGCACGAAGGGACGGGCGGCGTCGTGGATCAGCACCTTGTCCACCGTCCCGGGGAGCGCGTTGAGCCCGTTACGGACGGAGGCCTGCCGGGTTGGCCCGCCGTACACGGGCGCCGGGAGATCGAGCCCCGCAACGGCTTCGGCGTAGAGGCTGTCGTGGCCCTCGCCGATCACCACCTGCGTCAACGCCACGCCCGGGTGGCGGACGAAAGCGTCGAGCGTGCGCCGGATCACCGGCGCCCCCGCCGTCATCTGGTATTGCTTCGGCCGCTCGCCGCCGGCGCGAAGGCCGGAGCCGCCCGCCACGATCACCACCGCTGTCGTCATGCCGGCTCCCCCAACGGGCCCTGTCGTCCCGGCATCTAGCAGCAGCCGGCGAGCCCGGACAACCATTCGCGAGAGGGTGCGGCAAGCGGCTCAAGAAGGGATTGGAGCGAGGGCCGGTTTCGGCTAGCATGCCCTAAAGATTGGCACTTGTTGCGGTTGACCAATAAATGGGCATCACCATCGGCAGGATCATCACCCGCAACCGGGTGTTCCTCGCCCCCATGTCGGGCGTGACCGACGAGCCGTTCCGCGCCCTCGCCGACGATCTGGGCGCGGGTCTCGTGGTGACGGAGATGGTGGCCTGCGAACAGCTCGTTCGCGAGCGCCGCGACATGGTTCGCCGCGCCAGCCGCCCGGCGATGCGCGGGCCGTTCGTGATCCAGCTCGCCGGCAACGAGGCGCGCTGGATGGAGGAAGGGGCGCGGATCGCCGCGGGCCTTGGCGCCGAGGTCATCGACATCAACATGGGCTGCCCGGCGCGCGAGGTGGCGGGCAAGCTCTCCGGGTCGGCGCTGATGCGCGACCTCGACCATGCCGAGCGGCTGATCGCCGCAACGATCGCAGGCGCGGGCGGCGTGCCGGTCACGGTGAAGATGCGCCTCGGCTGGGACCACGGCTCGCTGAATGCGCCCGAACTGGCGCTGCGCGCGCAACGGGCGGGCGTGGCGATGGTGACGGTGCACGGGCGAACCCGCTGCCAGTTTTACAAGGGCCACGCCGACTGGGCGGCGATCCGCGCCGTGAAGGACGCGGTGCGCGTGCCGGTGCTCGCCAACGGCGACGGCCGGACCGCGGCGGACGTGCGCGCCATGCTGGCGGCCTCCGGGGCGGATGGCGTGATGGTCGGGCGCGGCGCCTACGGGGCTCCCTGGGCGCCGGCCGAACTCGCCGGCGCGCTCGACCCCGGCGCAGGCCGGCCCGCCCCCTCGCCGGAGGCCCAGGTCGAAATCGCCGTCGCCCACATCGAGGCGATGCTGTCGTTCTACGGCTTTGACCTCGGCCTCAGGAACGCCCGCAAGCACATGGGCTGGTATCTCGACCGCCGGCACGCCGGCGACACGGGATGGACTGCGCGCCACGCGACCGAACGGCGGGCGCTGCTCACCGCCACCGCAAGCGCCGAGGCGCTGACGCGCTTCCGGCGACTGCTTCAGTCCGGCGAACAGCAAAGGATCGCCGCATGAGGGGCGACGGACGCGGCGAGGGGACGGCGCGCGCCGGAGCCTGCATGGAAGCCCTGCCATGCCCGGTGATCGTCGTTGGCGCAGGATCGCGCATCGCCTACGCCAATCCGGCGGCCGAATACTTTTTCGCCACCAGCGCCGGCGTCCTCCAGCGTTCGCAGCTCGCCGACGTCGTGGCGTTCTCCTCGCCCCTGTTCGCCCTGCTTGACCAGGTGCGCGAGACGCAAAGCCCGGTCTCCGAGTACGCCGTCAACATCGGCACGCCGAAAACCGGCGGCGAGCGGCTGGTGGACGTGCAGGCTTCCCCCGTGGGCGACGAACCGGGGGCGGTGCTGCTGATGGCGGCGGCCCGCGCCGCCGCCGAGCGGCGCGACCGGCAACTGACCCACCGCAAGGCCGCCCGCGCCGTCTCCGGCCTCGCCTCGGTGCTGGCGCACGAAATCAAGAACCCGCTGTCCGGCATCCGCGGCGCGGCGCAACTGCTCGAAACCTCGCTCTCCGGCGACGATCGCGAACTCACCCGCCTGATCTGCGCCGAAACCGACCGCATCCGTGATCTCGTGGACCAGATGGAGGTGTTCTCCGACGACCGGCTGCCGCCGATGGAGCCGGTGAACCTCCATACGGTGCTGGACCACGCCCGGGCGCTGGCGCTTGCGGGATTTGCTCGCGGCGTGTCGATCCGGCAGGACTACGACCCGTCGCTGCCGCCGGCGCAGGCGAACCGCGACCAGCTCATTCAGGTGTTTATCAACCTTCTGAAGAACGCCGCTGAAGCCATTG
Organism: Aestuariivirgaceae bacterium; assembly: GCA_036746875.1. GTDB lineage: Bacteria > Pseudomonadota > Alphaproteobacteria > Rhizobiales > Aestuariivirgaceae > DAIODI01. Next base: position 10,094 of record DAIODI010000033.1, on the reverse strand, counting down.
GCGCCGCCGATATTTCCGGGGAGATTGTTCTCCAGACAGCCTACCGGCCCGGTGTCCGCATGGTGACGCCAGGTTCGCGGGAGCGCATCTCGCTGCCGCTGGAGGTTTGCGTCCATGACAACGGCGTCGGCGTACCCGACGACCTTGCGCCCGTGCTGTTCGACCCGTTCGTCACCTCCAAGAGCACGGGCAAGGGGCTGGGCCTCGCGCTCGTCGCCAAGATCGTGCGCGACCATGGCGGCGTCGTCGATTGCCGCTCGGAGGGACGGCGCACCACCTTTCGCCTGCTGCTGCCAACCGCCCACGCCGGACCGGAGCCCAGATGAGCGCGCCCACGATCCTCATCGCCGACGACGACACCGCCATTCGCACCGTGCTCACCCAGGCGCTGGGCCGCGCCGGTTACGCCGTGCGCGCCACCGGCAACGCCGCCACGCTGTGGCGCTGGGTGGCGGAAGGCGAGGGCGACGTGGTGCTGACCGACGTGGTGCTGCCCGACGAGAACGCCTTCGAGCTTCTACCGCGCATGAAGCGGGCGCGGCCGAACCTGCCGATCCTGGTGATGAGCGCCAAGAACACCATGATGACGGCGATCACCGCCGCCGAGCGCGGCGCCTACGACTACCTGCCGAAGCCCTTCGATCTGAACGACCTGATCCGGCTCGCCGGGCGCGCGCTACAGGACTCGCGCCGCCAGCCCGCGCCGAAGCGCAGCCCCGCCGACGCCGAGCGCGAGGAACTCCCGATCGTCGGCCGGTCGGCGGCGATGCAGGAGATCTACCGCGTTATCGGGCGCATGACGCAGACCGACCTCACCGTGACGATCATCGGCGAAAGCGGCACGGGCAAGGAGCTGGTGGCGCGCGCCATCCACGACTTCGGCCGCCGCCGCAAGGGGCCGTTCGTGGCGGTGAACATGGCGGCGATCCCGCGCGACCTCATCGAGTCCGAATTGTTCGGCCACGAAAAGGGCTCGTTCACCGGCGCGGCGCAGCGCTACGCCGGCCGGTTCGAACAGGCCGAGGGCGGCACGCTGTTTCTCGACGAGATCGGCGACATGCCGATGGAGGCGCAGACCCGGCTTCTGCGCGTGCTCCAGGAAGGCGAGTACCAGAGCGTCGGCGGCGCGCGCACCATCAAGACGGACGTGCGGATCATCGCCGCCACGCACCGCGACCTGCGCCAGCTGATCGCGCAAGGGCAATTCCGCGAGGACCTGTTCTTCCGCCTCAACGTGGTCCCCATCCGCCTGCCGCCGCTGCGCGAGCGCCCCGGCGACATCCCCGATCTGGTGAAGCACTTCCTCGACGCCTGCGTGCGGGAAGGGCTGCCCCGCAAGACGTTCAGCGCCGCCGCCATCGAACGGCTGATGGAGCACAAGTGGCGCGGCAACGTCCGCGAGCTCGAAAACCTCGTCCGCCGCACTGTGGCGGTCCATGTCGGCGACGAAATCGGCCCGGACGTGATCGCCGAAGAGCTGACCACGGCGGACGACACCGGCCTCAAGGGGCAGGCGCCCGGCCGCAGCGACCTGACGCTGGGCGAGTTCGCCGAACAGCATCTGGCCCGATACTTCGCGCAGCACGCGCCCGCCTTGCCGCCGCCCGGCCTGCACGACCGGCTGATCCGCGAGGTGGAGGCGCCGCTCATTTCCGCCGCGCTCGCCGCCACCAACGGCAACCAGATCAAGGCGGCCGAACTCCTCGGCATGAACCGCAACACGCTGCGCGCCCGGGTGCGCGACCTTGGCATCCGTATCGTCAAGACGCCGGGGTAGGCGGATCGCCGCCGCGGCCGCCGCTTCCGGCCCAAGGACACGGGACGCAATCTCACCACATTGGTTGTGGATTTTCGGCAACAGGATCATCCGCTCCGGACCGAATCCCGGTAGCCTCCCGCCCGGACGCGTTGCAAAGATATCGAAATGGCGCTGTTGGCCGATAGCCCGACCGGCGGGATCGACACCCCGGCCCTGACATTCCCCGGCACGTCGAACCGCCTCGGCCTTGCCGTGGTGGTTCTGGCCGTGGTCGCGGGCATCGCCACCTTCCTGGTGCTCACCGGCCTGACCCCCATCCGCCCTTCGCGCGAGGTGGTGATTGCGTTTCTCGTCGCCGACGGGGTTCTGGTGGCGCTGATGGCGGCGATGATCGGCTGGCAGGTGCGCTCGCTCATCCAGGCCCGCCGCCGCGAACAGGCGGGGGCCGGTCTGCATGTGAAGATCGTCTCGCTGTTTGCGCTGTTCGCCGCCGTGCCCGCCCTGATCGTGGCGGTGTTCGCCTCGGTGACGCTCAACCGCGGCCTCGACACCTGGTTTTCCGAGCGCACCCGCAACATCGTCAGCCGCGCCGAAAGCGTGGCCGTGGCCTACATCGCGGAGCAGACGGAGGTGGCGCGCGGCGACATCGCCTTCATCGCCGAGGATATCGCCAAGCAGCGCCAGCTGTTCGACACCGACCGCGACGCCTTCATCCGCCGCCTCGCCACTCACGCCGCGTTCCGCAGCCTTTCGGGCGTGTTCGTGATCGACGCCGCCAAACGCCGGGTCGAGGCTTCCGCCACCGCCAACAGCTCGGTCACGTTCCGCCCGCCGGACCCGAAAGCGCTGGAGGAGGCGGCCGGCGGCAAGCTGGTGCGGATCGGCCCGGGCGACGGCAACGTGATCCGCGGCCTCGCGAAGCTCGAGAACTTCGACAACCGCTATCTTTACGTCTACCGGCTGGTGAATCCGGCGGTCATCGAGCAGCTCACCAAGGCGCGCGAGGAGAAGCTCGAATACGACCGCCTCATGCACCAGCGCGCCGGCGTGCAGCTGACCTTCGGGCTCCTCTATCTCGGCCTCGCCTTCATCTTCCTGTTGTCGGCCATCTGGCTCGGCATCTGGTTCGCCGACCGGCTGGCGCAGCCCATCGGCTCGCTGGTGGGGGCCGCGCGGCGCGTCGCCGGCGGCGACTACGACGCCAAGGTGGCGTCGCGCTCGGGCAACGACGATCTCGCGGTGCTCGCCTCGACCTTCAACGCCATGACCGGCGAGCTCAAGACGCAGCGCGCCGCGCTCGTGTCCACCAACCAGCAGCTTGACGAGCGCCGCCGCTTCACCGAAGCGGTGTTGTCGGGCGTGAGCGCCGGGGTGATCGGTCTCGACAGCCGCGAGAAGATCACCCTGTCGAACCGCTCGGCGGGCAAACTCCTCGGCCTGCCGCTTGACGACATGCAGGGCCGCCCGTTCGCCGAGACCGTGCCGGAGATGGCGGGCGTGCTGAAGCAGGCGCAAGGCAAGGCCTCGGGCAGCGCCGAAGGGCAGGTGAGCGTGCGCGTCGACGGGCAGGAGCGGTCGTTCGTGGTCCGCGTCACCACCGAGAAATCCTCCGAGGACGAGCACGGCTACGTCGTCACCTTCGACGACATCTCCGAACTCGTCGCGGCGCAGCGCAACTCCGCCTGGGCCGACATCGCGCGGCGCATCGCCCACGAGATCAAGAACCCGCTCACCCCCATCCAGCTCGCCGCCGAGCGGCTGAAGCGCAAGTACGGGCGGGAAATCTCCAGCGACCCGGCGGTGTTCGAGCAGTGCACCTCGACCATCATCCGCCAGGTCGGGGATATCGGCCGCATGGTGGACGAGTTCTCCTCGTTCGCGCGCATGCCGGCGGCGAAGCTCGAGGCGGAGGACCTGGGGCAGGTGGTGCGCGAGGCGCTGGTCCTGCAGCGCGAAAGCGGCACCGGCATCGTCTACGACCTGAAGCTCCCGGCGAAGGGGCCGGTGCTGCCCCTCGACCGGCGTCTCGTCACGCAGGCGCTCACGAACCTCGCCAAGAACGCCGGCGAGGCCATCGAGGCGCGGCTGCACCACACGCCGCAGCCGCCCGGGCGCATCGAGGTCGCCATCGCCGAGACGGCGGACGCGGTGATCGTGGACGTGACCGACAACGGCGTCGGCCTGCCGCAGGAGAACCGCGGCCGGCTGACCGAACCCTATGTGACGACGCGCGAGAAGGGCACCGGCCTTGGCCTCGCCATCGTCAAGCGCATCATGGAGGAACATGGCGGCAGGCTGACGCTCGCCGACGCCCCCGCCGGACCCGGAGCCGGGCCGGCGACGGGCGCACGCGTTTCGCTGGTGTTTCCGAAGGCGGCCGCGACGGCCGCAGGGAGTGGGTAGACCATGGCAGCAGACATTCTCGTCGTCGACGACGAGGCTGACATCCGTCAGCTGATCGGCGGCATTCTGGAGGACGAGGGTTACGAGGCGCGGCTTGCGGGGGACAGCGACTCCGCGCTCGCCGCCATCGCCGGGCGGCGCCCGTCCATGGTGATCCTCGACATCTGGCTGCAGGGCTCGAAACTCGACGGGCTGGAGCTTCTGGCCGTGCTGAAGGAGCGCGCGCCCGACATTCCGGTGGTCATCATCTCCGGCCACGGCAACATCGAGACCGCCGTGGCCGCCATCAAGGCCGGCGCCTACGACTACATCGAGAAGCCGTTCAAGGCGGACCGGCTGGTGCTCGTGGTGGCCCGCGCCCTGGAGGCGTCGCGGCTGAAGCGCGAGAACGAGGCGCTGCGCGGGCGCGCCGGGGCCGACACCGAGATGGTGGGATCGTCGGCGGCGATGAAGTCGTTGCGGTCGGTGCTCAAGAAGGTCGCGCCGACCAACAGCCGGGTGATGATCGTTGGCCCGCTCGGCGGCGGCAAGGAGCAGGCGGCGCGGATGCTGCACGCCCTGTCGCATCGCGCGCCCGCGCCGTTCGTCACCCTGCAGGCGGCGACCATGGCGCCGGAGCGGATTGAAACCGAGCTGTTCGGCGCCGAGGACCAGGGCGCCGTCGCCCGCATCGGCGCGCTGGAGGAGGCGCACGGCGGCACGCTCTTCATCGACGAGGTGGCCGACATGCCGCTCGAAACCCAGGGCAAGATCGTGCGCGCGCTCGTCGAGCAGAACTTCGTGCGCGTCGGCGGGTCGCGCCGGGTGAAGGTGGACGTCCGCATCGTTTCCTCGACCAGCCGGGACCTGCACGACCTGATCGCCGGCGGGCGCTTCCGCGAAGACCTGATTCACCGCCTCAGCGTCGTGCCGGTGCAGGTGCCCTCGCTTGCCGACCGGCGCGAGGACATCGTCGAGCTCGTGGAGCACTTCTCGCAGATCTACTCGTCCCAGTCGGGACAGCCGCGCCGCCGCTTCGCCGAGGACGCGGTGGCGGCGCTGCAGATGGCGGAGTGGCCGGGCAACGTGCGGCAGTTGCGCAACGTGGTGGAGCGGATGCTGATCCTCGCCGGCGGCGACAGCTACGGCGAGATCACGCTCTCCATGCTGACCCGCGAGCAGGACCGCTCGCCGACGGAAAGCAACGGGCAGGGCGCGGAGTACCTGATGTCGATGCCGCTGCGCGAGGCGCGCGAGGCCTTCGAGCGCACCTACCTCGCCCAGCAATTGGCGCGTTTCGGCTCCAACATCTCGAAAACGGCCAATTTCGTCGGCATGGAGAGATCTGCGCTGCACCGCAAGCTGAAGCTGCTTGGCCTCGGGGGCGGACGCGGCGACGACCTGCCGGACTCATCGGCAACCGGTTAGGATGCGCTCGCCATCTTCGGTCAGATCGTTGCGGTTGGACAACGCCCCATGAGCCCTCGCCCGTTCACCGTTTCCGCCCTCGCCGTGATCGCCGCGGCGGCGGTCGTCGCCACCGCGCCGGCGCCGTCCATGGCGCAGATGGAGGGCGTGAGCCCGACCCTTCAGAACCTGCCGATGTCGAAGACCGAAAAGCTCGCCGCGGTGGGCGACGACGAGGCGCAGTACGTCGTGGGCCTCGCCTACGAGTTCGGCTCGAACGGCAAGACGAAATCGGCGCTGGAAGCGGCGCAGTGGTATCGCAAGGCCGCCCAGCAGGGCAATCTCGACGCCCAGTTCCGTCTGGCCCGGCTGGTTCAGGTCGGCGGCGGCGGCGTCCGGCAGAATTACGAAACCGCCGCGAAGCTGTTCGAGGCGGCGGCCCGCCAGAACCATCTTGAGTCGCAGTACTGGATCGCGTTCCTCTACGAGACCGGGCAGGGCGTAAAGGCCGATCTCGATCAGGCCATCAAGTGGTATCGCACCTCCGCCGACGCCGGCTACGCCGCGTCCCAGAACAACCTCGGGCTGCTCTACCTCAACGGCAAGGGCGTGCAGAAGGACCTCGCCAGTGCGTTCGCGTTGTTCGAGAAGGCGTCGCGCCAAGACTACGCCTTCGCCATGAACAATCTCGGCGGTATGTACGAGATGGGATGGGGCACGACCGCCGACAAGGCGAAGGCGATCGAGCTTTACACGCGCGCCGCCGAACGCGGCAACCAGCTCGCCGTCGACAACCTCCGCCGCCTCGGCGCACCGGCGCCGGCGGCGAAGGAGGCGACCGGCTCGCCGCCGGTTCCGGCCGTGGCGCCCGCGCCGAAGCCTGCGGCCACCATGGAATAGGCGCGGCGAAACCGAAGCCGTTAACCATTCTCCCTAGCCGTTTCTTAACCTCCCGGACGCGAGGGTGGCGTCGGCCGGCGTCGGCGCTGACGCGATCGGGGCGGCGCAGGTTTGGCGGGACACGGGATGAGGGTGGGGCGATGGCGCGGACGATCCGGGCCGCCTGGCTGACGGCGGCGGGCGGCGCAGGTGTGGCGGCGGTGGCGGCGTGCGCGCTGCTGCTGGCGGGCTGTTCGGGATCCTCCAGCAAGGATCCGTTCGCCGGCGTCGGCTCGCCGCGCTGGGAAGGCGCCGGCCCCCCGCCCAAGGGCGGCGGCCGGGAGATGATCGGCGAGCCCTACGAGGTCGCCGGCCGCTGGTTCTACCCGCGCGCCGACGACCGCTACGACCGCACCGGCCGCGCCTCCTGGTATGGCGAGGCGTTTCACAAGCGCATGACCTCGAACGGCGAGTGGTTCGATATGGACTACCTCTCCGCCGCCCACGCCACCATGCCGCTGCCGAGCTATGTGAAGGTGACGAACGTCGCCAACGGCCGCGCGGTGGTGCTGCGCGTCAACGATCGCGGGCCCTTCGTCGGCGACCGCATCATCGACGTGTCGAAAAGGGCGGCCGACGCGCTGGCGTTCAGGCACAGCGGCACGGCGGAGGTTCGCGTCCAGTACCTCGGCCCCGCGCCGGTCGACGACAGGGGAAGCCACCTCGCCGCCATGAACCGGGCGCTTGCGGCCGGCGCAAGCGACGCCGCGCTGATCGAGGCGGCCCGGGGAACGGACGACGGCCGCGCCGCCATTGCGCCCGCCTCCTTCCAACCCTAGACTTCCCCGAAGGCCTGATCCGATCCTGCCTTTCCGGGAGCCGTTGTGCCGATGCGGGCGATCTTCGCCGGCCTTGTCCTCCTGCTGTTCGCAGCACGAGCCCTCGCGGCGGAAGGCCAGGACGAGCCGGAATTCACCACCGCCGCGGCGCACGCCATCCTGGTGGACGCCACGACGGGCGAGGTGTTCTTCGAGAAGGCCGCCGACGACACCTTCGAACCCGCAAGCATGAGCAAGCTCATGACGATGACGCTGGTGTTTGATGCGCTGCAGGCGGGCGCGCTGAAGGAAGACGATCTCATCACCATCAGCGAGGACGCCTGGCGGCGCGGCGGCGCGCCCTCCGGCGGCTCCACCATGTACGCCGAGGTCGGCTCGCAGGCGCCGGTGAGGGACCTGATGCGCGGCGTCGTCGTCCAGTCGGCCAACGACGCGGCGATCGCCTTCGCGGAACGGCTCGGCGGCGGCGAACCTGCATTCGCCGAGAACATGACGGCGCGCGCCCGCGAGATCGGGCTGGAACGGTCGACGTTCCGCAACGCCACTGGGCTTCCCGATCCCGGCCACGTCTCCACGGCGCGCGATCTGTCGATCCTCGCCCGTCACATCATCAGGACCTATCCGCGATACTACCCACTCTACGGCGAGCGCGAGTTCACCTGGAACCGGATCACCCAGAGGAATCGCAACCCGCTGCTCGACACGCTGGACGGCGCCGACGGCATGAAGACCGGCTACACCTCGAAGGCCGGCTATGGTCTCGTCGGCTCGGCGATCCGCGGCGGCCGCCGCCTCGTGGTGGTGGTGGCGGGCCTCGACACGCCGCAGGCGCGGGCGAAGGAGGCGCGCAACCTTCTGGAGCAGGGCTTCCGGAAGTACCGCACTTTTGACCTGCTCACCCCCGGCGAGCCGCTGGTGCGGGCGCGGGTGTGGGGCGGGGAGCAGGGAACCGTCCAGCTGGTCGCGCAGGAGTCCATACGGGCGCGGCTGACCGACGCCGAGCGCAGCGGCGCGCGCGTCGTGGTCGATTATCGCGGGCCGCTCGTCGCCCCGGTGGCGACGGCGCAGACGGCCGGCGCCGCGCGGCTTCTGGTGGGCGGGGTGGAAATCGCCAGCGTTCCGGTCTATCCGCGCGCCGAGGTGCCCGCGCGGCCGGGAGCGCTGGGGCGCAGTTTCGACACGCTGGCGTTCTGGATGTGCGGCGGCTGATGCGGCGGTGGCTGGGCATCACCCTGGAGGGCGGCGACGGCGCGGGGAAAACCACCCAGCTCGCCCGGCTGGCGATACGGCTGCGCGATCTCGGCTGCGAGGTGACGGTGACGCGCGACCCGGGCGGCACGCCGGCGGGCGAACGGTTGCGCGCGCTGCTGCTCGGCCCCGATGCGCCGGCGTGGAGCCCCGAGGCCGAGGCGCTGCTCATGTATGCAGCCCGCGACGCGCACCTCGTCACGCTGATCCGCCCGGCGCTCGCCCGCGGCGAAATCGTGCTGTGCGACCGCTTCCTCGATTCGACGCGTGCCTACCAGGGCTTCGCCGGCGGCGTGGACCCGACGCTGCTGCGGGCGCTCGAAACGGCGATCGTCGATCCCACAACGCCGGACCTGACGCTGATCCTCGATCTCGATCCGGCTGCGGCCGAGATGCGCGTGGCGGCGCGGCGCGGCGACGGCGCGGCGGACCGCATGGAGTCGCGCGGCGGCGACTTCGCCCGGACGCTGCGCGCCGCCTTCCTGACCATCGCCGCCGCCGAGCCCGGCCGCTGCCGGGTGATCGATGCGAGCGCCGGCGAGGATGCGGTGGCCGCCGCGATCTGGGGCCACGTCGGCCCGCTAGCGGAGCGCGGCTGATGGCGTCCCGGCCGAAGAAGGGCGAGGCGATCGCCGACCCGCGCGAGGGACCGGACCATCCGCGCCTGACCGCCACGCTCGAAGGCCACGACGTGGCCGAGCGCATCGTTCTCGACGCCTGGAGCCAGGGCAGGCTGCACCACGCGTGGATGATCACCGGGCCGCAAGGCATCGGCAAGGCGACGCTCGCCTGGCGGATCGCCAGGTTCCTGCTGTCGCACCGGCGGGGGGACGGCCCGCCGCCGCGAGATCTCGCCACCGATCCGGGCAGCGAGGCGGCCCGGCTGATCGCCGCGCGCAGCCACCCGGACCTGTTCGTTCTGGAGCGCCAGGTCAATCCCGACACCGGCAAGCTCCGGCAGGACATCGCCGTGGACGATGTCCGGCGCGTCAACGCCTTCTTCGCGCGCACGGCGGCGTTCGGCGGCTGGCGCGTGGTGATCGTCGACGCCGTGGACGACCTCAACGCCTCCTCCGCCAATGCGCTCCTGAAGATCCTCGAGGAGCCGCCGCCGTACGCGGTGTTCCTGCTGGTGGCGCACGCGCCGGGGCGGGCGCTCAAGACCATCCGCTCGCGCTGCCGGGTGCTGGGCTTGCGGGCCCCACGGCGCACGGCCGCCAGGCGCGCCATGCCGGCGGAGAGCGCGAGCGCGCTGACGCAGGTGAAGTCCGCGCTCGCCGCCGGGCGCCCGATGACGGTCGAGACGATGGGCCGCGTCGCCGAACAGGTGGGCGGCTTTGGGCGCGACGCGCAGTACGCCGCCTTTTCCCGCGCGCTCGTCGCCGATATGCGCGACCACGCCCGGGCGAGGGCGCTCGCCAGCGATCCGGCGGCGGTGCGCTGGGCCTCGGCGGCGGTGACCGTGGCGGAAACCTTCGCCACCGCCGACGACCTCAACCTCGACAGGCGCTTGACAACGCTTGCGGCGCTGACATCGGTTATGGACACGCTCCGAAAAGGGTGAAATCAGAACGTTGAGG
>DAIODI010000032.1:0-18595 GCA_036746875.1 Aestuariivirgaceae bacterium | reverse complement strand
CGCCCTGGTTACGGAGTCCGAGGCTCCCTTCCCCGCCCACGCCACCATGGAGCCGGCCAGCGCTTGCGCGCTGGTGAGGGATGGATTGGCGACGATCTGGTCCGGCGCGCTGACGACGCTGGCGATGGCGAACGCCGCCAAGGCGCATGGACTTGCGGCCGACTGCAACGTGACCTTCGCCGGCGGCGGCTTCGGCCGCCGCGCCGAGGCGGATGTGCTCGCGCAGGCCGTGGATATCGCCGCGCAGATGCCGGGAACGCCGGTGCTCCTCACCTGGAGCCGCGAGGACGACCTCACGCACGCGCCGCTGCGCCCGGCGTCCGTCACGCGCGTCACCGCCGCCGCGGGGCCGGACGGCCTGCCGCAGGCCCTCGATATCGCGATCGCCACCCAGTCGGTCACGCGCTCGTTCTTGTCGCGCAACCTGCCGCTCACGATCGGCGGCGACGGCGACCCGATGAATGCGGAAGGCGCTATCGGTCTGCCGTATCATGTGCCCAACCTCCGGGTGGCCGCGCGCGCCATCGAGACCTCGGCCCCGGTGGGGTTCTGGCGATCCGTCGGCCACTCCTTCACGGCGTTCGCCATCGAGAGCGCCATCGACGAACTGGCGCACCGGGCGAAGGCCGATCCGCTCGCCTACCGGCTGTCGCTGCTCAAGGAGGAGCCTCGGCATATCCGCCTTGCCGAGGCGCTGCGCCAGGCCAGCGGCTGGAGCGGCGGTTCGCCCGCGCCGGGCAGGGGCCGCGGCCTCGCCATCCACGAAAGTTTCCGCACCCTCGTCGGCCAGGTGGTGGATGTCTCGGTGAGCCCGAACAAGGCGGTGAAGGTGGAGCGCGTCGTCTGCGTGGTCGACTGCGGCGTGGCGGTGAACCCGCAACAGGTGAAGGCGCAGATGGAGAGCGGCGTCGTGTTCGCGCTCTCCGCCGCCATGCTGGGCGAGGCGCCCATCGAGGACGGCGCGGTGGCGGTCTCCAACTTCCACGACTACCCGGTGGCGCTGCTCAAGGACACGCCGGCCATCGAAACGGTCGTCATCGATAGCCGCGAGCCGCCCGGCGGCGTCGGCGAGCCCGGCACGCCGCCGATGTTCGCAGCCCTCGCCAACGCGATCTTCGCGGCGACCGGCGAGCGGGTGCGCCGCCTGCCGCTGTCGCGCGCCGGCTACAGCTTCGCCTGAAGGCTCGAAAGCCCGCCGGTCACAGGCCGCCCTTGACCTTGAGAATCTCCTTCAGCGTGTCGCGGAAGGCAGGGCCGATGTCCTCGCGCTCCAGCGCATAGGCGACGTTGGCGGCGAGGAAGCCGATCTTGTCGCCGCAGTCGTAGGTGCGGCCCTCGAACTTCAGGCCGAAGAAGCGGTCTTCGGCCATCAGCCGCATCATCGCGTCGGTGAGCTGGATCTCGCCGCCCGCGCCGGGGTCCTGCCGGGCGATCTTGTCGAAGATCTGCGGCTGCAGGATGTAGCGGCCGGAGATGATGAGGTTCGACGGCGCGTCCTCGCGCCTGGGCTTCTCCACCATGCCGTCGATCCGGAAGCCTTTGCCGAACGCGGGGCCGACCTTGACCACGCCGTAGCGGGAGACGTGCTCCATGGGAACCTCCTCCACCGCGATGACGTTGCCGCCGGTGTCGTCGTAGACCTCCATCATCTGCTTCAGACAACCGGGCCTGGCGTGGATCAGCATGTCCGGCAGCAGCAGCGCAAACGGCTCGTCACCCACCAGCTCGCGCGCGCACCATACCGCATGGCCAAGCCCGAGCGGCTCCTGCTGGCGGGTGAAGCTCGTCTGGCCGGCGCCCGGCAGATCCTGCCGGAGAAGATCGAGCTGGGCGGTCTTGCCGCGCCGCGCCAGCGTTTCCTCCAGTTCGAACTGCCGGTCGAAGTGGTCCTCGATCACCCCCTTGTTGCGGCCGGTGACGAAGACGAAGTGCTCGATGCCCGCCTCGCGCGCCTCGTCCACCGCCAGCTGGATCACCGGGCGGTCGACGATCGTCAGCATCTCCTTCGGCACCGCCTTGGTGGCGGGCAGAAACCGGGTGCCAAGCCCCGCGACGGGAAACACGGCCTTCCTGATACGTTGCTTCATGGGCAGTCCTTTGGGGGCGGGAAACCTGAACTGGGGTGTGGCAAGAGATGGGTAACGAATTGGGAATCCTTTTGGTCGACACTACGCGGCGAGATCAAGGCGTTCGTTAACCGGGGAGTGCACGTTGGCGGTCCTGGTCACCGGCGGGGCAGGCTATATCGGCAGCCACATGGCGCTGGCGCTGACCGACCGTGGCGAGGACACGGTGGTGGTCGACAACCTGTCCGCGGGTGTTCGCGCCAACGTCCCGTCCGCGGCGCGCTTCATCGAAGGCGACATCGGCGACGCCGATCTCGTGGCGAGGACGCTGCGCGATCACCGGATCGACGCCGTCGCCCATTTCGCCGGCTCGATCGTGGTGCCGGACTCGCTCGCCGATCCGCTCGGCTACTACCTCAACAACACGGTCCACTCGCGCACGCTCCTGGCCGAGGCCGTGAAGGCGGGGGTGGCGCATTTCATCTTTTCGTCGACGGCGGCGGTTTACGGCATCCCTGCGACAAATCCGGTCGGCGAAGACGCGCCTTTAGCCCCGATCTCGCCTTACGGGTCTTCCAAGCTGATGACCGAATGGATGCTGCGCGACACCGCGGCGGCGCACGGGCTCTCCTATGTGGCGCTGCGCTACTTCAATGTGGCGGGGGCCGATCCAAAGGGCCGGTCCGGCCAGTCGACGCCGCGGGCGACGCATCTCATCAAGGTGGCCTGCGAAGTGGCGACGGGGAAGCGATCGTCCATGCAGATTTTTGGCCGCGACTATCCGACGCCAGACGGCGCCTGCATCCGCGATTACATCCACGTCACCGATCTCATCGCCGCACATGTGGCGGCGCTCGGCTGGATGCGGCAGGGGAGCAACCGCACGGCGGTGATGAACTGCGGCTACGGGCGCGGCTCTTCGGTGCTGGAGGTGATCGCGGCGGTGGAGAAGGCTTCCGGCAAGCGGCTCGCCGTCACCGATGCGCCGCGCCGGGCCGGCGATCCGCCGGCGCTGGTGGCCAAGGCCGACCGCGTGCGGCGCGAGCTGGGATGGACGCCGAAGCACGATGCGCTCGATGAAATCGTCGCCTCGGCGCTCGCCTGGGAGAAGAGCCTTGCCGCCCGCTGATCCCGCCGCCCGCCTGCGCTGGCCGCGCCTGTCGCGCGCAATCCCGGCGACCTCGGCCGTCACGCTGCTCGCCGCGCGCGCCATCGCGGACGCGCAATCGCCGCCGCTTCAGGCCCGCGCGCCGGACGAGGCGGCGACAGCGCGTGCGATCGTGTCGGAGACCGATCTTTCCGCCTTCGCCCGCGCCTTCTGGCCGCGTGCCGAGGCGGCGGGGATCAGCCGCGCCACCTACGAGCGCGCCTTCGCCGGGCTCACCCCCGATCCCGAGGTGATCACCAGGGCCGAACGCCAGCCGGAGTTCGAAACGCCGGTGGGCGAGTATGTCGCCCGCCGCACGAGCGACCAGAAGACGCTGAACGGCCTCGCCGCGATGCAGGCCCATGCGGACGACCTGTCGGCCATCGCTGCGCGCTACGGCGTCGACGTTTCGGTGATCGTCGCGATCTGGGGGATCGAGTCGAATTACGGCTCGCACAAGGGCGCGATGGACGTCATCCGCTCACTGGCGACGCTCGCCTCCACGGGCAAGCGCCAGCGCTACGGCCGCCAGCAGCTCATCGCGGCGCTGAAGTTGCTCGACCGGGGCGATCCGCCGCCCGGCGGCTTCACCGGCTCGTGGGCGGGCGCCATGGGCCATACGCAGTTCATCCCCACGACCTTCGAGGCCTACGCCGTCGACTGGACCGGCGACGGGCGGCGCGACATCTGGGAGACGCCGGCCGATGCGCTGGCCTCCACCGCCAACTACCTGGCCAAATCGGGCTGGACCGCCGAGCGGGCGTGGGGCGTGGCGGTGACGCTGAAAGACGGATTCGACTTCCGCGACGCCTTCGGAGCGAAGCTCGACCTCGCCGCCTGGCGGGCGCGCGGGGTGAGCCTGCCCGCCGGCGCCAACCCCGCCCGCTTCACCGGTCCGCTACGGTTGATCCTGCCCGCCGGACATCAGGGCCCGGCCTTCCTCGTGACCACGAACTTCGACGCGATCCTCGCCTACAACCGGTCCACGGCGTACGCGCTGGCCGTGGCGCTGCTGTCGGAACGCCTTGCGGGGAAGCCTTCCACGGTGGTCTGGCCGGCCGTGACGCCGCTGAGCCTCGCCGAGCGCCAGGAGCTGCAAAAGCGGCTCATTGCGCTCGGCTTCGACACCGGCGGCGCCTCGGGCCGGATCGGCAAGCGCACCACCGCCGCCATCCAGGCCTTCCAGGTGGCTAAAGGTATGCCGGCGGACGGCTTTGCGGACGCCTCGCTGTTGACTAGACTTCGCGCCATCGACTGAACCAACGCCTCAACCGGGGTTCGCCCGTGCGTGCGCCGCTGATCGCCATCCTGCTCGCGGTGTGCGTCCCGCCGTCGCTGGCGCAGGACGCCCCCGGCGTTTCGCCACGCGGGGATTTCGCCGTTCCCGAGGTGCGCCCCGTCACGCCGGCCGTTCCGCTCAACGCCGGACCGGCCATGCCGCGCACCGGACCGTTGAGCTACATCGGCTCCACTCGCCCGCAGTGGAACGGGTTCGTCATCGGCGACATCCTCGCCGAAGGCGTGTGGGGCGGCCTCATGCGGATGAGCGAGGGCGACGAGCGGCTGAAGTTCAGCCTGCGGATGAAGGAGGAGTCGGGCCTCGCGCGCCCGGGCGTTTACGACTGGGCCGCCGCCGTCGCGGGCATCGCCAGCGCCAACGCGATGGACGTGGCGATCGTGATGCTCGGCAGCAACGACGGCCAGGACATGCAGGGACCGGACGGCGTCACCGCCTTCGGCACGCCGGAGTGGCGCGCTGACTACGCCGCCGCCGTGGACCGGCTGATGGCGGCGCTGAAGGACCGCGGCGTCGCCGTCTACTGGCTGGGCGTGCCGCCCGCCGGGTCGCCGGAACGCGACGCGGCGCTGAAGCTCGTCAACGCGGTGCAGAAGGAGCGCGCGGCGGCGAACGGCGTTCGCTTCGTCGATCTCCGGGCGCTGTTCACCGACGCCGGCGACCGCTTCGTGGACTCAGGGCCGGACGAGAGCGGCGAGGTGGTGCGCATGCGGATGCGCGACGGGCTTCGGATGCTGAAGGCGGGCAACACCCGCGCCGCGCTCGCCATCCTGCCGGTGATCGCCGCCGACATCGCGGCTGCGGACGCCGCGGTGGCGGCGCCGTCCGCGCCGGTCGCGGTCGAGGGTCCGGCGGTTCCCTCTCCGGGCCCGCGGTTCGGGGCGGGCGGCGAGCGGGAGGACTGGGTGGCGCGCCCGGTTGCGCCCGACATCCCGGCCGGCGAGCGCGCCGACCGGCTCGACGAGCGCGATGTTGAGGCGCGGCGCATCGTCAGCGACTTCACGGAGAGGTCGATCCTGCCGCCGCCGAAGCCGGGCCGCATCGATGACTTCGGTTACACGCCGCCCGCCGCCGACTGAGCGGCGTCAGCGCGGCAGTTCGGTTGCGCCCATGAGGTCGAGGTCGATGGCGCGCGCCGCCTGGCGGCCCTCGCGGATCGCCCACACGACGAGCGACTGGCCCCGGCGAATGTCCCCCGCCGCGTAAACCTCCGGTGCGCTGGTGCGGTAGTCGTCGGCGTTGGCGGCGGCGTTGCGGCGGCGGTCGCGGGCGAGGTCGAGCTCCTGGAGGAGCCCGGTTTCGAGCGGGCCGGCGAAGCCGATGGCGATCAGCACAAGGTCGGCGGGGATCACGAACTCGGTTCCGGCGATGGGTTGGCGCTGCTCGTCCACCCGGGCGCAGCGCACCCCCGTCGCCTTGCCGTTCCTGCCGACGATCTCCAGCGTGGCGCAGGAGAACTCGCGTTCTGCTCCTTCCGCCTGGCTGGACGAGGTGCGGAACCTGGTCGGCCAGTAGGGCCACACCATCAGCTTGTCTTCCTGCTCCGGCGGAACGGGGCGGATGTCGAGCTGCGTCACCGACAGCGCGCCCTGGCGGAACGAGGTGCCGATGCAGTCCGACGCCGTATCGCCGCCGCCGATCACCACCACATGCTTCCGCCCGGCGAGGATTTCGCGTTCGGGGATGTGCTGTTCGCCGCCAAGCCTGCGGTTCTGCTGGACGAGGAACGGCATGGCGTAGTGGCAGCCCTCAAGCGCCATGCCGGGGATTTCCGGATCGCGCGGGCGTTCCGCGCCGCCCGCCAGCAGCACCGCGTCGTAGGCGTCGGTGAGCGAGCGGAACGGACGATTGACGCCGATGTTGACGCCGAAGTGGAAGGTGACGCCCTCGGCCTGCATCTGCGCCACCCGGCGGTCGATGCCGTGCTTCTCCATCTTGAAGTCGGGGATGCCGTAGCGCATCAGGCCGCCCGCATGCGGTTCGCGCTCGAACACGTGCGCCTCGTGGCCGACGCGGGCGAGCTGCTGCGCCGCCGCCAGCCCCGCCGGACCGGAGCCGACGATGGCGACGCGCCTGCCGGTCTTCATCTTCGGCGGCTCGGGGCGGATCCAGCCCATCGCCCACGCCTTGGCGGCGATCGCCTGCTCGATGGTCTTGATCGTCACCGGCGCGTTGTCGAGGTTCAGCGTGCAGGCTTCCTCGCACGGCGCCGGGCAGATGCGGCCGGTGAACTCCGGGAAGTTGTTGGTGGAGTGGAGGTTCTTCGCCGCCTGCTCCCAGTCGCCCTGGTAGACGAGGTCGTTCCAGTCCGGGATCTGGTTGTTGACCGGGCAGCCGGTGGGCCCGTGGCAGTAGGGGATGCCGCAATCCATGCAGCGCGCCGCCTGTTTGGCCACGTCGCGCTCGTCCATCGGCAGGGTGAACTCGCGGAAGGTGCGGATGCGGTCGGACGCCGGAACGTACTTCTGCTCCTGGCGGTCGATTTCGAGGAAGCCGGTGATCTTGCCCATGGGTGTCACGCCCTCTTCTTGAGGCCGATCTGGAGGCCGTCGCTGCCCGCCTGCTGCTTCTCGAGTTCGAGCAGCGCGCGCCGGTACTCGACCGGCATCACCTTGACGAATTTCGGCAGGTGGCGGTCCCACGCGCCGAGGATCGTGCGCGCCCGCGACGAGCCGGTGTGCTTCAGGTGCCGCGACAGCAGCTGCCAGATGCGCTCGGCGTCGTGCCGGTTCATGTCGCCGGTGATGTCGACGAGGCCGTGGTGTTCGAGGTCGCCGCCGTGGTGGTGCAGCCGCTCGATGGTTTCCTCCTCCGCCGGCACCGGCGCGAGGTCCACCATGGCGAGGTTGCAGCGCTGGGCGAAGTCGCCCGCCTCGTCGAGGACGTAGGCGACGCCGCCCGACATGCCGGCGGCGAAGTTCCGCCCGGTTTCGCCGATGACGACCACGAGGCCGCCGGTCATGTACTCGCAGCCGTGGTCGCCGACGCCCTCCACCACCGCCACCGCGCCGGAGTTCCGCACCGCGAAGCGCTCGCCCGCGACGCCGCGGAAATAGCACTCGCCGGCGATCGCGCCGTAGAGCACGGTGTTGCCGACGATGATCGACTTCTCCGGCACGATGCCGGACCTCTCCGGCGGGCGCACGATCAGCTTGCCGCCCGACAATCCCTTGCCGACGTAGTCGTTGGCCTGGCCGGTGAGATCGAACGTCACCCCATGGGCGAGAAACGCGCCGAAGCTTTGCCCGGCGGTGCCTTCGAGGTTCACGCGGATGGTGTCCTCCGGCAGCCCGGCATGGCCGTGGCGCTCGGCCACCGCGCCCGACAGCATCGCGCCGGCGGTGCGGTCCACATTGCGGATGGAGCGGGCGATCTCCACCGGCTCGCCCCGCTCCAGCGCCGGCTGCGCGGCTTCGATCAGCGCCCGGTCGAGGACGTGACGGATCGGGTGGTTCTGCGACTCGCAATGGCGCAGCGCCATGGGGCCCGGCAGGTCGGGGCGCTTGAACAGCTTGCGGAAGTCGAGGCCCTTCGCCTTCCAGTGCGCGATCGCCGCTTCCTTGTCGAGCCACTCGGTCGCGCCGACAAGTTCGTCGAAGGTGCGAACCCCCATCCCGGCCATGATCTCGCGCACGTCCTCGGCGACGAAGAAGAAGTAGTTGATGACGTGCTCGGGCTGGCCCTTGAAGCGCTTGCGCAACACCGGGTCCTGTGTCGCCACCCCCACGGGGCAGGTGTTGAGGTGGCACTTCCGCATCATGATGCACCCGGCGGCGATCAACGGCGCGGTGGAAAAGCCCATCTCGTCGGCGCCGAGCAGGGCGGCCACCACCACGTCGCGGCCGGTGCGAAGCCCGCCGTCCACCTGCACGGCGACGCGGCCGCGCAGCGCGTTCATCACCAGCGTCTGCTGGGTTTCGGCGATGCCGATTTCCCATGGGGAGCCCGCGTGCTTGATCGAGGTGAGGGGCGAGGCGCCCGTGCCGCCCTCATAGCCGGATATGGTGATGTGGTCGGCGCGCGCCTTGGCGACGCCGGCCGCGACGGTGCCGACGCCCACCTCCGACACGAGCTTCACCGAGATCGCGGCTTTCGGGTTCACATTCTTCAGGTCGAAGATGAGTTGCGCCAGATCCTCGATGGAATAGATGTCGTGGTGCGGCGGCGGCGAGATCAGGCCGACGCCGGGGGTGGAATGGCGCACGCGCGCGATGGTCGCGTCCACCTTGTGGCCGGGAAGCTGGCCGCCCTCGCCGGGCTTGGCCCCTTGCGCCATCTTGATCTGGATCTGGTCGGCGTTGACCAGATACTCGGTGGTCACGCCGAAGCGCCCGGAGGCCACCTGCTTGATGGCCGAGCGCATGCTGTCGCCGTTCGGCAGCGGGCGGAACCGCTCCGGCTCCTCGCCGCCCTCGCCGGTGTTCGACTTGCCGCCGATCCGGTTCATGGCGATGGCGAGCGTCGTGTGCGCCTCGCGGCTGATCGAGCCGAACGACATCGCGCCGGTGGAAAACCGCTTCACGATCGCGGCGGCGGGCTCCACTTCCTCGAGGGGGATCGGCTTGCGGCCCATCTCCTCCGCCGTCCGCAGGCGGAACAGGCCGCGCAGCGACTTCGCGGTCTCGTTGTCCTCGTTGACCATGCGGGCGAACGACCGGTAGTCGCCGTAGCGGCCGGCGCGCACCGCATGCTGGAGCGTCGCCACGCTGTCGGGCGTCCACACATGCTGTTCGCCGCGCGTGCGGAAGGCGTATTCGCCGCCGACGTCGAGGGCTTCGGCGAACACCGGATTGTCGCCGAACGCCTGGGCATGGCGCTCGAAGGCTTCCTGCGCGATCACGTCGAGGCCGACGCCCTCGATCTGCGTGGCGGCGCCAGTGAAGTACTCGGCGATGAACGCCGACGACAGGCCCACCGCGTCGAAGATCTGCGCGCCGCAGTACGACTGGTAGGTGGAGATGCCCATCTTCGACATCACCTTGAGCAGCCCCTTGTCGATGGCCTTGATGTAGCGCTTGGTGAGGTCTTCCGGGGTGATGTCCTCGCCGAGCGTCGGCAGCATCGCCTCCAGCGTCTCGAAGGCGAGATAGGGATTGATCGCCTCCGCGCCGAAGCCGGCGAGCACGGCGAACTGGTGAACCTCGCGCGCCTCGCCGGTTTCGACGACGAGCCCGACCGAGGTGCGAAGACCTTTGCGGATCAGGTGGTGGTGGGTGGCCGAGGTGGCGAGCAGCGCCGGGATCGGCACGCGCTCCGCCGATACGGCGCGATCCGACAGGATGATGATGTTGAAGCCCTCGCGCACCGCCCGTTCGGCCGCCGCGCGGATCGTGTCGAGCGCCGCCTCCATGTACGCCGGTCCGTTCGCCACATCGTAGGTGACGTCGATGGTGACGGTGCGGAACGGGTTCTCGCGCACCGTCCCGATGGTGCGGATGCGTTCGAGGTCGTCGTTGGTGAGGATCGGCTGCTGCACCTGAAGCCGCATGTGCGTCGAGGCGCCCTTGAGGTCGAGCAGGTTCGGCCTGGGGCCGATGAACGACACCAGCGACATCACCAGTTCCTCGCGGATCGGATCGATCGGCGGGTTCGTCACCTGGGCGAAGTTCTGCTGGAAGTAGGTGTCGAGCAGCTTCGCCCGGTTCGACAGCGCCGAGATCGGCGTGTCGGTGCCCATCGAGCCCACCGCCTCCTGGCCGGTCTGGGCCATCGGCAGCATCAGGAGCTTGATGTCCTCCTGGGTGTAGCCGAACGCCTGCTGGCGGTCGAGCAGCGGCACGGAGGATTGCCGGCGCGCCTTCTTCAGCGGCAGCTCGCGCAGCACCACCTGCGTCTTCTTCAGCCACTGCGCATACGGATGGCGCGTGGCGAGCGTGCGCTTGAGTTCCTCGTCGGAAACGATGCGCCGCTGCTCCAGGTCGATGAGCAGCATCTTGCCCGGCTGCAGGCGCCACTTCTCGACGATGTTCTCCTCGGGAATGTCGAGCACGCCCATTTCGGAGGCGAGCAACACGAAGCCGTCCTTCGTGACGAGATAACGCGCCGGCCTGAGGCCGTTCCGGTCGAGCGTCGCGCCGATGAGGCGGCCGTCGGTGAAGGTCATGGCGGCCGGGCCGTCCCACGGCTCCATCAGCGCCGCGTGGTGCTCGTAGAAGGCGCGCCGGTCTGCGTCCATCAGCGGGTTGCCGGCCCAGGCTTCCGGGATGAGCATCACCATCGCGTGCGGCAGCGCGTAGCCGCCCATGGTGAGGAACTCGAGCGCGTTGTCGAAGCAGGCGGTGTCGGACTGGCCCTCGTAGGAGATCGGCCAGAGCTTGGCGAGGTCGGCCCCCAGCACGGCGGACGACATGTTGGACTGGCGCGCCGCCATCCAGTTGTAGTTGCCGCGCAGCGTGTTGATCTCGCCGTTGTGGCAGACGAAGCGGTAAGGGTGCGCCAGCGGCCACGACGGGAAGGTGTTGGTGGAGAACCGCTGGTGGACGAGCGCCAGAGCCGACTCCACGCGCGCATCGGAGAGGTCGCGGTAGTAGCGGTCGAGGCTTTCGGGAACGACGAGGCCCTTGTAGACGATGGTGCGGGTGGAGACCGAGACCGGATAGTAGGCGCGCGCCGCCTGGCCCAGAACCTCCATCACCCGGTTCGACACCACCTTGCGGCAGACGAACAGCTTGCGCTCGAAGTGCGCCTCGTCGCGGATGGTGGGGCCGCGGCCGACGAACACCTGGGCCGAGAACGGCTCGGTCGGGCGCACGCTGTCGCCCAGCACCGAGTCATCCACCGGCACATCGCGCCAGCCGAGCACGATCAGCCCCTCCTCGCGCGCCGTCTGCCACCAGATGCGCTGGATCTCCTGCCGGTAGACCGGCTCGCGCGGCATGAACAGGAAGCCGACGCCGTACTCGCCCGGCTCCGGCAGCGCGAAGCCCAGCCGCTTCGCCTCGTCGAGGAAGAAGCGGTGCGGGATCTGGATGAGGATTCCGCAGCCGTCGCCCGCCTTCGGGTCCGCGCCCACCGCGCCGCGGTGTTCCAGGTTCTTCAGGATGGTCAGCCCCTGCGAGACGACCGCATGGCTCTTCTCGTTGCGGATGTTGGCGTAAAGGCCCAGGCCGCAAGCGTCGCGCTCGCGGCGCGGATCGTAGAGGCCGTCAGCCTCCGGCAACCCTTCCGGCAGGAGCGCGGCGATCTGGCGTGATTGGGACATCTCTGCTCTCCCTCGGGTCCGTTCCCCAGCCGCTTGGCGGGTTGTCGTCAGGCGCTTCGGCGCCGCTTTTCGGAACGGGAGCCGCTGTCGTTGTTCGAGCGGCTGTTTGGACTGGATTTATCAGCGATTGGCGACGGTGAGTCCACGGCGATCGGCCCGTTTGGGCGTCGCATCGGTCGCGTTGCGTTTGGCGAGACCGCTCATCCTCAAAACCCGAAAGCCATGATATCCAGAAAAGACAGTATTACTGTCCTATTCAGTTTAATGACAGAAATCGGGCGTGGCGGCAAGCGTCAAATCAGGCGGGCCGGAAGTGTCCCGGCCTCTGGGAGGAGAAGGCCGCGCCGTGCTATCCGAGCCGGAGCATGAAGATGGAGGGGTCATGAATTTCGCCAGCGACAACGTGTTTGGCGTCGATCCGCGCATTCTGGAGGCGATGGTCGCCGTCAACGCCGGGACCATGCCCTCCTACGGCTACGACGACCTCACCCGGCGGGCGGAGCAGGCGCTGAACGAGGTCTTCGGCCGCGAGGTGGAGAGCTTCCTCGTGCTTTCCGGCACTGCGGCGAACGGGCTTGGGCTGTCGGCGGCGACGCCGCCCTACGGCGCGATCTTCTGCCACGTCGACGCCCACATCGCTGTCGACGAGTGCAACTCGCCGGAACTGTTCACCGGCGGGGCCAAGATCGTGGGCCTGCGCGAACCCGGCGGCAAAATCACTCCCGGCGCCGTCGAGTGCGCGCTCGCCGGGTTCATCCGCGGCGAGCACGATCCCAAGCCGGCCACCGTCTCGCTCACCCAGGCGAGCGAGCTTGGCACGGTGTACGCGCCGCAGGAGGTGGCGGCGTTCGGCGCACTGTGCCGGGCGAAGGGGATGCGGCTTCACATGGACGGGGCGCGCTTCGCCAACGCAGTCGCCGCGCTTGGCTGCGCCCCGGCCGACATCACCTGGAAGGCCGGCGTGGACGTGCTGTCGTTCGGGGCCACCAAGAACGGCGCGATGGCGCTGGAGGCGGTGGTGTTCTTCGACAAGGACCTGGCGCGCGATTTCAGGTACCGCAGGATGCGGGGCGGTCAGCTGCTGTCCAAGGGCCGGTTCCTCGCCGCGCAGATGCTCGCCTACCTGAACGATGGACTGTGGCTCGACAACGCCCGCCACGCCAACCGGATGGCGGCGCTGCTGGGTGAGGGGCTGTTGCGGTTCCCCGGCGTGCGGCTGCCTGTCCCGGTTGAGGCCAACGAGGCGTTCCCGATCCTGCCGAAGCCGCTGATCGACCGGCTGAAGGCGGCCGGCGGCGTGTTCTACGAGTGGCAGGCGGCGCTGGCGGACGCCGATATGCCCCGCCCCGGCGAGGCGATGGTGCGGTTCGTATGCTCGTTCGCCACCCGCGAGGATGATGTGAAGGCGTTTCTCGCCGCCGCACGCTGAAACGGAAAAAGGGGCGCCCCGTTGGGAAGCGCCCCTCGTTCAGGTCACAGCGATCCGCAGATCAGGCGGCGGCCTTGCCGCCCTCGATCACCTGGGGCTCGGCCCTGGCGCCCTTGATGGCGATGGTGCGGGGCTTCATCGCCTCGGGGATCACGCGCTTGAGCGCCACATGGAGCAGACCGTTCTCCAGCTCCGCGCCCTCGACTTCGACGTGGTCGGCAAGGCGGAAGCGGCGCTCGAAACTGCGGGCGGCGATGCCCTGGTGCAGGAATTCGCCCTTCGAGCCCTGCTTCTCCGGCTTCCGGCCGGTGATGGCGAGCGTGCCCTCCTTCACCTCGATCGCCAGATCGGCGGCGGTGAAACCGGCGACCGCCATGGTGATGCGGTACTCGTTCTCGCCAGTGCGTTCGATGTTATAGGGCGGATAGGACGGGGCCTCGATGGCGTTCATCTCGTCCAGCATCTTGGCGAGACGATCAAAGCCGATCGACGACCGGTACAGCGGGGAAAGATCATACATGGCAACAACCTCCTTGAGCTCTGTTGCAATCGCGCGCCCGCCGCAGGGGCCGGGCCGACGATCGGTCCCGATGGCGACCGATGCTCTCGATTTAGGCTGGCCGAACCGGCTTTCAAGGGTGGGGGCCGTGGGCGGCGCCTTCGCGCTGGCGCTTGTCCTGCTCGCCGCCCCGGCGCTGGCGCAATGGCGCGCCCCGGAGTGGAACCCTTGGCCGCTGTGGTATCCGAGCCCCGACATGAACCCGCGCAGCCGCACGTGGGACCCTCAGGCTCGCCAGTATGGGGCGAAGATGAACTGCGTCGAGGCGGCGCGGGCGTTGCGGTCCTTCGGTTATCGCGTGGAGCGGCAGGTGCGGTGCACGGGCGATCGCTACACCTTCCTCGCCCGGCGCGATGGCCAGCGCTTCCGCGTCCGCTTCGATCCCTGGGCAGGGCGCGTGCTGTCGTCGAAGCCCGATCGCTAACGCATCATCCCGCCAAGTGGCCGCCACTTGGCGGACAACGAGGATGCAAAGCTGAAGAGTTAGAGCGGCTGATCTGATGCAGGCAGGTCGCAGTCCGCGCTAACGCGTCGTTAACCAATTCGATTGACTATGAACGTCGGGCTTTGGCCTCGCTGCGGATGACATCCGTTGGCAGGGCGCGCGCCGCCGGTTGGTTCTGGATTTGCGCTGGTGGGGATGGGGTTGGGCGCAAGGCTCGGCGCCGGTTCAGGCCGGCGCCGACGTCTTTTTCCGGGATCGGCCTGGCCCCCGTCTACGTGCCGCCGCCGCTGGTCGAACTGCCGCCGCCGGGCTATTGCGACGCCAAAGAGGCCGAGCAGCCGGGCTGCGGCGATGCGGCCGGTGGCGCGAGCGGTGACTGAACCCTGCGCGCCGTCGCGATGTTGCCGCAAACCGCCTGAACTGTTGTAGGCTCGCGGCAGATGATCGGGAGGTCCGCATGATGACGCTCAGGGCTTTGGTGTTCGCGCTCACGCTCGCCCCGGCGATTTTCGTTGTCGGGCCGGCGATGGCGCAGTCGGGTCCGTGGTTCCAGCCGATCCCGTTCTTTCCCTTCAACATGCCGCCGCCCCCGCCTCCACCGCCGCCCGGCTATTATCCGCCGCCGGCCGAGTATCCGCCGCCGGTCGAGTATCCGCCGCCGGGCGAGGCTTACGTGAACCCCTACGTCGAGCAGCCCGCGCCGCCGCCGAAACCGAAGGCGGCCGCCAAACCAGCGCTCTCCTGCGACAAGGCCAGGGCGATCGTCGCCGGCTACGGCTTTACGAACGTCGAGCCGCAGACCTGCAAGGGCAAGGTCTATGCGTTCGGGGCGAAGCGCGACGGCAAGTCGTTCTCGGTAAAGCTCTCGTCGTCGTCCGGCGAACTGACCGAAGTGAAGCGGCTGTGATGGCGGCGTGAACGCCGGCGGCGATCCCTCGGGGCTTCTGAAGGCGACGCCCGCCAGCCCGGTTCCGGAGGGCCTGACGGGGCAGCTCCTGACCACGTCGGACGGAATACGGTTGCGCTGCGCCACGCTGCGCCCGGCGGTGGCGCGCGGCACCGTGCTGCTGCTGCAGGGGCGCGGCGAGTTCATCGAACGCTACTACGAAACGATCGGCGACCTCGCCGCGCGCGGCTTTGCCGTCGTCACCTTCGACTGGCGCGGACAGGGCGGCTCCACCCGGCTGACGCGCGACGGCCGGCGCGGCCACGTTCGATCGTTCGCCGACTATGACACCGATCTCGACACGGTGGCCGGGCAGGCGATGTTGCCGGACCTGCCGCCGCCCTATGTGGGCCTTGCGCATTCGACGGGCGGGCAGGTGATGTTGCGGGCTCTCGATCGGCACGGCTGGTTCGCCGGCGCCGTGCTCGTCGCGCCGTTCCTGGGGCTTGGGCGCGCGCCGCTGCCCGCTCCCGTGGTCAAGGTTCTGGCGCCGGCGCTTGCGGCGGCCGGGCTTGGCAAGGTCTACGCCTTCGGCCAGGGGCGGGCGCGATCGTTCCTCGAACGCCGGTTCGAGGGCAATCGCCTGACCTCCGACGAGCGCCGCTACCGCCGGTCGGCGGCGTTCGTCGCCGCTTTTCCCGACCTCGGCGTCGGCGCGCCCACCATCGGCTGGCTATCGGCGGCGCTGGCGTCGATCCGGCGGCTGGAGCGCCGAAAGCCGCGCGCCGGCCTGCCGCCGATTCTGATTCTGGCGGCCGGTTGTGACGAAATTGTTTCGACGCGAAGCTGTTTGGACGTCGCCCGCCGGCAGGGCATGGCCTGCGTTGTGGTTCCCGGCGCGCGCCATGAGCTTCTGCAGGAACGGGACGGGATCCGCGATCAGGTCTGGGCCGCCTTTGACGGCTTCGTCGCTCAGCTCGCAGACGGCCCGCCGGCGGCCTGACCAATCAGGCCGAGAGCTTCGTCGTGGAGCGCCGGCGAGGCTGTGGCGAGGATGTCGCCGCCGTTCCCCGCCGCCGCCCCCGTCCATGTCGTGACGCGGCCGCCGGCGGCCTCGATGATCGGGATCAGCGCGGCGATGTCGTAGACCTTGAGCCCAGTGTCGATGGCGAGGTCCATCTGCCCGGCCGCCACCATGCAGAAGAAATAGGCGTCGGCGTCATGACGCAGGTTTCGCAAGCGGGTGCGCAGGGCTTCGTAGACCGGAGCCTTCGAGGGCTGTCTGTACAGCATCGGATTGGTTGTTCCCCCGCGCGCCGCCGACAAACTGGCCGCCGGGCTTGTGGCAAGCGGTCTTCGGCGTGCGCGGCGAACGACAAACGCTCCCGCAGGGCCGCCAATGAACGTTTCGCCGATAAACGCCTGATGGGCGGCTCCGGCCACCGGGCGTTCGTCCTCCACCAGACCCACCAGCGTCATCCACGTGGGAAGCCCGCAGATGAACGAACGGGTGCCGTCCACGGGATCGAGCACCCAGCGCCGCCCGGTCTGCGATGGCTTCTCGCCATACTCCTCCCCGACGATGCCATCCCCAGGGTACCGGCGTTCGATCATCCGCCGCATCGCCCGCTCGGCGGCGCGATCAGCCTCGGTGACGGGATCGAAGCCGGCTTCGTCCTTGTTGTCGATCGCCAGCGCGCCGCGAAACCAGGGCAGGATGGCCGCCCCGGCCACCCTCGCCAGCGCCAGCAGAAACTCGGCCTCGTCGGTGTGGCGGTCACGTCCGGCGCTCATTCCCCACCTCGCTGTCTCCGGCGCAGTCGCGACCGGCGGCCGCTGCGCAAAGGCATGTCATTTTTGCAATGCAACATTGATGACGGCTCGCCGCCGGAGTGCAATCTGCCGCAGGGCAAGCATGAGAAACGATTAACATGCTGATTTATCATCATTAGTTCTGTAACCTTCCAGCGTTGCTTCAAGGCAACATTCGTTCCGGTCTCAACCCTGGGGGACTTGAAATTGTTGCGCTGCGGTGCGATCTTCTTAAACGTGACGCCGGAGTAGTTTTCCGGCTCACAGCCCTTCCTGGGCGTTTCCTCCCTAGACTTGGGCCGCTGACGAGCACTCGTTCAGCGGCCTCTTTCTTTTCGGGTTGTCGAGACCGCCCTGTCACTCGGCGGCGAGGCGATGCGATCCCGGCCATGCGTGGGCGATGAACTCTCGCAGGGCGCCGTCCAGCCGCCTCGCCACCGCCCGGAAGCCCGGCAAGGGCATGAGGCGGCGCTCGTCGGCATAGAGAGCCCGGTTGACCTCGATCTGGATGGCGTGAACGCCCTGCGCCGGACGGCCCCAGGCGGCGGTGATATGGCCGCCGGCGTAAGGGCGGTTGCGCGTGACCGAAAACCCTTGCGCGGCGAAGGCGGCTTCCAGCGCGTCGGCGAGGACGCTGTCGCAGGAGGAGCCGAACCGGTCGCCGAGCACGATATCCGCCTTCTGGCCGGGGCGGCCGGCTTGCGGCAGGGCCGCGCTCGACGGCATCGAGTGCAGATCGATCAGAACCGCCAGCGGCCACGCATCCAGCGTCTCCGCCATCAGGTCCGCCAGGGCCGCGTGGAACGGCCGGTAGTAGGTGGCGATCCGCCGTTCGGCCTCCGCAAAAGGCATCGTCGCCGCATAGATCTCCTCCTGTTCGGCCACGATGCGCGGGATCGTGCCAAGCCCCCCCGCCACCCGCGCCGAGGCGGCGTTGGCATGGGCCGGCAGCGGATCGCTGAACATCGCCGGATCCAGCTCGTAGGGTTCCCGGTTGACGTCGAGAAATGCCCGGGGAAAGCGGGCCTTGAGCAGCGGAGCGCCAAGCTCCACCACACCGGCGAACAGAAGATCGACGAGAAAGTCCTCCGACGCGCGAAGCTTTCGGGAATCCAGTCGCGACGCGGCGAGAAACGACGCCGGGTAGTCCCGTCCACTGTGTGGCGACGTAAAGACGACCGGGGCCGTCCGGCGGGCCGGGCGCACGATCTCCCAAGGCGGGTCAATCTCGAGGGCTGGGCGCGTCGGCGCCATGATCTTCTCCGGGGCCGCAAATGCCCGGCCACTCTAGCGGCATGTGTCGGCCGGTCAACGCCGCTGGTGGTGGCTCGCTCGGGTCTGGCGCGCCAACTGGCAAGGGTAGTGCATGGCGAAGCCCGGCACGATACGGTACACTGAAAAGGGAGGTTCCGGCGCCAAGGAATGCTCCGCTCTTCGGCGGAAGGACAGTTGCGCGCCCATATCCGCAAGACAGCCCGGGACTTGGAGACGATGGTTGGAGACGATGGCGAGAATACTGCTGGCCGAGGATGATGACGACATGCGCCGCTTTCTGGCGCGGGCGCTGGAGAAGGCCGGCCACGACGTCAGCAGCTTCGCCGAGGGCGTTTCGGCCTTCGAAGAGCTGAAGGGAACCGCCTTCGATCTGCTGCTCACCGATATCGTGGTGCAGGAAATGGACGGGTACGGACTGGCCAGGCGCGCGTCCGGGCTCGACCAGGCGCTCAAGAGCATGTTCATCAGCGGCTTCGCG
>DAIODI010000031.1:0-18609 GCA_036746875.1 Aestuariivirgaceae bacterium | reverse complement strand
TGTGCGGCGCGGCATTCCCTTGACTTTAGGGGCCGATTTCTTCACCTCCATCGCTGGTGGAGAGGCGGCGAAACAGCATCGGACCATGGACATGACGCCATCCAGCGCAGCCATGAAGCTCGCAGAGATCGACGCGCCGCTCGGGCTTGCGGCCCATGCGCGCGAGGTCTCCCGGCAGAGCGCCGCCGATCTGCTCGCCCTGCAGAAGCCGGACGGCCATTTCGTCTTTGAGCTTGAGGCCGACGCCACCATTCCGGCGGAGTACATCTTCGTCAATCACTTCCTTGGCGACCCGGAGCCAGAGCTTGAGGCAGAGCTTGGCGAGTACATCCGTTCGCTGCAGAGCGCCAGGCACGGCGGCTGGCCGATGTTCCACGACGGCGATTTCAATATCTCGGCGTCGGTGAAGGCGTATTTCGCGCTGAAGATGATCGGCGACCCGCCGGATGCGCCGCACATGGCGCGCGCCCGCAAGGCGATCCTCGAACACGGCGGCGCGGAGACCTCCAACGTCTTCACCCGCTACATGCTGGCGCTCTTCGGCGAGGCGCCGTGGCGCGGCGTGCCGGCGATGCCGGTGGAGCTCATGCTGATGCCGAAGACCGCTCCGGTCAGCGTGTGGAAATTCTCCTACTGGTCGCGCACGGTGATTGCGCCGCTGCTGATCCTCGCCGCCCTCAAGCCGAAGGCGAAGAACCCCACCGGGGCCTCCTGCCGCGAGCTGTTCCGCACGCCGCCCGAACAGGTGAAGCAGTGGAACGTCAACCCCACCGGGTCACGCTGGGGCGAGGCGTTCCTGCAACTCGACAAGGTGCTGCACCCGGCCGAGGCGCATATCCTTCCGAAGCTGCCGAGCCGCCGCAAGGCGATCCAGGCGGCGGTCGATTTCATCCTGCCGCGCCTCAACGGCGAGGATGGGCTGGGCGCGATCTTCCCGGCCATGGCCTTCGCGACGTTGGCGTTCCACGTGTTGGGCCCCGATCACCGCGCGCACCACCAGACGGCCCGCGACAGCGTGCGGCGGCTGGTTGTCGGCGCGCGCAGCGAGCGCGGCGGAAGGGCCCGCTACTGCCAGCCGTGCGAGTCGCCGATCTGGGACACCGCGCTCGCCGTCCATGCCCTGCTCGACGCCGGCGTCGCGCCGGACGACGCGCGCATCCTCGCCGCCTGCGACTGGCTGGCCGAGCGCCAGATCCTCGACCTCAAGGGCGACTGGGCGGTGCAGAATCCGGATCTCGCGCCGGGCGGCTGGGCCTTCCAGTACCGCAACGATTACTACCCCGACGTGGACGACACCGCCGTCGTCGGCATGCTGCTGGACCGCGTGGATCGCGCCCGCTATCGCCACAACATCGCCCGCGCCGTGACCTGGATCGAGGGCATGCAGAGCACGAACGGCGGCTGGGGCGCGTTCGACATTGACAACAACGCCGATTTCCTCAACTCCATCCCCTTCGCCGCCCATGGCGCGCTGCTCGACCCGCCGCCCGTGGACGTGACGGCGCGCTGCGTCTCGTTCCTGTGTCAGGTCGGGCACAGCCGCGAGCATCCGGCGGTGGCGCGCGCGCTGGCGTTCATCGCCGCCGAGCAGGAGGACGACGGCTCGTGGTTCGGCCGCTGGGGCACCAACTACGTCTACGGAACGTGGTCGGCGCTGTGCGCGCTGAACGCCGCCGGCGAAGACCCGCAGTCGGAAACGGTGCGCCGCGCAGTCGCCTGGCTGGTGAAGCACCAGCGCGCCGACGGCGGCTGGGGCGAGGACGGCGCGACCTACTGGAAGGAGCGCCGCTACGAGGCCAAGGCCTCCACACCGTCGCAGACGGCGTGGGCGCTGCTCGGGCTGATGGCGGCGGGCGAGGCCGGGCACGATGCGGTGAAGCGCGGTATCGCCCATCTGGCGCAGGCCCCACGCGAAGGCGCCCGCTGGCGCGAGGAGCACTTCACCGCCGTCGGGTTTCCGCGCGTCTTCTACCTGCGCTACCACGGCTACGCCGCCTACTTCCCCACCTGGGCGCTGGGACGATATGGCGAGCTGATGCGCGGCAACTCGCGCCGCGTCCGCTACGGCATGTGAGCGGACGCCGCCGATGCGGGCGCTCGTCGTCGTCGATCATCCGCGCCCCGCCTCCCTCACCCACGCCGTGGCCAACGCATTCGCGCGCGGCCTCGGCGAAGCCGGGCACTCCCACGAGACGCTCGACCTTTACGCCTCCGGCTTCGATCCCCGCATGATCCCCGAGGACGAGCCGGACTGGAACGACGCCGGAAAGCGCTATTCGCCCACCGTCCAGATCGAGATCGCCCGGCTGAAGCGGGCGCAGGCGCTGGCGTTCGTGTTTCCGGTGTGGTGGTGGGGACTGCCCGCCATGACCAAGGGCTATATCGACCGCTGCTTCGCGCGCGGCTTCGCCTACGGCGGGGCGGAGCTGCCGCACGCCCGCGTGCTGTGGCTCGGCGTTGCGGCGGCGGACGCGGCGACGTTCGACACGCGCGGCTATCTTGAAGCGCTCAAGGTTCAGCTCGACATCGGCATCGCCGGCTACTGCGGCGTGAAGCAGAGCCGCCTCGAACTGCTGCACGGCTCGCTTGACGGCGCGGACGCGGCCGGCGCGCTCATCGACCGCGCCCGCGACCTTGGCCATACGTGGCCGTCCTGACCCCCCGTCCCGGCTTCGCCACCGGCCTCGCCCTGGAGGCGGCGCTGGTGCGCAAGGCGGCGCGCGCGGCGCGCGCGAGGCCGCCGCCGGTGACGGTGGCCGGCCCCGGCGCGCCGGACGCCGCCGCCACCGTCGCGGCGCTGGAGGCGCAGGGCGCAGCGTGTATCGTCAGCTTCGGCCTGGCGGGCGCGCTGGCGCCGGAGCTTCGGGCCGGCGACGTGCTCTTCCCCGTTGCGGTCACCAGCCGAGACACGGGTCAGGGGTTCGTCGCCGATCCGGACTGGCGGATGAGGCTCGGCGGCGGCGACACGCAGCACCTCGTCGTGTCCTCGCGCACACCGCTGCTGACCCCCGCGGACAAGGCGGCGCTGTGGAGCAGGACGGCGGCCCACGCGGTTGACATGGAGACGTTCGCGCTGGCCGAAGCCGCTCACGCGCTCGGCCTGCCGTTCGTGGCGATCCGCGCCATCTCCGATCCGGCGGACATGGCGATCCCCGCCTCGGCGGCGCAGGCGATGACGGCGGACGGGCGGCTGAACGTGACGCCGATCGTCGTCGCGCTCGTCACCGGGCGAGACCGGCTTTCGGCGTTTCGCGAACTCGGGCGGCAGACGGCGCTGGCGAAGGCGGCGCTGGCGCGAACGCTGGCGGAGGCTCTGTCGCGGCTCTCCGCGTGAGGCGGCCCTACTCCGCCGCTTCGCGCACCTTAGGCGCGTGGATGTCGGCCATCACCTGGGCGACATGGCGCTCGTGCAGGCCGTAGTCGGCCTTGCGCTGCTGCGACAGATCGATCTCCGGGGCCATCGGACCCTCGGTGCGCGGCCCGCGCAGGGCCACCCTTGCGGCCTTGAGCGGGTTCAGAACCGCGTCCATGGCGGCCGTCGGCTCGTAACCGCAGTGCGCCATGCAGTTGGCGCACTTTTCGTAACGGCCGGTGCCGTAGCTGTCCCAGTCCGTGGTGTCCATCAGTTCACGGAAGGTCTTCACGTACCCTTCGCCGAGCAGATAGCACGGCTTCTGCCAGCCGAAGACGTTGCGCGTCGGCATGCCCCACGGCGTGCACATGTACTGCTGGTTGCCGGTGAGGAAGTCGAGATAGAGCGCCGAGTGCGACAGCGTCCACTTCCTGCCCTTGCCGAGACGGAACACGTCGCGGAACAGTTCCTTGGTCTTGCGCCGGTTGAGGAAGTGCTGCTGGTCGGGCGCGCGCTCGTAGGCGTAGCCCGGCGAGATCGAGACGTTGACGCCGAGTTCGGTCGCGTAGTCGAGGAATCGGGCGATGTCCTCCGGCGCGTGGTTGTCGAAGATCGTGGCGTTGACGTTGACCTGGAAGCCCCTGGCCTTCGCCGCCTTGATCGCCGAGACGGCGCGCTCGAACACGCCCTCCTGGCAAACCGCCTTGTCGTGGTGCTCCTTCATGCCGTCGAGGTGAATGGAGAAGAACAGGAAGGGCGACGGCGTGAACAGGTCGAGCTTCTTTTCCAGAAGCAGCGCGTTGGTGCACAGCGAGACATACTTCCGGCGCGCCACGATGCCGGCGACGATCTCGCCGATCTCCTTGTGGATCAGCGGCTCGCCGCCGGGAATGGCGACGATGGGCGCGCCGCATTCGTCCACCGCGTCGAGGCACTCCTTGACGGTGAGGCGCTTGTCGAGGATGGGCTTGGGATAATCGATCTTGCCGCAGCCCGCGCAGGCGAGGTTGCAGCGGAACAACGGCTCGAGCATCAGCACCAGCGGGTAGCGCTTGTTGCCCTTCAGGCGCTGTTTCATGACGTAGGCGCCAACGCGGATCTGCTGCATCAGGGGGACGGACAAAGCGGAATTTCCTTATCGTTGGAGTCGGATGAGCCCGCGAAAAGTCTTGGTAATGTCTTTCGCGGCGCCCGGTCAAGCGCCGCAGGAACCGCAAGACCGGCGGATTTCCCGACCATGCGCGCTCATGCCGCAAGCCGCAGCAGCCGCCCGCGGATCAGGACGCCACCCGCTTGCGCCTGGACAACAAACGCCCCACATCGTCCATGATCGAGAACATTGCCGGAACGAAGAGCAGCGACAGCAGCGTGGACAGCACGAGGCCGCCGATCACCGCGATCGCCATGGGCGAGCGGAACTCGCCACCGTCGCCAAGCCCTAGCGCGCTCGGCAGCATGCCCGCCACCATGGCGACGGTCGTCATGATGATCGGCCGCGCGCGCTTGGCGCCCGCGTCCATCAGCGCCGCGGTGCGCTGAAGTCCGGCGCGCATCCCGGCCATGGCGAAGTCCACGATCATGATGGCGTTCTTGGTGACGATGCCGATCAGCATGAGCAGGCCGATGATCACCGGCATGTCGAGCGCCCTGGAAAACAGCAGCAGCGCCATGATCGCCCCGGCGATGGAGAGCGGCAGCGAGGCGAGGATCGTCACCGGCTGAACCACGGAGCGGAACAGCAGCACGAGGATGGTCAACATGGCGGCGACGCCGAGCCCCATGGCGATGCCGAAGCTGACGAAGGTTTCGTTCATGGTTTCGGCGTCGCCCGCCTCCTCGATGCGCACGCCGGGCGGGAGCGCCTTCGCGGCGGGCAGCGCGCGGATCTCCGCAATCGCCGAGCCGAGCGAGCCGCCCGGCGCCAGATCGGCCTCCAGCGCCACCACGCGCTGGCCGTTGCGCCGGGAGAGGCTGATCGGGCCGTTCACCACCTCAACGTCCATGAACTTCTCGATCGACACGCGCTCGCCGCCGGCGGCCGGCACGAACAGGGCCTGCAGCAGCCGGTCGTCGAAGCCCGCCGCCTGTTCGGCGCCGCCGGCGTCCACCGAGAGCTTGATCGCGAACGCCTCGCCGGAAGCGTCGCCGCGCGGCGCCCGCGTTTCGGCGTCGCCGACGGTGGCGATCCGCAGCGCGTCCATGATGTCGTCGCGGTTCGCGCCCTGTGCGGCGATGGCCTCCGGCCTGAGGCCGATCTGCAGCGCGGGCATTTCCGGCGCGGCGGTGGCGAGCACGTTGCGGACCTGCGCGATGCCCCTCGCCTCTTCCTCCAGCTTGCGCGCCGCCTCCGCCACCGCCTCGCTGTCGTCGCCGACGATGGCCAGCGACAGGTCGCGGATCCCGCTCATCTCGTTGACGAACCAGTAGCGCATCCCCGCTTCCTTCTCGATCTCGGCGGCGATGGCGGCGGCGATTTCCTTCTGGGTGCGCGTGCGCTCGGCGCGCGGCGTCAGGTGAATGACGAAGCTGGCGACGCGGGGATCCCCGGCGGTCGAGCCGCGCGCCGCCACCGTCTTCACCTCGCCCTGGCGGCGGATCGCCTCGGTGGCCTTCTTGGCCATCGCCTCGGTGTCGTAGATCGAGGTGAACTCCTCCACCTGCACGTTGAGGAGGATGCGCGAGGTGTCTTCGGCGGGCAGGAACCCGGCGGGCAGCCAGCGCGTGGCGTAGATCGATCCGGCGAAGATGGCGAGGCCGAGGAACACCGTCAGGAACCGGTGGGCGAGCGCCACGTCGAGCACGCCGAGATAGGCGCGCATCACCGCGCCTGGCTGCTTCTCCTCCCCGGGGCCCGCCGCGTCGGCGTCTGAAGCGCGCAGGAAGTAGGCGGTGAGCACCGGCGTGATGAGACGCGCGACGAGAAGGGAGAACAGCACCGCCACCGAAACCGTCAGACCGAACTGGGTGAAGAAGCGCCCGGCCATGCCGCCCATGAACGACACCGGCACGAACACCGCGACGATGGTGAGCGAAATGGCGATGATGGTGAGGCCGATCTCGTCGGCCGCCTCGAGCGACGCGGCCATGGGAGATTTCCCCATCTTCATGTGGCGGACGATGTTCTCGATCTCGACGATGGCGTCGTCCACAAGAATGCCGGTGACGATGGTGATGCCGAGGAGACTGACGAGGTTGAGCGAGAAGCCCAGCACGTCCATCGCAAAGAACGCCGGGATGATGGAGAGCGGCAGCGCGATCGCCGCGATGATGGTGGCGCGGATGTTGCGCAGGAACAAAAGCACCACCAGCACGGTGAGGATCGCGCCCTCCCACAGCGTATGCATGGCGGAGGTGAAGTTGCCGAGCGTGTAGGGCGCGGTGGAATCGACCAGCTCGAACGCCACATCGGGATTGGCGCCCGCCAGTTCCGCCACCTTCGCGGCCACCTCCCCGGCGACGCTGACATCCGAGGCGCCGCGCGCCTGGAACACCGAGACCGCCAGAACCGGCTCGCCGTCGATCATGGCGAAGGACGTGGCGTCGGCCTCGCCGGTCTCGATGTAGGCGAAGTCGGCGAGCGGCGCGGCCGCGCCCGTCCGGGTAGTGACGGTGAGCTTGCCGACCGCTTCTGCAAGCGCCTCCGGCCCGCCGTCGGCGCCGGGCACGGGGCTTGCCGAAAGCTTCGCCAGCGCCTTCGCCACGTCGCCGATGAGGATCCCCTCCTCGGCGATCTTGCGCGGGTCGAGCGCCACCGAGACCTGGCGGACAGCGCCGCCCGACACCACCACGTCCGAGACGGACGGCAACCCGTCGAGCACGGGGACCATGCGCGTCTTCACGAATCCGGTCAGCTCCTCCGGCGTCTTCGCGGCGGAGCGCACGGCGTAGGTGAGGCCCGCCGGCCCCGTCACCTCGATCAGCTCGATCTTCAGGTTCCTCAGGTCCGCAGGCAGCGTCCCGGCGAGCCTCGCGTAGGCCGCCTTCACGTCCGCCAGCGCCGTGGCGGACGGCCTGTCGACGCGGAACTCCATGGTGATGGCGAGGAAGCCTTCCGACAGCGTGGTGAGAACGTGCCGCATCTGCGGGATCGCCCGCAGCTCCTTCTCCAGCGGCTTGGCGACCAGCTCCTCCAGCGTCTTCGCCGGCGTTCCGGGGCGTTCCACGGTGAGCAGCACCACCGGGATGTCCACGTCCGGATACCGCGTCACCGGCATGTTCATGAAGCTGACGACGCCCGCCACCATGAGCAGGATGAACAGCGCGATCGCCGGCCACGGATTGCGGATCGACCATGCGGAGACGTTGAACCACGACTGGTTCATGGCGTTCGGCTTCCTCCGATCATCCGTTGGCTGATTATTCCGCGGCGGCGCGGCGCGGCGCGGGCGCGAGCGCGTTCCTGGCGATACGGGTGAGGCTTTCCCACGCCGGGCCGGGGAAGCGATGCAAATCAGCCATCACCTTGTCGAAGGCGGTGACGAACCAGTCCACGTCGGCCTCGCTGATGACGAGCGGCGGGATCAGCTTGATCGTGGTCATGCGGTTGCCGGCGACCTGGGTGAGCACGCCGTGGTCCTCGAGCAGCGGAATCGTGATCGCCTGGCAGAACAGGTCGGCGTTGAGCGTGTTGACGGCGCTCCAGGCGGTCTTGAGCTTCAGCGAACTCGGCTTGCCGAACGCGATGGCGAGCATCAGTCCGCGCCAGCGCACCTCGTGCATGAACTCGTAGCGCGGCATGAGCGCGGCGAGCCGCTCGCCGAGGAGATCGCCCATGCGCGCGGCGTTCTCCATCATGCGGTCGTCGTCCATGGCGGCGAGCATGGCGAGGCCGGCCGCCATGGCGAAGTTGGACTTGCCGAACGTGGAGGAGTGGACCACCGCGCGGTCGAGCGAGGAGAACGTCGCCTCGAACACGGCGCGCTTCGTCACCACCGCGCCAGAGGGCACGTAGCCGCCGGAGAGCGACTTCGACAAAAGCACCATGTCGGGCTCCGCGCCCTCCTCATGATGGAGCGCGAGAAACTTTCCCGTGCGGCCCATGCCGCACTGCACCTCGTCGGCGACGAACAGCGCGCCGTGGCGATGGCACAGCCTGGAAGCGGCGGCGAGGTAGCCGGGCGGCGGGATGTTGACGCCCTTCCCCTGCACCGGTTCGACGAAATAGGCGGCGACGTCGCCCTTGCGCAACTCGGCTTCAAGCGCGGCGAGATCGCCGAACGTCACCTTCGTCGTTTCGATCAGCTCGCCGAAGCCTTCGCGGAACACCTCCGCGCCGTTCATCGCCAGCGCGCCGGTGGTGAGGCCGTGGAAGCCGGACGACGCGTAGACGATACGGTTGCGGCCGGTGGCGCGGCGGGCGAACTTGATCGCCGTCTCGTTGGCTTCCGCGCCGGTCGAGCAGAAGTAGACGTTCTCCAGTCCGTAGCCGACGCGCGCCTTCAGCTCCTTCGCCATCAGGCCGCACAGCACCGGCGTTTCCATCTGCACGAGGCTCGACACGTCGGCCTGCATGAACTCGATCAGCGTGCGGCGGATTTCGGGATGGTTGCGGCCGGCGTTGAACACGCCGTAGCCCGCCAGCATGTCGAGGTAACGCCGCCCGTGGTTGTCCCACAGGTAAGGCCCCTGCCCGCGCACATAGGCCCTGTCGAACCCGATGATGCGCATGGCGCGGGCGAACTTCGCGTTGACATGCGCCTCATAGAGCGTTGAGGCGTCGGCGGCGTTGGCCTCGATCAGGGCGCGAATGTCCAAGGGCATGGCCGAATCCGGATTGCTACAAACGGGCAAGGTCCTATAGCAGAAGCGGTTTCGCGCGTCCTGCCAGCTGCCCGCAAGCCTTTCGTCGGAAATTGGGACGCGAACGTGGCGCGGGTGACAGCGGCGGCCCCGCCCGTTAGAACCGCCCCCGGATCATCGATCACGAAAGCGGGAGAACGGCATGGGTGGGGTATCGGATGGCAGGCGCTGGGGCGAGCGGACGGTCGCCGTCCACGCCGGCGAGGCGATCGATCCGGCGACCCGGGCGTCCTCGCCCAATCTCGTCATGTCCTCCACCTTCGCGCCCTCCGAAGTCACCGGATTTTCGGCCCGCAACCGCCAGGGTTACGAGGGGTTCGTCTACGCCCGCCTCTCCAACCCGACGGTGCTGCAGCTTGAACAGAAGCTGGCGGCGCTCGAAGGGGCGGAGATGGCGCTCGCCTTCGCTTCCGGCATGGCGGCGAGCCACGCCCTGCTCGCCGGGCGGCTGTCCAGCGGCGATCACCTGGTGATTTCGGACGCCAATTACGTCGGCACCGCGGAACTGGCGCGCGACAGTCTTCCGCGCTGGGGGATCGAGGTGACGACCACCGACACGTCGGACCCTGCGATGGTGGCCGCGGCCATCCGCCCGCAGACGAAAATGCTGTGGATCGAGACGCCGGCGAACCCGATTATGCGGCTGTCGGACATCGCCGCGCTGTCGGCGCTCGCCCGCGAGCGCGGCGTGCGCGATGTGGTGGTGGATTCGACCTTCGCCTCGCCGGTCGCCACGCGGCCTCTGGAGCT
This sequence comes from Aestuariivirgaceae bacterium, assembly GCA_036746875.1. GTDB lineage: Bacteria > Pseudomonadota > Alphaproteobacteria > Rhizobiales > Aestuariivirgaceae > DAIODI01. Next base: position 8,708 of record DAIODI010000031.1, on the reverse strand, counting down.
TGGCGCGGACTTCGTCGTGCACTCGCTCACCAAGTACATCGGCGGCCACGGCGACGCGATGGGCGGCGCGGTGGCAGGCCGTGCGGACGACCTCAACGCGCTGAACCTCGAAGCCACGGTGCACTATGGCGGCGTGCTGTCGCCGTTCAACGCCTGGCTGATCTTGCGCGGCGCAGCGACGCTGCCGATCCGCATGAAGGCCCACGAGGAGAGCGCGCTGGCCGTGGCGCGCCGGCTGGAAGCGCACCCGAAGGTGAAGTCGGTGTTCTATCCGGGCCTCGCCTCGCACCCCCAGCACGCGCTGGCGCAGCGGCAGATGAAGAACTTCTCCGGCATGCTCACCTTCCAGACGCACGAACCGGGGCATCTGATCGCGGCGCGCATGGTGGAGCGGCTGAGGGTGATCCATTACGCGGTGTCGCTCGGCCACCACCGCAGTCTGGTCTACTGGATCCCGACCGAGGCGCTGATGCAGTCGAGCTTCAGGCTCGCGCCCGAGGCCGAGGCGCGCTACCGGCGATATGCGGGCGAGGGCGTGTTTCGCTTTTCGGCGGGCATCGAGGACGCCGCCGACCTCATCGCCGACCTCGAGGGGGTGCTGTAGGCGCGGGCAATAACGCGGGCGAACGTCAGACGGGTGGCGGCGGGGCCGGAGCGGCTTCGGCCTTGCGCGCGTCCCACGCCGCCTGCTGGCGCGCGTAGCTTCTGAGGCCGAACGGAATGAGCGCCACATAGATCAGCGCAAACAGCGTCAGCATCTCCCAGGTGAAGGCGACGAGCATCACCATCACGATCACGGCGGCGGCGATGATCGGCAGCACCAGGTCGCTGTGGACGCGCTGGCCAAGCGTCTTGCCGGAGTAGGTCGGCATCCGGCTCACCATGCCGGCGGCGACCAGCGCCACCCACACCAGAACGGCGAACGCCGCGCTGCGGCTTGCGAAGTCAAGGCCGAGAAAGCCGAGATACATCGGCAGCATGGCGAGTCCGGCGCCGGCGGGGGCGGGGATGCCGGTGAAGAAGTTGCCGGTCCATGCGGGTTTGTCGGGATCGGCCGCCATGACGTTGAAGCGGGCGAGCCGGAGCGCGCAGCAGATGGCGAGGCCGAGACAGACGAGCCAGCCGAGGTTATTCAGCTGGTGCAGCGACCACAGGTGCAGCAGCACCGCGGGGGTGACGCCGAAGTTGACGAAATCGGCGAGCGAGTCGAGCTCGGCGCCGAACTTCGACTGGCCTTTCAGCAGCCGCGCGACGCGGCCGTCCACCGCGTCGAGCACCACGGCGATGATCACCGCGCCGACCGCAAGCTCGTAGCGGCCTTCGACGCCGAGCCTGATGGCGGTGACGCCGGAGCACAGCGCCAGAAGCGTGATGATGTTGGGCAGAAGAAAGCGCAGCGGAATCTGGTTGAAGCGCTGCAGGCGGATGTCGCGCGGCTCCTTCAGGAAGCGGTCCATGCCCTCCCGCATGCGTCGCCTGCGGCTTGCGCCCTCGCTCTGGTCGCCGTCGTCCACGGGTCCGCCCCTCACGACCGGCGGCCGGCGCGGGCGGGAGCGCTTGCGGCGAGATCGGCGATCACCGTCTCGCCCGCCACCGACCGCTGCCCTTCGACGACCAGCGCATTGCGGCCCGGCGGGAGATACACATCCACCCGCGAGCCGAAGCGGATGAGCCCGATGCGCTCGCCGGCCTGCACGTCCTGCCCGGCCTCCACAAAGCGAACGATGCGGCGGGCCACGAGCCCGGCGATCTGCACCACGCCGACGGGACCATGGCTCGCCGTCTCGATGGTGAACGCCTGGCGCTCGTTGTCCTCGCTGGCCTTGTCGAGATCGGCGTTGAGGAACTTGCCCGGCACATAGGCGACGCGGGCGACCCGGCCGGCGACGGGCGCGCGATTCACGTGCACGTCGAACACGTTCATGAACACCGAAACGCGCACGTGCGGTTCGCGGGGAAGGTCGAGCTCGGGCGGGGGAATCACCGCGACGATCTGCGACACCACCCCGTCGGCCGGCGCGATGACGAGGCCTTCCCCGACCGGCGTCACCCGTTCGGGATCGCGGAAGAAGTAGAGGCACCAGAGCGTGGCGACGACGCCGATCCAGCCGAAAACGTCCGGCAGCAGCCAGAACATCACGAGCGTCCCGGCGGCGAAGAGGCCGGCGAACCGCCAGCCTTCGCGGTGGACCGGAACGAGCACGGAGAGGAGGGAGTCGATCATGGCGGTTCAGCGTCCTGTGGCTTCGGCGCGGGCGCGCGATTCGGCCGTCACCCCGCGCTCGTCGGCGGCCTCGGCGAGGCGGCGGCGGGCCTCGTCGGCCTCGCGCTGGCGGTTCCACATGCGGGCGTAGACGCCGCGATGGTCAAGCAGCGTCTTGTGGTCGCCGCGTTCCACGATGCGTCCCTTCTCCAGAACGATGATCTCGTCGGCGTCGACGATGGTGGAGAGCCGGTGCGCGATGACCAGCGTGGTGCGGTCCTTCGAGACCTGGCGCAGCGCCGCCTGGATCTCCTGTTCGGTCATCGTGTCGAGCGCCGAGGTCGCCTCGTCGAGAACGAGGATCGGCGGGGCCTTCAGGATCGTGCGGGCGATCGACACGCGCTGCTTCTCGCCGCCCGACAGCTTCAACCCGCGTTCGCCGACGATGGTGTCGTAGCCTTTGGGCAGGGTCAGCACGAACTCGTGGATGCGGGCGAGTTTCGCCGCCGCCTCGATCTCGGCCTGCGCGGCGCCCGGGCGGCCGTACTCGATGTTATAGCGGATCGTGTCGTTGAACAGCACGGTGTCCTGGGGAACCATCCCGATGGCGTTGCGCAGCGACCGCTGGGTGACGCCGGCGATGTCCTGCCCGTCGATGAGGATGCGCCCGCCCGCCACCTCGTAGAAGCGGTAAAGCAGCCGCGAGATGGTGGATTTGCCCGCCCCCGATGGTCCGACGATGGCGACCGAGCGGCCCGGCGGCACGGTGAACGAGACGTGGCGCAGGATCGGCCGCTCGCGGTCGTAGTGGAACGAAACCTCGTCGAACCGCACTTCGCCGGCCGTGACCTTGAGCGGCGTCGCGCCCGGCCTGTCGGCGATCTCGGCGCCGACCGCGAGCACCTTGAACATCTCCTCGACGTCGATGAGGCCCTGGCGGATGTCGCGGTAGACCGATCCCATGAAGTTGAGCGGCAGATAAAGCTGGATCATCAGCGCGTTGACCAGCACGAAGTCGCCGACCGTCTGCCGTCCGGCGGCGACCTCGTAGGCCGACATCAGCATCACGATCCCGAGCCCGACGGTGAACAGGAGCGCCTGGCCGGAGTTGAGCACCGCCAGCGACACCCAGGTGCGGATCGCCGCCTTCTCGTACTTCTGCATCGAGCGGTCGAAACGGACGGCCTCGTGCTCCTCGTTGTTGAAGTACTTCACCGTCTCGAAGTTGAGCAGGCTGTCCACCGCCTTGGTGCTGGCGTCGGTGTCGGCGTCGTTCATGGAACGGCGGATGCCGATGCGCCACTCGGTCGCCGAGTAGGTGAAGGCGATGTAGACGACGACGGTGACGAACACGACCACCGCATAGAGCCAGCCGAAGTTCCACGCGAGGATGCCGCAGACGAGCAGGAGTTCGAGCAGCGTCGGGAAGGTGTTGAACAGCGAGTAGCGCAACAGCGTGTCGATGCCGTTGGTGCCGCGCGAAATGACGCGGGCGAGGCCGCCGGTGCGCCGGTCGAGGTGGAAGCGCAGCGACAGCGCGTGCAGATGGCGGAAGGTCTTCACCGAAAGCTCGCGCACCGCATGCTGGCCGACGCGGGCGAACAGCGCGTCGCGGATCTGCGCCAGCACCACCATCATCACCCGGCCCACGGCGTAGGCGACGATCAGCGCCACAGGCACGGCAACGGCGACGGCCGCCGGGTTGCCCGCGGCGGTCAGCGCATCGACCGCGTGCTTGTAGGCGAACGGCGCCCACACGGTGACGATCTTGGAGGCGAACAGCGCCAGCATCGCCACCGCCACGCGCCAGCGCAGGTCGGCGCGATCCTTCGGCCAGAGATACGGAAGAAGCTGGCGCAACACCGCAAGATGTCCGCCGTCGGCGGCGGGCGGCAGAACCGGAGCGGCAGGAGCGAGATGCTTCATCGGACCTGTTGAGCGATCGCCGGTCGTGTCAGTTCGCGGCCGCGCCGCCGGGCATCTCCGACAGCGGCTTGCGCCACCTCGGATCGATCACCGGCGGGGCGGCGGTTCCCGGCGTTTCGAGGATCTGGCCGGGAAAGATCAGCGACGGATCGCGGATCTGGTCGCGGTTGGCCTCGTAGATCACCGTGTACTGCGTGCCCTTGCCGTAGAGAACGCGCGAGATGTTCCACAGGTTATTTCCGGGCTGGATCACGATACGCCCAGGCTGCGCGGCGGCCGGGGCCGCTTCGGGCGCGGCGGCGGGCGCAGCCGCCGCCACCGCCTGCGCCGCCTCGCGCTGGAACGGCAGTTCGACGCGGCTCGTCACCTTCGAGTCCGCGCCGATCTGGTCGGCGCGCAAGGTGTGGCGGCCGGGCGCGATGGTCCCGGCGCCCGACCAGGTCCACGAACCGTCCGGGCCGACGAGGGCCTCTCCGGCAAGGCCGTTGTCGACATAGAGCCGGACGGTTTCGCCCGGCGTTCCCCGGCCGGTGAACACGATGTCGCCCGTGTCGCTGTAATCCACCGACTCAAGGCTCACCGACGCCGGCGCGGGGCCGGCCGCGGGCGTGGCCGGAGCGACGGCGGTGGAGGGTTCGGGCGCAGCCTCCGGCGGCGCAACCGCCGCCACCTAGGCATCAGGCTTAAGAAGGGCGGTCGAGGGGGCGTCCGGCGCGGTCAGCACCACAAGCGGCGTCTCCGGCCGGTCCGGCACCACCACGGCGACGGCCTGTTCGGAGGCGAGCGGCGCGCCGCCGCCCGGAGGCGCGGCCTCAAGCGTCACCGCATAGGAGCCAGGGGCGAGCGGCGCGGGCGAGGTCCACACCCACTCGCCGCGCGCGTTGGCGCGGGCTTGGCCCAAAGGCGCGCCGTTGGACGAGATGGTCACGGTGGCGTCGGGTTCGGCGCGGCCCGCGACGAGGGCCGAGCCGTCCGGTTCGACGCGCACGATGTCAAACGCCGGCGGCCGCGGCGCGGGCGGCTGAACCGCCGGGGCGGGCGCGGCGGCTTCGGGCTGGGGCGCGGGAGCGGGCTCCTCAACCCCGGGGGCGACCGCCGCCGTCTGCTGCTCCGCTGGCTGCGTCGGAGGCGCGGGAGGCGCAGCCGGCGCGGTGACGGGCGGAGTGACAGTCCGGGCGACCTCCGCCGGGGCCGGAGCATCGCTCCATTGGTCCCAGGTCAGTATGGCGACGGCGGCGACGCCCGCGACGGCGAGGCCGACCACCGCAACGAGAGGATTGAACGCCCTGCGCACATCTTCCTTCACGCCTCGGGCGCGCCATCGCGCCCGTGCACCAGCCCTTCACAGATCCATCATTTGGCCCCATGTACCATGAAATGAAACACCCTTGCGGGACTTTTGACCGCCGCTTCCGCCAACGCCACCCGCCGCACGGCCGCGCCCCGTGACGCCAGCAGACCGGGCGAGCCCCCGGCCGAGAACCCATCCGACATGACAACAAGCTACAACCTTTGCGTGTACTGCGGCTCCGGCCCCGGACGTAATCCCGCCTACATGGAAGCGGCCCGCACGCTGGGCGCGGCGATGGCGGAGAACGGCATCGGCCTCGTTTACGGCGGCGGCAGCCTGGGGCTGATGGGCGAAACAGCGCGCGCGACGCTCGCCGCGGGCGGCCGCGTCGTCGGCGTCATCCCGCAGTTCCTCGTCCAGCGCGAACAGATGCTGACCGAGGTCAACGAGCTGATCGTCACCCGCAACATGCACGAACGCAAGATGAGCATGTTCGAACGCTCCGACGGCTTCGTGGCGCTGCCCGGCGGCATTGGCACGCTGGAGGAGCTGGTGGAGGTCTCCACCTGGGCGCAACTTGAACAACACGACAAGCCGATCATCATCTGCAACATCGACGGCTACTGGGACCCGCTGTTCACGCTGTTTGAGCACATGCGCGAGGAGCGCTTCATCCGCCACGGTCTCGACGTGCGCCACACCGTGGTGAAACGCGCCGAGGATGTCGTCCCGGCCTTTCTCGAGCGCGCCGGAAAGGGCCGCACCGCCGCCAACCGCGACGTTCTGAACCGCGCCTGAGGGCGGCGATCCGGCGCAGGGAGGCCGGACTCCGCTCTTGCGCGAGCGTGGCGTCGCGCGCCCGCTCAGGCGGCTTCGTTCCTGACACTCGCCCAGGTGTAGAGCGCCAGCGCGATCCAGATCACCACGAAGCTCATCCAGCGCCAGAAGCTCATCGGCTCCCCGAACACGAACACGGCGGTGAGGAACACCAGCGACGGCGAGATGTACTGCATCATGCCGGCCGTCGAGTAGCGCACCAGCTTGATCGCGGTGGCGAACAGCAGCAGCGGCGCCGCCGTCATCACGCCGAGGCCGATCAGGCCCAGCGTTTCGCCCCACGCCACGCCGAAGTGGCCCTCGCCGCGAAGCGCCAGCCACGCCAGCACGGCGGCCGCCGGAACAGCCATCAGCGAGGCTTCGACGAAGAAGCCCTGCGCCGGGCCGATGGCGATGGTCTTGCGGATGAAGCCGTAGAGCGAGAACGTGGTGGCGAGGAACAGCCCGAGCCAGGGGAACACGCCCACCGCCCACGCCTGCATCAGGACGCCGACGCAGGCGAGCGCGATCGCCGCTGTCTGCATCCGGCTGAAGCGCTCGCCGAGGAAAGCGAGGCCGAACAACACGTTGATCATCGGGTTGATGTAGTAGCCGAGACTCGCCTCGATGGTGCGGTGAACCTCGATGGACCAGATGTAAAAGCCCCAGTTGCAGGCGATGAGGCAGCCGGTGAAAGCGAGCGTCAGGAGATCGCGCGGGCGCCTCAGCACGCCGATGACATCGCCCATGCGGCCCTGCCAGAGCAGCGTCAGCCCGGCCACCGGCACCGACCACACGGCGCGGTGCATGGCGAGTTCCCAAGCCGGAATGTAGACGAGGAACTTCAGGTAGTACGCCATCGCGCCCCAGATCAGGTGGGCGACGGCGAGGTAGAAGACGCCCAGCTGCGCTGGACTCAGGCGGTCGAGTGACGGCGGCATGGGGGCTGAGTGGCCCCGCGTTCGCCGGGCGTCAAGCGCGGGCAGCCATGCGCCCGGCGCTTTGCGACAACGACGGCGCCGCGCCCTCCTTCATCAGCTTCCACGTGATCGAATCGACCAGCGCCTGGAACGAGGCGTCCACGATGTTGGGCGACACGCCCACCGTGAACCAGCGCTCGCCCGAGCCGTCGCGGCTTTCGATCAGCACCCGCGTGGTCGCGCCGGTGCCGCCGTTGAGGATGCGCACCTTGTAATCCACCAGTTCGAGATCGGCGATCAGCCCGCTGTAGCGGCCGAGATCCTTCCGCAGCGCCATGTCGAGCGCGTTGACCGGGCCGTTGCCCTCGCCCACCGACAGGAAGCGCTCGCCGTCCACCGCCACCTTCACCACCGCTTCCGAGACGGTGACAAGATCGCCGGCCGCGTTATGGCGATGCTCCACCATCACCCGGAAACTCTCGACCGCGAAGTACTCCGGCGCCCGGCCGAGATGGCGGCGGGCGAGCAGCGCGAACGAGGCTTCCGCGCCCTCGTAGGCGTAGCCCAGCGACTCGCGCTCCTTCACCTCGCGCAGGAGATGGTCGAGCCGCGCATCGTCGCGCGCCGCCTCGATGCCGAGCCGCTTCAGCGCCGCCATGAGGTTGGATCTGCCGCCCTGCCCCGAGATCAGCACCTTGCGGGCGTTGCCCACCGCTTCCGGCGCGACATGCTCATAAGTCTCCGGCTCCTTGAGCAGCGCCGAAGCATGCAATCCGGCCTTGGTGGCGAAGGCGCTCTCGCCCACGTAGGGCGCCTGCCGGTTGGGGGCGCGGTTCAGCAGTTCGTCGAAGGCGCGCGAGATCTGCGTGAGCCGGGTGAGACGGCCGGCGTCCACGCCCACCTCGAAGCGGGTCCGGAACGGCTCCTTGAGCAGCAGCGTCGGGATGATCGAGACGAGGTTGGCGTTGCCGCAGCGCTCGCCGATGCCGTTGAGCGTGCCCTGGATCTGGCGCACGCCCGCCAGCACCGCGGCGAGCGAGTTCGCCACCGCCTGCTCGGTGTCGTTATGGACGTGGATGCCGAGGCGGCCGCCGGGCACATGGCGCGTCACGGCCTCGACGATCTCCGTCACCTCGCCGGGCTGCGCGCCGCCGTTGGTGTCGCACAGCACCACCCAGCGCGCGCCCGCCTCGCAAGCCACGCGGGCGCAGTCGAGCGCGTAGGCGGGGTTCGCCTTGTAGCCGTCGAAGAAGTGCTCGCAGTCGATCATCGCCTCGCGGCCCGCCGCCACCGCCGCCTGCACCGTCGCGGCGATGGCGTCGAGGTTTTCGGCGCCCGTGCAACCCAGCGCCACGCGCACGTGGTAGTCCCAGGTCTTGGCCACGAAGCAGGCGGCCGGAGCCTTGGCGGCGAGCACGTCCTGGAGGCCCGGATCGTTCGAGGCCGAGCGGCCCGGCCGGCGCGTCATGCCGAAGGCGGTGAAGGTGGCGCGCATCGGGCGGGCTTCGGCGAACAGCGCCGTGTCGGTGGGGTTGGCGCCCGGCCAGCCGCC
>DAIODI010000030.1:9769-18772 GCA_036746875.1 Aestuariivirgaceae bacterium | reverse complement strand
AGCCGAGGCGTCGGCGGGAAACGCCAGTGCGTAGAGCATCACCGCCGCGGCCGCGGCCACGTTGAGGCTCTCCGTTCCGCCCGGCATCGGCAGCGCCACGCGCCGGCGGGCGGCGGCGGCGAGCGCGGGCGAAACGCCATCGCCCTCGTGCCCGGCGATGACAAGGGCCGGGCGCGAAACCGGCTGGCGGAAATCGCTGTCGCCGGAGGCGGACAAGGCGAGCGTGTCCCCGCACCAGGCCTTCACCAGCGCCGGCGCCGCCTGCGCCGTAACCGACGAGATCGCAACCGCAAACACCGACCCCATGCTGGCGCGCACCGCTTCCGGCGCGAACGGATCGCACGAGGGTTCGACGAGGATGACGCCCGTCGCGGCCACTGCATGCGCCGTGCGCACGATCGTGCCCAGGTTGCCGGGCGTGCGCAGCCGGTCAAGCATCAGCCAGATCCCGGCCGCCGTCGCCGGATCCGGCGGCGGAGCCTCGCGCACCGCAAACAGCCCGACGGCCGCAGGCGGGTTCGCCATCGCCGACAGCGCCGCCATCACCGGCGGCGAGCAGGCGTGGAGCGCCGCGCCCGCCCGTTCCGCCTGCGCCAGAAGCGCCGGCGGCGCGTCGTCGGCGTGGAACAGGTGACGCGGCGGCCAGCCGTGCGCCAGCGCCAGCGCCAAAATCTCCTCGCCTTCCGCCACGAACAGTCTTTCCTCCCGGCGGGTCTTGCGGTCGTGGAGCGCGCGGGCGAGCCTGACCAGCGGGTTCTGCCGCGAGGTGATGGCGCTCATCGCCGCCTCATCCGGCAGCCCGCTGTCGCGGCCGGCGTTTGTTGATATCATCTGCGCCCATGAACATCGCCAAACCAATCAAGACCGGCTTCTCCGTCTGTCCGCACGATTGCCCCAGCCAATGCGCGCTGGAGGTGGAGTTGCTGGACCCGCACACCATCGGACGGGTGCGCGGGGCGCGCGACAATTCCTACACGCTCGGCGTCATCTGCGAAAAGGTGGCCCGCTACGCCGAGCGCATCCACCATCCCGGCCGGCTCACGCGCCCGCTCAAGCGCACGGGGCCGCGCGGTTCGGGCGAATGGCGGACGATCTCGTGGGACGCCGCCCTCGACCTCACGGCCGAGGCCATGCTCGCCGCCGAGCGCCGGTACGGGCCGGAAGCCGTCTGGCCGTACTATTACGCCGGCACCATGGGCCTCGTCATGCGCGACGGCGTCAACCGGCTGCGCCACGCCAAGCGCTACTCCGGCATGTACGACACGTTCTGCGTTTCGCTCGCCTGGTCGGGCGTGATGGCCGGCACGGGCAAGATGGCGGGCGTCGATCCGCGCGAGATGGCGAAATCCGATCTGGTGGTGATCTGGGGGACCAACCCGGTGCACACCCAGGTCAATGTGATGACGCACGCGATCAAGGCGCGCAAGGAGCGCGGCGCGAAGATCGCCGTCGTCGACGTCTACGAAACCGCGACCATGAAGCAGGCCGACATCGGGATCATCCTGAAACCGGGCACCGACGGCGCGCTCGCCACCGCCATCCTGCACGTGCTGTTCCGCGACGGCCATGCCGACTGGCCGTACATGGAGACATACACCGACGACCCGCGCGGCCTCGCCGCCCACGTCGCGCAGCGCCCGCCGGCCTGGGCGGCGGCCATCACCGGCGTTCCGGCGGCGGAGATCGAGGCCTTTGCGAAGGCTATCGGGGAGACGAAACGGACCTTCTTCCGCGTCGGCTACGGCTTCACCCGCGCCCGCAACGGCGCCGTGAACGCGCACGCCGTCATGTGCATCCCGGCTGTCACCGGAGCCTGGCGCCACGAGGGCGGCGGGGCGCTGCAATCGAACTCCGGCATGTATGGCTGGAACAAGACCATGATCGAGGGACTCGACGTGAAGGACGCCTCGGTGCGCCAGCTCGACCAGTCGCGTATCGGCGCGGTGCTGACCGGCGATCCCTACGATCTCGGCGAGGGGCCGCCGGTGGAGGCGATCTTCATCCAGAACACCAATCCGGTGTCGGTCGCCCCCGACCAGACCGCCGTCAAGCGCGGCTTTGCGCGCGAGGATCTGTTCGTGTGCGTGCACGAGCAGTTCATGACCGAGCCGGCGGCGCTGGCCGACGTGATGCTGCCGGCCACCATGTTCCTCGAACACGACGACCTCTACCAGGGCGGCGGCCACCAGCACATCCTGTTCGGCCCGAAGCTCGTTGAGCCGCCTGGCGAATGCCGCTCCAACCACGAGGTGATCGTGGCGCTCGCCTCCCGCCTCGGCGCGCGGCATCCGGGCTTCGCCATGACGCCGCGCGAGCTCATCGACTGGACGCTCGTCAACTCCGGCCATCCCGGTCTCGACACGCTGGAAGCGGAGCGCTGGATCGACGTGCAGCCGCCCTTCGACCGGGCGCATTTTCTCGACGGGTTCGCCAAGCCCGACGGCCGGTTCCGCTTCAGCCCCGACTGGCCGAACGCGCGCTTCAAGGCGGGCGTCGGTCCGTTCGGCCCGGTGGACCGGATGCCGCGCTGGCCCGACCACTGGGCGGTGAACGAGGCCGCCGACGAGGCGCATCCGTTCCGGCTCGCCACCAGTCCGGCGCGCTCGTTCCTCAATTCGTCGTTCAACGAGACGCCCACCTCGCTGAAGAAGGAGGGGCGGCCGACGGTGATGGCCCACCCCGACGACCTTGCGAGGCTCGGTATGGCCTCGGGCGACAAGGTGCGGATCGGCAATGAGCGCGGCGCGGTGACGCTGCACGCCGAGGCCAACGCCAGCCTGCGGCCCGGCGTGCTGGTGGCGGAATCGATCTGGCCGAACGCGGCGTTCGAGGACGGCTGCGGCGTCAACACGCTGACCGGCGCCGACCAGCCGGCGCCGGCGGCGGGCGGGGTGTTCCACGACATTCACGTGTGGCTGCGCCCCGCCTGAGCCTTGTCCATCGCCTGGACTTGACTCCGGGCGGGAAACGAGTCCGCCCAAGCCCTTGAAAAGAATCATTTTCCGCCAGCGAGAATCGGCACATCTTCGAACCTGAACAAAGTTCGGCGGATGAACAGCGGATGAATGCGCCAGTCATCTCTACGCAAGGCGATTGTTGTTATCTGGGACAGAGTCGAAACCGAATCATGAAAGTAACCGACATGCGTGCAGAGAAAAATTCCCAGACGCTGCTGGTCGCGATGGCGGTGACTCTCGTCGTGGCGAGCTCCATTCCGGCGTTCTTCATCATCGCAAGCGTCTGACCGGCGTTCGCAGGTTGGGGCTGACCGCCTCAAACGAGGCCCGTTGCGGCGCGCGCCAGACCGCCTTGCCGCCCTCCATCGTAACATCGCCGCGCGCCGCCGCCGCCACCGCCAGGGGATAGAGCCGGTGTTCGGCCGCCAGCACCCGCGCGGCCAGCGCCGCCGGGTCGTCGCCGGTCAGCACCGGAACTGCGGCTTGGGCGACGATCGGCCCGGTGTCGAGGCCGGCGTCCACGAAATGCGCCGTGCAGCCGTGGATTCGCACGCCGGCCGCCAGAGCGCGTGCGTGCGTGTCGAGACCGGGGAAGGCGGGGAGCAGCGAGGGATGAATGTTGAGCGTGCGGCCGGCGAACCGGTCGAGGAAGGCGGGCCCCAGCACCCGCATGAAGCCGGCAAGCGCGACGAGGTCGCAGCCCTGCGCCGACAGCCGCGCCGCAAGCGCCGCATCATAAGCCTCACGGCCCGCATGGTCGCGCGGCGAAACCACGTCCGCCGGAACCCCGGCCGCACACGCGGCCGCAAGGCCCGGCGCGCCGGCGCGGTCCGACAGGACGCAGGCGATCTCCGCCGGTAACTGCGGGCAGCGCGCCGCCTCGATCAACGCCGCCATGTTGGAGCCGCGCCCGGAAATCAGCACGGCGACGCGCGCCCGGCGCATCAACCCGCCTTGAGCTTGCCGGAGTACACCACGCCGGCGCGTCCGTGCCGTTCCACGATCTCGCCCAGCCGCACCACGTCGAGGCCCCAGTCCGCCAGCGCCAGCATGATGGCGTCGGCCTCCTTCGCGCCCGCCACCAAGACCATCCCGACGCCACAGTTGAAGGTGCGCGTCATTTCGCGCGGCGCGACGCCGCCCGCCTCCTTCAGCCACTGGAACACTGGCAGGAACGGAACATTTCCGAGGTTCACCGCGGCGGCAAGTCCGGCCGGGAGCACGCGCGGGATATTCTCGGTGAAGCCGCCTCCGGTGATGTGGGCGAGCGCCTTGATGCTGCGGAACGACTTCAGCGCCCTGAGCACCGGTTTCACATAAATCCGCGTCGGCTCAAGCAACGCCTCGCCCAGCGTGCGGCCCTCGGCGAACGGGGCCTTCGACGACCACGACAGGCCAGCCGAGGCCGCCACCTTGCGGATCAGCGAATAGCCGTTGGAATGCGGCCCCGAGGAGGCGAGCCCGATCACCACGTCGCCCGGCTTCACGGTCTTCTTCGGCAGGATGGCGCGCCGTTCCACCGCGCCGACCGCGAAGCCCGCGAGGTCGTAGTCATCGCCCTCGTACATGCCGGGCATCTCGGCGGTTTCGCCGCCGATCAGCGCGCAGCCCGCGTCCCGGCATCCGGCGGCGATCCCGGCGATCACCGCCCGCGCCACGGCGACGTCGAGCTTGCCGGTTGCGTAGTAGTCGAGGAAGAACAGCGGCTCCGCCCCCTGCACCACGAGATCGTTGACGCTCATCGCCACGAGGTCGACGCCGACGGTGTCGTGAACGCCGGTCTCGATGGCGAGCTTGAGCTTGGTGCCCACCCCGTCGTTCGCCGCCACCAGCACCGGGTCGCGGAAACCGCAGGCCTTGAGATCGAACAGCGCGCCGAAGCCGCCGAGCTTGCCGTCGGCCCCCCTGCGCGCCGTCGACCGGGCGAGCGGCTTGATCGCCTCGACGAGGGCGTCGCCGGCGGCGATGTCGACGCCGGCTGCGGCATAGGTCAGATTTCGCCTTGACGGCGTTTTGGCCATGGCGCCTAGGGTCCGTCGGGATCGGATAGGAGAGGCTGAAGTATCGGCGGCGTCAGGCCTGGCGCGCAAGCGAAATCGCGTTGGCGGCGCGCGGCGTAGCGTGTAAATCTGGGACTCGAGCGTTCAACCGGAGCTCCGCTTCGCTTCATGCCATCCTCCGTCGCCGCGATCGTCGCCCGTCTTGCCGCGGCGTTTGTTCTCGCCATCCTCTCGCTTGCTCCGGCGCCTGCGGGGGCGGCGTCGGTCTACACCATCGCCGGCGTCGAGGTGGATGTGACCGACACGGACGCCTCCGCCGCCAAGATGAAGGCGATCGGCGAGGCGCAGGTGAAGGCGTGGCAGCGGCTGGTGGCGCGGCTCGCAGTTGAGGGCTCGGCGAAGAAGCTCGCCTGGATGAAGCCCGCCCAGATCGGTCGGCTGATGTCGTCGCTGTCGGTGGAGGAGGAGCGAACCGGGCCGGGCCGCTATATCGGCAAGCTCAACATCACCTTCCTGCCCGACAAGGTGCGCGCCACGTTCGCCAAGAACGGCATCGCGTTCACCGAGAAGGTGGCGCCGCCGACCGTCGTCGTGCCGGTGTGGAACGCCCCCGACGGGGCCGTGCTGTGGGGCGAGACGCCCTGGCGCAAGGTTTGGGCGGAGAGCGGGGCCGATCAGTCCGTGACGCCGATGATCCTGCCCAGGGGCGACGAGATCGACGCCCAGGCGCTGAGCGTGGCCGATGCGCTTGCGGGCGACGGGCAGAAGCTCGAGGCGATCCGTTTCCGCTACGAGGGCGCGGCGATTCTGGTCGTCGTGGCGGAGCCCGTGGGCGAAAACGCGGTGCGGATGCGGGCGGCCGGCGACACGCCGGTCGGGCGGGTGATGATCGACAAGACCTACACCGCCGAAACGGGCGGGGTCGAGGCCGCGGCGAGGATCGCCGCGACGCGCCTCCTCACGCTGATGACGCAGAAGTGGAAGCAGGAGAACCCCTACGAGCCGCCGCGTCCGGCGGCCGCCGCCGCGCAGGCGATGTCGGTGTCGGTGCCGTTCGCCTCGACGCAGGAGTTTTCCGCCCTGCGCGCCAGATTGGTGGGCACGCCCGGCGTCACCGGCGTCAACGTCGCCTCCATCCAGCCGGGCGGGGCGCTGATCACCCTCAACTACCAGACCAGCATCGAGCAGCTTCAGGCGGCGCTGGCGCAAAACCGGCTGCAGCTTTCGCTCGTGTCGGGCGCCTGGGTTCTGCAGGCGTTTTGATCGTGTCGCCGTTTGAGGCCCGACCCGACACATGAGCCTGCCCAACCTGCTCACCATCGCGCGCATCCTGCTGGTGCCTGTCGCCGTCTGGCTGATCATCAACGATGAGTTCCCGGCCGCGTTCACCGTGTTCGTCATCGCCGGGATCACCGACGCGGTGGACGGCTTCATCGCCAAGCGCTTCAACGCCGTGACCGAGCTTGGCGCCTATCTCGACCCGGTCGCCGACAAGCTCCTGCTCGTCTCGATCTATGTGGCGCTGGGGGTGCAGGAGTTCCTGCCCAACTGGCTGGTCATCCTGGTGGTCAGCCGCGACGTGATGATCATCGGCGCGGTCATCCTGTCGTGGCTGGTGGATCATCCGGTGCGGATTCGTCCGCTGATCCTGTCGAAGGCCAACACGGTGGCGCAGATCACGCTGGCGGCGCTGGCGCTCGGGCTGCTCGCCATCGAGCGCTTCTCGCCGGGCGTCGTGTTCTGGGGCGCCGCCGTCACCGGGCTGCTCACGGTCGCCTCCGGCGGCCAGTACATGTTCGCCTGGCTCCGGCACATGGCGGGGAAGGCGCAGGGATGACGCTCAGGAATCAGGTTGGCATCTGGATCGGCGTTCTCATCGCCACCGTCGGCTTGCTCTGGGTGTTCAGCGGCATTCTCCTGCCGTTCATCGCCGGCATGGTGCTCGCCTACTTCCTCGATCCCGCCGCCGACGCACTGGAGCGGCGCGGCCTGCCGCGCGTCGCCGCCACGAGCGCGATCCTGCTGACCAGCGTTCTGGTCTTTGTCGTGATCATTCTGCTCGTCGTGCCGCTGCTCTCCAGCCAGGTGTCGAAGTTCGCCGCCAACCTGCCGGACTACATCCGGGCGCTCGCGGCGTTCATCGACACGTCGCTGCCCGACTGGATGAAGGAACGGCTCGCCCGCGCCGGCGTCGGCGATGGCCAGTCGATGGCCGATCTGGCGGCCAGCGCCGCCGGCTGGGCCGCCTCCGTTGTCGGCTCGCTCCTGTCCGGCGGCCTCGCCGTCGTCAACGCGCTTTCGCTGATGGTGGTGACGCCGGTGGTCGCCTTCTACATGCTCAACGACTGGGATCGCATGGTGGCGACGATCGACGGGCTGCTGCCGCGAGAGCACGCGCCCACCATCCGGGCGCTGGCGAGCGAGATCGACGAGACGCTCGCGGCGTTCATCCGGGGCCAGGGCACCCTCTGCATGGCGCTCGCGGTCTTCTACGCCGTGGCGCTGATCGCCGCCGGGCTCGACTTCGGCCTGCTCATCGGCCTCCTCACCGGGTTCTTGAGCTTCATCCCCTTCGTCGGCGCGATCATTGGCGGGCTTCTGTCCATCGGCATGGCGGCCTTGCAGTTCTGGCCGGAGTTCGCGCACATCCTGCTGATCGCGGGCAGCTTCGCCGTCGGCCAGTTCCTGGAAGGCAACGTGCTGCAGCCGCGTCTCGTCGGCGGCAGCGTCGGCCTGCATCCGGTCTGGCTCATGTTCGCGCTGTTCGCCTTCGGCTTCCTGTTCGGGTTCGTCGGCGTCCTGCTTGCGGTTCCGATGGCGGCGGCGACGGGCGTTCTCACCCGCTTCGCCATCCGCCAGTACAAGGCGAGCCGCCTCTACCTCGGGCCGGGCGGCGGACCGGCGGAGCCGCCGGCGTGATTTCCGGGCCGCGCCAGCTGGCGTTTGATCTCGCGCTCGCGCCGGCCTTCGGGCGCGACGACTTCCTCGTCTCCCCGGCCAACGCGGCGGCGCTGGCGCTGATCGACCGCTGGCCGGACTGGCCGTCGCGGGTTGTGGCGCTGGTCGGGCCGGCGGGCAGCGGCAAGTCGCACCTGGCTTCGATCTGGGCGCGGGCCTGCGGCGCGGCGGTGGTGGCCGCCGCCAGCCTTTCGACCGCCGAAGTCCCGGCGCTCACGACCTCGGGCGCGGTGGTGGTGGAGGACGCGCCCTCGGCCGGCCTCGACGAGCGGGCGCTCTTTCACCTCATCAACCTTTCGCGCGAGCACCGGCTGGCCGTCCTCCTCGTCTCGCGCGATGACCCGGCCCGCTGGCCGGTGCGGCTGCCGGACCTCGCGTCCAGGCTCAAGGCGGCGACCGCCGTCCACATCCAGTCGCCCGACGACGGGCTGCTGCGCGCCGTGCTCGTGAAGCTGTTCGCCGACCGGCAGCTGCAGGTGGACGAGAGCGCCATTTCCTACCTTGTGGCCCGCATGCACCGCTCGCTCGGCGAAGCCCGCGACCTCGTGGCCGAAATCGACGCCCGGGCGCTGGCCGACAGGGCGCCGGTGACGAGGCCGTTGATCGCGCGGGTGCTGGCGGAGCGCGGGCAGGGCGATCTGTTCGGCGAGCGCGGTTGACGCCGCCCCTTCATGGATCGGTCATATGCGCCTATTATTGCAGGGACCGGATGTATTTGCGGGAAGTTCGATGGTTCGCTCCGAGACCGCCGTCGCTGTGGAAGACCGGCTCGCCGAGGTGACCACGCCGCATGCTTCCGCGGCCGCCGCGCCCGGCAGCCCGGCCCGCTTCATCAACCGCGAGCTGTCGTGGCTCGGCTTCAATCTGCGGGTGCTGGAGGAGGCGCGCAACGCCGCGCACCCGCTCTTGGAGCGGCTGCGGTTCCTGTCGATCTCCGGCAACAACCTCGACGAGTTCCTGATGGTGCGCGTGGCGGGTCTCGCCGGCCAGCTTCGCCAGGGCATCGTCGAAATCTCCCAGGACGGCCTCACCGCCGGCGAGCAGCTCGACCGCATCCGGACGCTCGCCAGCGAGCTGATGCACGAACA
>DAIODI010000030.1:0-9759 GCA_036746875.1 Aestuariivirgaceae bacterium | reverse complement strand
GCCCCCCATCCCTTTTTTTCACTTTCTTTACACCCTCGGTCCTCTGCTCGGGTTCTACATGGCCTTTATCGTTTTTGTTTGTGCGTCCCCCGACGATCTCACCGACGCCGACCGCCAGTGGCTGGCGGACCTGTTCCTTGATCAGGTGCTGCCGGTGGTGACGCCCATCGCCATCGACCCCGCCCACCCGTTTCCGTTCATCCCCAACCGCGGGTTCTTCCTCGCCGTCGAGCTGCGCCACAAGCGCGACGGGCGCCATATGAACGCGCGTTTGACCATCCCGCCGCAGCTGGAGCGGTTCGTGCGGCTTCCCGCCTCCGAGGCCTGCCCGGGCGCGCGCTTCCTGTCGCTGGAGAACCTGCTGCTGCTCTCCATCCCGCGTCTGTTCCCCGGGTACGAGATGCTGGGGCAGGGGCTGTTCCGGGTGATCCGCGACAGCGATATCGAGGTCGAGGAGGAAGCCGAAGACCTCGTGCAATTCTTCGAGACCGCACTGAAGCGCCGCCGTCGCGGCGTGGTGATCCGGATGGAGGTGGACGCCCGTTGTCCGGCGGAGCTGCGCCGGTTCATCGCCGGCGAGCTTCAGGTGACAGACGACGTGATCGTCACCTGCTCCGGACTAATCGGATACGCAGAAACAAAGCTGCTCATTCTCGACGAGCGGCCGGACCTGAAGTTCAAGCCCTACAATCCGCGCTTTCCCGAGCGTATCCGCGACCATGGCGGGGACTGCTTCGCCGCCATCCGCCAGAAGGATCTGATCGTCCACCATCCATATGAATCCTTCGACGTGGTGGTGCAGTTCATCCGCCAGGCCGCCGCCGACCCGGACGTGGTGGCCATCAAGCAGACGCTCTACCGCACCTCGCGCGACAGCCCCATCATCGCCGCCCTGGCCAAGGCCGCGGAGGCCGGCAAGTCGGTGATGGCGCTGGTCGAGCTCAAGGCCCGCTTCGACGAGGAGGCCAACATCCAGTGGGCGCGGGACCTCGAACGGGCCGGCGCGCAGGTGGTGTTCGGCTTCATCGAGCTCAAGACCCACGCCAAGGTCTCGATGGTGGTGCGCCGCGAGGGCGGGACGATGCGCTCCTATGTCCACTACGGCACCGGCAACTATCATCCGGTTACGGCGAAGATCTACACCGACCTCTCCTACTTCACCTGCGATCCGGCGTTGTGCCGCGACGCGGCGCGCCTGTTCAACTTCGTCTCCGGCTACGCGCCGCCGGAGGACCTCGAGAAGATCGCCGTCTCGCCGCTCACCCTGAAGCCGCGTCTCCTCGACGACATCGAGGAGGAGATCGCCCACGCCCGCGCCGGCAGGCCCGCGCAGATCTGGGCGAAGTTCAACTCGCTGGTGGACCCCGGCATGATCGATGCGCTGTACCGGGCGAGCGGCGAGGGCGTGCAGATCGATCTTGTGGTGCGCGGCATCTGCTGTCTGAGGCCAGGCGTGCCGGGTTTGTCGGAGAACATCCGCGTCAGGAGCCTGATCGGGCGCTTCCTCGAACATTCGCGCATCGTCTGCTTCGGCGCGGGCTTCGGCCTGCCGCATCCGAAGGCCAAGGTCTACATCTCCTCCGCCGACTGGATGCAGCGTAACCTGCATCGCCGCGTCGAAACGCTGGTGCCGATCTACACCCCCACCTGCCACGACCAGGTGCTCGAACAGATCATGGTCGCCAACCTCAAGGACAACCAGCAGAGCTGGGCATTGTCGCCGGACGGCGCCTGGAACCGCGCCGAGCCGGCGCCGGGCGAAGAGCCCTTCAACGCCCACGATTACTTCATGACCAATCCTTCGCTTTCCGGGCGCGGCACCTCCCTCAAGCAGCGCCTGCCGCCGAAGATCGCCGGCGACATGAAAAAGGCCAAAGCCCGGCCGTGAGCGGCAAGGATTTCGACATCGCACCGCCCCGGTTCAGGCCCGTCGCCGTCGTCGATATCGGCTCGAATTCGGTGCGCCTCGTCGTCTACGACGGCTTGCGTCGCGCGCCCACGCCCGTCCTTAACGAAAAGGTGCTGTGCGGACTGGGCCGGGGCATCGCCGTCTCCGGCGAACTGTCGCCCGAGGGGGTGAAGCGGTCGCTGGCGGCGCTGCGGCGCTTCCGGGCGCTCTGCCGCCAGATGGGCGCGGAGCATATCTTCGCCGTCGCAACCGCGGCCGCGCGCGAGGCGAAGAATGGCCCGGCCTTCATCGCCAGGGCCGCCGCGGAGCTTGGCGCCGACGTTCAGGTGCTCACCGGAAAGCGCGAGGCGGAACTCGCCGCCCAGGGCGTTCTGTCTGGCATCATGAACGCAAACGGTATCGTCGGCGATCTGGGCGGCGGCAGCCTCGAACTCATCGACGTGCGTGACGGCGCCATTCAGGACGGCGTGACGCTGCCGCTCGGGCCCTTGCGTCTCATCGATCTGTCCGGCGGTTCGATCGCGAAGGCGCGGGAGATCGTCAGCGACACGCTGCACGGCGCGCCGATCGTCGAGCGGCTGAAGGGCCGCGCGTTCTACGCCGTCGGCGGAACCTGGCGCAACGTCGCCCGGCTGCACATGGGCCAGACCGGCTATCCGCTGCCGGTGCTGCATCACTACCGCATGAGCCGTGACGGCGCCCGCTCGGTGGCGAGCCTCATCGCCGGGCTTTCCCCCTCCACCTTGCGCGATATTCCGGCGCTGTCGAAGAGCCGCTCCGACACGCTGCCCTACGGGGCGCTGGTGCTGGAGCGGATCCTGGCCGAGGCCAAGGCTTCGGAGGTGATCGTCTCGGCGCTCGGCGTGCGCGAGGGCCTGCTGTTCGAGCAACTGAAGCGCAAGAAACGCGCCGCTGACCCGCTCCTGTCGGGCGCCTGGGATTTCGCCCGGCGCTACTCGCGCTCGCCGCTGCACGAGATCGAACTCGGCGCCTGGACGCGCCAGCTCGTGTCGGAGGGGCTGATCGAGGAGTCCGGGAGCGAGCGCCGCCTGCGCGAGGCCGCGTGCATGCTGGCCGACATCTCGTGGCGGGCGCACCCGGATTACCGGGGCGGACGGTCGCTGATGATGATTTCGCAGTCGGCGCTCACCGGCATCGACCACATCGAACGCATCTTTCTGGCGCTGACGATCTTCTATCGCTACGAAGGTTCCTCCAGCGAAGACGCCCCGGCCGATCTCTTGCGGCTGGCGCCGGACAACTGGATCGAACGCGCCCGCATACTCGCCGCCGCCATGCGGCTCGCCTACGTCCTCACCGCCGCGATGCCGGGACTGCTGCCCGATGTCGCCCTGGAGGCCCGCCCGGGCAAGACGCTGCTGCTCGGGTTGCCGGAGCGCGTGGCCGATTTGATGGGCGAGCCGGTACAGAAGCGGCTGGACCAGCTGGCGGGGTTGCTTGGCCGCACCGGGCAGGTCGAGATCCGGCCGTGATCACTCGGCCGCGATCTGCGCCGGGCCACCCACGGGAAAGATCGCGCACTTGCCATCGCGGATGCCGATGGCCAGCCGGCCGGCCTTGATCTCCAGCGCCAGATCGCCGAACAGCCCCTTGCGCCAGCCGTGCATCGCCGGCACGTCGCGGTCGTTGCCGGCCGCGATCGCTTCGATGTCAGCGGCCGACGCCACCAGCTTCGGCGCTATGCCCTGGCTGTCGCACACGACCTTGAGCGCGAGCTTCAGAATGTCGACGATGGCCGCGGCCCCCTCCGGCAGCGGCCCGGCGTCTTCGGGCGGCGGCGGCAGCGCGTTGGGGTCGGCGTCGATACCCTGCCTCACCGCCTTCAGCAGCGCCTCGCCCAGCCGTGATCCGGCATAGCCGCGGGGCAGGGCGCGCAGCTCCTTGAGCGCGTCCGGGTTCGCCGGCGACTGGATCGCCACCTCGACGATCGCGTCGTCCTTGATCACCCGGCTGCGCGGCACGTTGCGCTCTTGCGCCTCGCGCTCCCGCCAGGCGGCCACGGCGGCCAGCACGCCGATCTGGCGGCGCGACTTCGGCCGGAACTTCAGCCGCTTCCAGGCGTCGGCGGGATCGGTACGGTACGTGGAGGGTGAGGTCAGCAGCGCCATTTCCTCCTCAAGCCAGGCCTCGCGACCCGATCCGTCGAGTTGCGCCCTGAGCTTGCGATAGACGGTGCGCAGATGGGTGACGTCCGACAGGGCGTAGGCGAGCTGCTTGTGCGACAGCGGCCGCCGGCTCCAGTCGGTGAAGCGGGAGGACTTGTCGATATGCGCGCGGGCGAGCTTGCGCACCAGCACCTCATAGGAGGCCTGGTCGCCGAAGCCGCACACCATGGCCGCGACCTGCGTGTCGAACAGCGGCTTCGGGATGATCCCGGCCTTGGTGTAGACGATCTCCACGTCCTGCCGGGCGGCGTGGAACACTTTCACCACGCGCTCGTCCGCCATCAGCCCGTAGAACGGACCGAGATCGATACCCGGCGCCAGCGGATCGACGATCGCCTCGTGCTCTCCGCCGGCGATCTGGATCAGGCACAATTCCGGCCAGTAGGTCTGCTCGCGCATGAACTCGGTGTCCACGGCGACGAACGGCTCCTGTTCGAGGGCATGGCACAGCTTGTTGAGGGCGTCGGTGGAAGTGATGATGGTCATGGCGTTCCGTAACGGGACAAAGCCTGATATCCTTGCGAAAATCAAGGCGGACCGGGTCAATCCGGCAAGCGACGGTCAGCCCCGCGCCGGTTTCGCGCCGCGCCGGCCGCCGCCTTGACAAAGCAGCCGGTGCGTGCACCTGTCCGCCGCGGTCGGAACTCGCCCGCAAGCCCCGAAAAACCTTCGCCGGACCTGACGATGCACGCTTATCGCACCCACACCTGCGGCGCGCTCCGCGCCACCGACGCTGACTCCACGGTGAGGCTTTCGGGCTGGGTGCACCGGGTGCGCGATCACGGCGGGGTGCTGTTCGTCGACTTGCGCGATCACTACGGCCTGACGCAGGTGGTCGTCGATCCTGATTCGCCTGCCTTCAAGGCGGCGGAAACGGTGCGCGCGGAATGGGTGGTGCGCATCGACGGAACCTGCCGCCCGCGGCCCGCCGGCACCGAGAACGCGGAGCTGCCGACCGGCACGGTGGAGGTCTACGCCCGCAGCCTCGATGTGCTGTCGGAGGCGAAGGAGCTGCCCCTGCCGGTGTTCGGCGACCAGGAGTACCCGGAGGATGTCCGTCTCAGGTACCGCTTCCTCGACCTGCGGCGCGACCGCATCCACGCCAACATCATCCGGCGCGGCCAGATCATCGATTCGTTGCGGCGGCGGATGAAGGAGGGCGGCTTCTTCGAGTTCCAGACGCCGATCCTCACCGCGTCCTCGCCCGAAGGCGCACGCGACTTCCTCGTGCCCTCGCGCATCCATCCGGGGAAGTTCTACGCCCTGCCGCAGGCGCCGCAGCAGTTCAAGCAGCTGATCATGATGTCGGGCTTCGACCGCTACTTCCAGATCGCGCCGTGCTTTCGCGACGAGGACGCCCGCGCCGACCGCAGCCCCGGCGAGTTCTACCAGCTCGACATCGAGATGAGCTTCGTCACGCAAGCCGACGTGTTCGCCGCAGTGGAGCCGGTTCTGCGCGGGGTGTTCGAGGAGTTCGGCGGCGGCCGCCCGGTGACACCAAAATTTCCGCTGATCGCCTACCGCGACGCCATCCGCAGGTACGGCTCCGACAAGCCGGACCTTCGCAACCCGATCGTCATGCAGGCGGTGACGGAGCATTTCGCCGGTTCCGGCTTCAGGGTGTTCGCCGCGATGATCGCCGCCGACCCGAAGGTGGAGGTGTGGGCGATTCCGGCGCCGGGCGGCGGCAGCCGCGCCTTCTGCGACCGCATGAATGCGTGGGCGCAGGGGCAGGGCCAGCCGGGGCTGGGCTACGTCTTCTGGCGCGACGGTGAGGAGGGCGGCGCCGGTCCCATCGCCAAGAACATCGGCCCGGAACGCGCGGAGGCCATTCGCCGGCAGCTCGATCTCAAGGTTGGCGATGCGGCGTTCTTCGTCGCCGGCAAGCCGGACGTCTTCTACAAGTTCGCCGGCGAGGCGAGAAACCGGGCGGCGCGCGAGATGAACCTCGTGGACGAGAACCGCTTCGCGTTCTGCTGGATCGTAGACTTTCCGATGTACGAGTGGAACGAGGACGAAAAGAAGGTCGATTTCTCGCACAACCCGTTCTCGATGCCGCAAGGCGGGCTTGAGGCGCTGCAGACGAAGGACCCGCTCGACATCCTGGCCTACCAGTACGACATCGTCTGCAACGGCATCGAGCTGTCGTCGGGGGCGATCCGCAATCACCGTCCCGACATCATGCGCAAGGCGTTCGAGATCGCGGGCTACCCCGAGAGCGTGCTTCAGGAGAAGTTCGGCGGCATGTACCGCGCGTTCCAATATGGCGCGCCGCCGCACGGCGGCATTGCGCCGGGCGTGGACCGCATTGTGATGCTGCTCTGCGACGAGACCAACCTGCGCGAGGTGACGCTGTTCCCGATGAACCAGCAGGCCGAAGACCTGCTGATGGGGGCGCCCTCCGAAGTCACGCCGCGGCAGCTTCGCGAACTGCACATCCGGCTGAACCTGCCGGGTAAGGCGTAACCCGCCCGGACGGGGAGCAGCCGTCCGGGCGCCAGCGCGGCGCCGGGACCGCCGCGGCAACCTGGCAGTGCCGGGACGATCCCTGTCGCAGGGGGTGATCACTCCGCCTTGCGGGCGGCAGGAGCAGAGAGCTCATCGCGCAGGGATTTGGCGGTTTGCCGCAAGGATTTGAGCGACCTTGCGAGCGCAAGCCGCCCACCTTGCGCCATCGCCTTGCGGATCGATCCAGCCTCTAGCGCCGCCACCGACTTCGCGTCCGGATTCGGCAGCATCTCCCGCAGCGCGACGAGCGCGCCGCCGAGCGCAATATCGAGCAGCGGCGAGCCGTCGAACCACCCGATCTCATCGTCGATTTTCGCCTTTCCACCGATCCAGGGATCGATTTCGGGGACAAGCTCCGGAAGCGCCGGCTCGAACACGAGGTCGATCACCAGCCTGATGGATTGGCAGGCGCCGACGTGCCGGCCAAGCACGTCCCGCGCGTGCTGTCCGATGAGCCGGAAGATGGCCGGGCGCGTGTCGATCAGGCGGATATTGGTGGTCGAGAGAACGGATTCCATAACCCGCTCCTCATGCAAGACGGTCCACGCGAGGCGTTCGTTCATGCACGCGATGCGCTCAGGCCGCGCCAGCCAGACTGCGAGATTGCGGTAATAACTCTTGATCTGTTCGAAATGGGCTTGTCCGGCCGGTGATGCAAGAAAGCCCATCCGCTTCACCGATCCGGGCGGGGCCGCCTGGCGCCCGGTCAGATTGACGTTGACGAAGTGGTGCCAGGTCGCATCCGTCACTACCCGCCCGCGACCGGCGCGGTGGCCGTCGTAGGCGCAGATGCCGCCGAAGTTCTGCGGCAGCGTGGGGTCTTTTGCGCCGGAGCGCGTCCCCGACAGCACGCTTGAGGTGGAAATGATCTCCGGCAGCGGGCGCGCGCCGCCGCCGGTGGCGGGCGGGTATTCCGGCCCGAGGCCGCCACCCAGATCGAGGTTCGGATCGGGCGGCTCGATACACTCGCCCTCGTGCGGATGATCCGGCATGACGCGGATCGCACCGTTCGGTCCGCACAACAGCGGATGCGGGAAGCTGTAGCGGAAGAGCCCCTGCCGGCGGGTGTACAGCTTCGGCTGGATTTCCTGCGGCACGTCGTCCGACTCATCGTCAAACGTTGACAGGGTGTCATGGCCAAGTCTGTTGGTGTCGTTACGGCGCTCGCCGCCCATACTCACCTCGTCATCCTCGGCCTGTCCCGACGTGCTCTGCCAGAGCCGCATGTTCCGGGCGCGCGGGATGGCGTGGCACAGCGGCCGGCCAAGCTCGCCATGATCTCCGGTGGCGAACAGGCCGCCCTTGCCGTTCATGTAGAGGGCGAGGGCGCGGATTTCGGTGTCGCTGAGGCGGTCGTTCGGCGACGGATCGCCGGCCGAGTCGAAACCGCGTCCGGCGAAGCTGGGGGCGACGCCGAACAGGAATACAACGTCGTACATGTCGGCGCCGAAGTGCGCCGGGTTGTCGAAGCGAAACCGGGTGATCCGGTTGGCGATGCGCGTCTCGATGTTGGGCGCCTGGTTCATCATCTGACTGTCGGCGGCGTCGAAGATGTGCGCCAGCGTGATCTGGAAGCGGACGTGGCGTCCCGTTATGTCCAGCAACGTGCGGACGAAGGTCGAGAGGCCGAAGTCGCCGTCCGAGAAATCGAGGCCGTCGGCGACGATCAGCACCTTGACCGTGCAGGGGCGCAGGAATGGCCAAAAGAGGTCCGGGTTGAGATCGACGCCGCGGTCGAACCGGTTGCGGAACTCGAGAAGCATGCGGTTCTGCTCGCTCAGGTGGGGGAGGGGAAAGTCACTCATGGTTTGATCCTCGTCGGGGGTTGGGCGACCGCCCCATCGTGGACCGCCTTGGCGGCGCGCGCAGTGGCAAAGGTCACAACCCGGTCGGGAAAAGCTGACGAAAAGTCCTCGTGGGAGCGATTGGAGGGAGCATCGGCCTGACTGCGTCGGGTCGACCGCTGTATCGCTTTAACTTCGCGTCATCTTTTTCCGCCGAGCGGCAGACACCTGGTGGGATGATGCTTTAGTCGCCAGCCTCGATCGTCATGCCGAGCGCGGGAACGGTTTCCGCCGCGCCGACGACGATGTCCAAAAACTGACCCAGACCCACCCCTTGCGGCGGCGACAAACCGAGCGTGATCGAGCCCGGGTTGAGGAGGAAGGCGCGCACCGCGTCCCGCGCCGGCCCGGCGAGCGACGGATCCACCATGCCCACCGCTTCGGCCGCCGCGTCGCCGAGGTTCTGCGCCACCTGCGCCACCGGCATCCCCTCCTGTTGCGCCCACCAGTCGACAAGGCGGCGCACCAGCAGCGCGTCGTCGTAGCGTAATGTCGCGCCCTCCAGCGTCACGGCGTCGAGCGCGTCGGCCATTTCGAGGATCGCTGCCTCGTCCTCGCCGCCGCGCAGGACCGGGATGGCGATCTCGCGCAGGGCGGCGTCGGTCAAGCCCGCCAGCGTGAAGGACAGCGACAGCTTCCCGCCGTCAGCCAGGGTGAAGGTCGCGGCGTTGACGCAGGCTCCCGAGGCGCGGTCGTGGAAGGTTGCGCCGTCGCCGTCGAATTCGAGTTGCCGGTAGCCCATGTGCGCCATCGCGGCGGTTCCGTCCGGGACGAGGGCGATCAGCGCCGGCGCAATCACGAGGTTCGCCAGCGTCAACCGGCCACGCATGGTTGCGGCTTCTCCGGTTCGCTCGGCGGTGAGCCGGCCCAGCTTCAGGAGATCGGCGCCGCCGAAGGCGATGCTCAGGCCTTCAATAGAGAAACGGCCGATCTCCGGGTAGGCGGCGAAGATGTTGTCGGCGGCGCGCTCCAGCGTGGCCGTGTCGATGGCTCCGGCGTCGCGTTGCTCCTCCAGCGCCGCGACGGCCGCCATGGCCTCCGGCGACGGCCATCGCACCTGCTCCACGGCCAGCCGGCTCAGGCGCGTCAGGCTTGTGCCGCTGCCGAAGCTGCCGCCCTTCAGCGCGGCGCCCCCCAGAACTTCCGGGGACAGATCCCTGATGGCCAGACTGTCGAAGCTGAAGGCGCTGGTGCCTGGGCCGCCGGATACGCCGCCCTGCCCGGTGGTGAGTTCGCCCAGCCTGATCCACGACGGGCCCGCCGGAAAGCCGGCGATGAACGTCGCGCCGCCGGTCGCCTGCGCCGCCGGCGC
>DAIODI010000029.1:0-19070 GCA_036746875.1 Aestuariivirgaceae bacterium | reverse complement strand
CGGCGAAAGATCAGTCTCCTCCGGCCGATAGCGGATGGTGACGCCTGTCTTCACCAGCCGCTCGCCGGCGTCCGGCTCGATGTCGCCGGCGGCGATCCTCAGCAGCGTGGACTTGCCCGAGCCGTTGCGCCCGACAAGGCACAACCGGTCGCCGGGCTCCACCTTCAGCTCCGCGCCGGCGAGCAGCGGGCGGCCGCCGAAGCCGAGGCGGATGGTCTTGAGATGCAGAAGCGGAGGGGGAGCCATCGAGCGAGAGATGTAGAGCGCCCGTCGCAGGGCTGCAACTTTCCCATGCCATTGGACGTGGTTGCCTCGCCCCGCCGAATGCCGCCATATCAACCCCATGCTCCGCACCATCGATCCGTTTCGCGCCCTGCTCGTGGCGCTGCCGCTCGCCGGCCTTGCGGCGGGCTTCGCCCTGCCGGAGCGCGCGGCCCCGATCTGGACGCTCGCCGCGCTGCCGGTGCTGGCGGCGCTGGTGTGGCAGATCGTCACCACGCTCGCCCGCGGCGAGGTGGGCCTCGACATCGTCGCCGCCCTGTCGATGAGCTTTGCGCTCGTCTACGGCGAACCACTCGCCGCCGTGGTGGTGGCGCTGATGTATGCGGGCGGCCAGTTCCTCGAAGCCTTCGCCGAACAGCGGGCGCGGCGCGAGATGACGGCGCTGCTCGGCCGCGTACCGGAACGCGCCATGCGCTACCGCGACGGCGGCCTCGAAGACGTGGCGATCACCTCGATCGCGCCCGGCGAGCGCCTGCTGGTGCGCCACGGCGATGTCGTCCCCGTGGATGGAACGGTGGCGGCAGGCGAGGCGCTGCTCGACGAAGCGGTCCTCACCGGCGAGCCTTTACCGGTGAAGCGCCGGAAGGGAGAGGAGGTGCGCAGCGGCGCAACCAGCGTTGGCGACGCCTTCGACCTCGTCGCCACGGCGGCCTCCGCCGAGAGCACCTACGCCGGCATCGTGCGGCTGGTGGAGGGCGCGCAGGCCGCCAAGGCTCCGATGGTGCGCCTCGCCGACCGGTTCGCGCTGGGCTTCCTTGCGCTCACCGTCGCGATGGCGACCGCCGCGTGGTGGTTCTCCGGCGAGCCGATCCGGGCGCTTGCGGTGCTGGTGTGCGCCACGCCCTGCCCGCTCATCCTCGCCGTGCCGGTGGCGGTCGTCTCCGGCCTCTCCCGCTCGGCCGGGCGCGGCGTGCTGCTGAAGGGCGGCGGCGTGCTGGAGCGGCTGGCGCGGGCGCGAACGGTTGTCGCCGACAAGACCGGCACGCTCACGGTTGGCGCGGCGAGGCTACAGAGCGTCGATCCCGCGAACGGCTTCGGCGAGGCGCAGGTGCTGAAGCTCGCCGCCTCTCTCGACCAGGCCTCGCCGCATGTCGTGGCGCAGGCGCTGGTGGCGGAAGCGCGCGAGCGCGGGCTGGCGCTGACGCCGCCCAGGGCGGTGCGCGAGGAGGCGGGGGCGGGGATCGCCGGCCGGGTGGGCAAGCATCGCGTGGCGGTTGGCGGCCCGCGGTTCGTGGCGAGTCATGTCGCCGAAGGAGAACGCCCGGCCGTCGCGGCCCATGCGGCTTCGGGCGAACTCATCGTCGCGGTGGCGATCGACGGCCGGTTCGCCGGGCACATCCATCTTGCCGACGAGGTGCGCGGCGATGGCCGCGCGCTGCTCGGCCGGCTGCGCGATGCGGGCGTGAAGCGCATCGTGCTGGCGTCGGGCGACCGCCCGGACGTGGTGGCGAAGGTCGGCGCGGCGCTGGGCGTGGACGAGGCGCTCGGCGGGCTCTCCCCGCAGCAGAAGGTGGAGGTGGTGATCGCCGAACGGCGCAAGGTCCACGCCGGAGACCGCGAGGCCAACGTGCTGATGGTGGGCGACGGCGTCAACGACGCGCCGGCGCTCGCCGCCGCCGATGTCGGCGTGGCGATGGGGGCGCGCGGCTCGGCCGCCTCGTCGGAGGCCGCCGACGCGGTGCTGCTGGTGGACGACCTCGGCCGCCTCGGCGAGGCCGTCGCCATTGCGAGGCGCTCGCGCGCCATCGCCATGCAGAGCGTGATCGCAGGCCTCGGCATGTCGATCGCGGCGATGACCGCAGCCGCCTTCGGCCATCTCGAGCCGGTGGAAGGCGCGATCCTCCAGGAGGTCATCGACGTGGCGGTAATCCTCAACGCGCTGCGCGCGCTCAGGTAGCGCGGTTGACAGCCGGGACGGGCCGGAACATACACGGAACATCATCCCGCCCAGGAGTGCGCCGCCGATGGCGAAAGCCGCCGCCCTGTTCGTCTGCCAGTCGTGCGGGTCCACCTCGCCGAAATGGGCCGGGCGTTGCGATGCGTGCGGGGCGTGGAACTCGTTCGCCGAGGAAGCCGCCGCCGCGCCGGTGAGCGGCGCGAAGGGACAGGCGATGCCGAAGGGCCGCATCGCCCGCCTCGGCAGCCTTAAGGGCGACACCCCTGCCCCGCCGCGCATCGAAACCGGAATCGGCGAACTCGACCGGGTGGCGGGCGGCGGGTTCGTGCCCGGCTCCGGCGTGCTGATCGGCGGCGATCCCGGCATCGGCAAATCCACGCTGCTGTTGCAGGCGCTGGCCACGCTGGCCCGCAAGGGCCGCAAGGCGGTTTACGTTTCCGGCGAGGAGGCGATCGCCCAGGTGCGGCTGCGGGCGGAACGGCTGGGGCTCGCCGACAGCCCGGCCCTTCTCGCCTGCGAAACCAACGTCCCCGACATCCTCGCCACGCTCGCCGAGGGCGAACCGCCGGCCGTCACCGTCATCGATTCCATCCAGACGCTGTGGTCGCCGATGATCGAGGCGGCGCCGGGGGCCGTGTCGCAGCTGCGCGCCGGAGCCGAGGCGCTGATCCGTTTCGCCAAGCAAAAGGGCTCGGCGGTGCTGCTGGTCGGCCACGTCACCAAGGACGGGCAGATCGCCGGGCCCAAGGTGATCGAGCACATGGTGGACACGGTGCTCTACTTCGAGGGCGACCGCGGCCACCAGTTCCGTATCCTGCGCGCGGTGAAGAACCGCTTCGGCCCGACCGACGAGATCGGCGTGTTCGAGATGTCGGACGGCGGCCTGAAGGAGGTGCCGAACCCTTCCGGTCTGTTCATCGCCGGGCGCGAGGCGGGCACGCCAGGCTCCGCCGTGTTCGCCGGGATCGAGGGCACCCGGCCGCTGCTGATGGAGGTGGAGGCGCTGGTCGCGCCCTCAAGCCTCGGCACGCCGCGCCGCGCGGTCGTCGGCTGGGACCAGAACCGGCTCGCCATGGTGCTCGCCGTGCTGGAGGCGCGCGCCGGGGTGAAGCTCCAGAGCCACGATGTCTACCTCAACGTCGCCGGCGGCATGAAGGTGCGCGAGCCCGCCGCCGATCTCGCGGTCGCGGCCGCGCTCGTCTCGTCGCTGTCGGGTCGGGCGATCCCGCTCGATGCGGTGCTGTTCGGCGAGGTGGCGCTGTCGGGCGCGGTGCGCCCGGTGGGCCAGGCGGAAGCCCGGCTCAAGGAGGCGGCGAAGCTGGGGCTGACGCAGGCGGTGATCGCCCCGGGCGGCGAGATGACACCGCCGGGAGCCATGCGCCTGAAGCCGGTCGAGACGGTCGCCGACCTCACCGCCTGGATCGCCAGCCTCGAGGGGGCGGAACGATGACCGGCGACGATCTCAGGCCAGGCGAGAAGGCGGTGGCCGCGCCGACCCCGGACGGGCCGCGGCTCCACATGATCGGGCGCATCCGCACGCCGTGGAGCGCCCGCAAGGACTGCCCGCGCCAGGGCGCGCCCGACGGGCCGGAGTGCCGCATCGAGGTGTTCGAGCCGTGGCGCGAGGCGCTTGCCGGCCTCGAACGTTACGCCGATGTCGAGGTGCTCTACTGGCTCGACCGGGCGCGCCGCGATCTCGTGCTGCAATCGCCCCGGCACGACACGCAGACGCACGGCACGTTCGCGTTGCGCTCGCCGGTCCGGCCCAACCCCATCGGCACGGCGCTCGCCCGGCTCGTGCGGGTGGAGCCGGATGCGGTGATCGTGCGCGGCCTCGACTGCCTCGACGGCACGCCGCTCATCGACCTCAAGCCGGACCGCTGCGCGTACTCGCCGCTCGCGCCGCCGAAGCCGGGGGACGCCGCGCCCGGCTGAGGTTTCGCCGCGGGGCCGCCGGGTGTGGACGAATCGTGTAGATTTCCGCCGCACAGACCGGGACAGACGCGGCGAATGCCGATATAAGGCGCGGTCAAATCTGCCCGCAGGATGGTTTTGGATGGGCTTTCAATGGACTGACTTCCTGGTCGCCGGCGTAATGCTCGTCTCCGGGCTGCTGGCGCTGTCGCGCGGCTTCACCCGAGAGGTGCTGTCGCTGATCTCGTGGGGCGCGGCCGGGCTCGCCGGCCTGCTTGCGGCGCTGACCCCGCAGGCGGTGGCGATCGCCATGCCGTATCTCCAGCAGGAGATCGTCGCCCAGGTGGCGGTGGGCCTGGGCGTGTTTCTGCTCACGCTCATCGTTTTGTCGCTGATCAGCGTGAAGATCTCCGACTGGGTGCTCGACGCGCCGACCGGCCCGTTCGACCGCACGCTCGGCTTCTTCTATGGCATGGTGCGCGGGCTGCTGCTCGTGGTCATCGCCTACTTCTTCTACGACATGTTCGTGCAGCGCGACCGCCAGGACGCCGCCGTGCGCAACGCCCGGCTGCTGCCCGTGGTGCAGGGCGTGCGCGACACCGCCGTGGCGCTGTTGCCGCCGCCGATCCAGGAGCGCATCGCGGCGATGACCTCGGTCGGTTCCATTCCCGCCACCCCGAAGATGGGCGGCGAGGCGATGCCGGAGGAAGGCGGCGAAACGGCGGGGGCGGGCGCGACGCCCAGGACAGCGCCGGAAACGCCGGCAATCCAGCCTGCACCGGCAGAGCAGCCGGCGCAGCAGGGCGGAACCGCGTCGCAACCGGCCTTTGGCGGCCAGACCGGAACGGGGCAAACCGGAACGGGGCAAACGGGCAACTGACCATGGCGGACAACATCCACGCGTTCGATCTCGACCTCGATGGCGACACGCTGCGCGAGGAGTGCGGCGTGTTCGGCGTCTACGGCCACGACGACGCCGCCGCGCTCACCGCGCTGGGGTTGCACGCCCTCCAGCATCGCGGCCAGGAGGCCGCCGGCATCGTCTCCTTCGACGGCGCGCGCTTCCACTCGGAGCGCCGTCTCGGCCTTGTCGGCGACAGCTTCTCGAAGCCCGACACCATCGCCCGCCTGAACGGCCGGGCGGCGATCGGCCATGTGCGCTACTCGACCACCGGCGAAACCATCCTGCGCAACGTGCAGCCGCTGTTCGCCGAACTGGCCTCGGGCGGCTTCGCGGTCGGCCACAACGGCAACCTCACCAACGGGCTGACGCTGCGCCGCGAACTCATCGAGCAGGGCGCGATCTGCCAGTCCACCTCCGACACGGAGGTGATCCTGCACCTCGTGGCGCGCTCCAAGCGGGCGCGGATGGTGGAGAGGTTCGTGGATTGCCTGCGCCAGCTCGAAGGCGCCTACTCGCTCGTCGTCCTCACCAGCAAGAAGATGATCGGCGCGCGCGATCCTCTCGGCATCCGCCCGCTGGTGCTGGGCGAGCTCAACGGCGCCTGGATCCTCTGTTCGGAGACCTGCGCGCTCGACATCATCGGCGCCCGCTTCATCCGCGAGATCGAGAACGGCGAGGTGGTGATCGTCAGCGAGGACGGGATCGAATCGCACTTTCCGTTCCCGCGCGTGCCGGCGCGTCCCTGCATGTTCGAGTACATCTATTTCTCGCGCCCCGACAGCGTGCTGGGCGGGCGCAGCGTTTACGAAGTGCGCAAGAACATGGGGCGCGAACTCGCCCGCGAGTCGCCCGCCGAGGTGGACGTGGTGATCCCGGTGCCGGACTCGGGCGTGCCCGCCGCGCTCGGCTACGCCCAGGGCTGCGGCGTGCCCTTCGAGCTCGGCATCATCCGCAACCACTACGTCGGGCGCACCTTCATCGAGCCGACGCAGCAGATCCGCGCGCTTGGCGTGAAGCTGAAACACAACGCCAACCGGGCGGTGATCGCCGGCAAGCGCATCCTGCTGGTGGACGACTCCATCGTGCGCGGCACCACCTCGGTGAAGATCGTGCAGATGATGTTCGAGGCGGGGGCGAAGGAAGTGCACATGCGGATCGCCAGCCCGCCCATCACCCACCCCGACTTCTACGGCATCGACACGCCGGAGCAGCGCGCCCTGCTCGCCGCCACGCACTCGCTGGAGGAGATGCGCGCCTATATCGGCGTCAACTCGCTGGCGTTCCTCTCCGTCGATGGCATCTACCGCGCCGTGGGCCTGCCGGGGCGCGATCCGGTGCGGCCGCAG
Organism: Aestuariivirgaceae bacterium; assembly: GCA_036746875.1. Taxonomy (GTDB): domain Bacteria; phylum Pseudomonadota; class Alphaproteobacteria; order Rhizobiales; family Aestuariivirgaceae; genus DAIODI01. The sequence continues at coordinate 12,727 of DAIODI010000029.1, read as the reverse complement.
TTCACCGACCATTGCTTCACCGGCGACTATCCCACCCCGCTCACCGACCGTGGCGTGACACGCGGACCCCGCCAGCTGTCGCTGCTGGCCGAAGCCGGCTGAGGGCCGTCCATGACCGGCCTTGCAGGGCGCATCGCGGTTGTCACCGGGGCCTCGCGCGGCATCGGCCGGGCGATGGCGCTGGCGTTGGCGCAAGCCGGCGCGCACGTCGTCGCCGTGGCGCGCACCGAAGGCGCCCTGACCGAGCTCGACGACGCGGTGAAGGCGCTGGGCGGCACGGCGACGCTGGTCCCGCTCGACGTGCGCGACGGGCCGGGCGTCGACCGGCGCGGCGGGGCGCTCTACGAGCGCTACGGCAAGCTCGACATCTTCGTCGGCAACGCCGGGGTGCTGGGCAAGCTTTCGCCGCTCGGCCACGTGGAGCCGAAGACGTGGGACGAGGTGATGGCGGTGAACGTCACCGCCAACTGGCGCTGCGTGCGCTCGTTCGATCCGCTGCTGCGCCGGTCCGACGCGGGGCGGGCGGTGTTCGTGACGTCGGGAGCCGCCGTCAAGTGCCTCGCCTACTGGGGGCCGTATTCGGTCTCGAAGGCGGCGCTGGAGGCGCTGGCGCGCACCTGGGCGGCGGAAACGGCGAACACGCCGGTGCGCGTCAACCTGCTCAACCCGGGGCCGATCCGCACCCGGATGCGCGCCATCGCCATGCCGGGGGAGGATCCCGAAACGCTGCCGCCGCCGGAGACGCTGGCCGCGGCCGCCCTGCCGCTGTTTGCGCCGGCGCTTCCCGACAGCGGCGCGGTGTTCGATTTCCGAAACGGCGTCATCCACCGGCGAAGCTGAACGCCGCGGCGGCGAAGCGCCCCTTGGACTCCAGTCGCGGGGGTGTTAAACACCGCCGCCAGCCTTAAGCCCGACAGCGTTTCGAGAGGTTGGCCATGGCGGCCGCGCCCGTATCGCACAGCTTCCCGGAATATCTCACCTTCGACGACGTGCTGCTCAAGCCCGGCGCCTCCGACGTGCTGCCCGCCGAAGTGTCGGTCCGCACCCGGCTCACCCGCGGCATCGAGCTGTCCATGCCCATCGTCTCCTCGGCGATGGACACGGTGACGGAATCGAACCTCGCCATAGCCATGGCGCAGATGGGCGGCATCGGCGTGATCCACCGCAATCTCGATCCGGAAGCCCAGGCCGCCGAGGTGCGCCGCGTGAAGCGGTTCGAGAGCGGCATGGTGGCGAACCCCATCACCATCGGGCCGGACGCGACGCTCGCCGACGTGCTGAAGCTGAAGGAGCGCCATCGCATTTCCGGCATCCCGGTGGTCAACGACGACGGCACGCTCGCCGGCATCATCACCAACCGGGACGTGCGCTTCGCCACCGATCCCGCCCAGCCGGTGCGCGAGCTGATGACGAGGGAGAATCTCGTCACCGTGCGCGAGGGCGTGGACCGCGCCGAGGCGCGCCGCCTGCTCCACCGCTACCGCATCGAGAAGCTGATCGTGGTGGACGCCGACTATCGCTGCGTCGGCCTGATCACGGTCAACGACATGGAGAAGGCGGCCCATCACCCCGACGCCGCCAAGGACGACCAGGGCCGCCTGCGGGTGGCCGCCGCCGTGGGCACCGGCGACCACAACTTCGCCCGCGCCGAACTGCTGATCGACGCCGGCGTGGACGCGGTGGTGGTGGACACCGCCCACGGCCATTCGATTCATGTCATCCGCCAGGTGGAGCGCATCAAGCGGCGGTCCAACCGGATCCAGGTCATCGCCGGCAACGTCGCCACGCCGGAGGCCGTGAAGGCGCTGATCGACGCCGGGGCGGACGCGGTGAAGGTGGGCATCGGGCCGGGCTCCATCTGCACCACACGCATCATCGCCGGGGTCGGCGTGCCGCAGCTTTCGGCGGTGATGGAGTGCGCCGAGGAGGGCCTGAAGCAGAACACGCCGGTGATTGCGGACGGCGGCGTCAAGTTCTCCGGCGACCTCGCCAAGGCGCTGGCGGCGGGCGCATCCGTCGGCATGATCGGCTCGCTGCTCGCCGGCACCGACGAGAGCCCGGGCGAGGTGTTCCTGTTCGAGGGCCGCAGCTACAAGACCTACCGCGGCATGGGCTCCGTGGGCGCGATGGCGCGCGGCTCCGCCGACCGCTACTTCCAGCAGGAGGTTAAGGACACGCTCAAGCTCGTGCCGGAAGGCATCGAGGGCCAGGTGCCCTACAAGGGGCCGGTGGCGGCGGTCATCCACCAGCTCGTCGGCGGCCTCAGGGCGGCGATGGGCTACGTCGGCGCGGCCGATCTCGCCGACCTGCGGGCCAAGGCGCGCTTCATCCGCATCTCGTCGGCCGGCATGCGCGAGAGCCACGTGCACGGCGTACAGATCACCCGCGAGGCGCCGAACTATCTGCGCCAGGGCTGAAGGACGGACATCCCATGACCCTCGAACTCAAGCTCCTTGTGCTGTCGTCCTGCGCGCTGGTGCTGCTGGCGTTCGTCCTGCTCATGCGCGGCGGCTCGGGCCGCGTGCAGGCGATCCGGCGCGGCGAGGTGCGCCTCGACGACGTCGCCCTCGACAACAGCCGCTGGCCCCCGCGGTTGCGGCAATACGCCAACGCCTTCGACAACCAGATGCAGTTGCCCGTGCTGTTCCATGCGCTGGTGGCGATGCTGGCGGCGACAGGCCTCGCCGACATGCCCTCGGCCGTCCTGGGTCTCGTCTTCGCGGCGTCGCGCTACGGCCATGCGGGGGTGCATGTGACGAGCAACCATGTGCCGCTGCGGGGCGCGGTGTTCATGGTCGGCGCAGCCGCGCTCGCGCTGATGTGGATCTGGTTGGCGGTTCGCGTGGCTTTCGCCTGATGCGCCTCCCCGGCCGTCTCTCCGCTGCGATCGAGGTGATTGCGGCGATGCGCGAGCAGCACCGCCCGGCGGCGGAGGCGCTGAAGGACTGGGGCCGCGCGCACCGCTTCGCCGGGGCCGCGGACCGCAGCGCCATCGCCACGCTGGTCCACGATGCGCTGCGGCGGCGCAACAGCTTCGCCTGGCACATGGGGGCGGAAACGCCGCGCGCGCTGGCGCTCGCCGCGGCGCGCTTCACCGGCGGCGTTCCGGCGGAGGAACTGGCGCAGTTGGCGGGCTGGGAGCACGGGCCGGGCGTCCTCACCGGCGCCGAGAGCGAGCGCCTCGCCGCGCCGCTCGACCTCGCTGGCGCTCCGCCGTGGGTCGCCGGCGATTTCCCGGAATGGCTCGCGCCGTCGTTCGCCGCGGCGTTCGGCGAGGCGGCGGCCGCCGCGGGCGCCGCGCTCGCCCGGCGCGCCCCCGTCGATCTGCGCGCCAACACGCTCAAGGTGACGCGCGAGAAGGCGCTTCAGGTGCTGGCGAAGCATGGAGCAGTGGAGGGTCCGCTGTCGCCGTGGTGCGTGCGCATCGAGGCCCCCGAGCATGGCCAGCGCAGCCCCCATGTCGAGGCCGAGCCGGCGTTTGCACGCGGCTGGTTCGAGGCGCAGGACGCCGCCTCGCAGGTGGCGGCGCTGCTCACGGCTGCGCACGGCGGCCAGCAGGTGGCCGACATCTGCGCCGGCGCGGGCGGCAAGACGCTGGCGCTCGCCGCGATGATGCGCAACAAGGGCCAGATCTTCGCCCACGACGGCGACCGCCACCGCCTCAGGCCCATCGTCGAGCGGCTGGGGCGGGCGGGCGTGCGCAACGTGCAGGTGATCCCGGCGGACGAACCCCAACGGCTCGACGCGCTGAAGGAGCGGATGGACGTCGTTCTCGTCGACGCGCCCTGCTCCGGCTCCGGCGCGTGGCGGCGCAAGCCCGACGCAAAATGGCGCTTCGGCGAGAAACACCTGGCCATCCGGCTGGACGAGCAGCGGAACGTGCTCGACAAGGGCGCAGGCCTCGTGCGGCCGGGCGGGCGGCTTGTCTACGTCACCTGCTCGCTGCTGCCGGAAGAGAACGGCGCGCAGGTGGAGGCGTTCATCGCCCGCCATCCGGGCTTTGCGGTGACGCCATTTCAGGAGGTCTGGCGGGCCGCCATCGGCGCCGAAGCGCCCGAAAGCGCCGGGGGACCTCCAGGCGCGCTCACCCTTACCCCGGCCCGCCACGGCACGGACGGGTTTTTCATCTGCGTTCTCGAGCGCCGGGCGTGAGCCCCCGCCCCGGTCACTCCACCTTCGGCGCTTGCGCCAGCAGCGCCTTGCACTGGCTGAGGCGAGCGGCGATGTCGGCCGCCGGCGTCTTGTCGTCGATCATCGCCTGCCAGGTCTTGCCGGCCCAGCGGTAGACGCTCTTCTTGGCCGCCGATTCCTCCACGCCGAGATCGGCCCGGAGCCGGGCCACCGCCTTCGACAGGTAGTCGTTCATCTCGTTGGTGAGGACGGCGCGTTCGTTTTCCGGCCGCTTGGCCTCCAACGCGAAATCACGCTCGCGCAGCACGGCCGCCCCGCAGGCGGCGAGCGTCTTCCACCACGGCACGCCCTCCGGCCCCTGAAGTTCGGCCGCCGCGGCGGCGGGCGTGGCGAGGACGAGAGCGGCAGCGAGGGCAAGGAACGGACGAACGGACATCGGCATCTCCACACCAACAGACGACGCGATTGAACCGAGCCGCCGGGGTCCGTCAAGCGGTCATCGCGCCGGCCGGTTGGCGACGATCTGGCGCAACGTGTCGGCGAGGCTCTGTTCGATGGAGACCTCCGGCCGCCACCCCAGGTCATGCGCGATGCGCGCGCTCGACGCCGCCCAGATCTTGCCCTTCATGGTCCGCAGGAGCTCCGGCGCGACCACGCGCGGGGTGCCCATCGTGCGGTTGCCCAGCCAGTCGAAGAAGCGGGCGAGCGGGATCATCGCCTCCGGCGCGAGCCGCGGCGCGACCGGGATCGCCGGATCGATGGCGTTGAGCAGCCGCGTCAGCTCCATGAACGAGGGAAACGCGTCGTTCGCCGCGATGTAGCGGCCGCTGGCGGGCCCTTGCGCGGCGAGGAGGTGGGCGCGCGCGGCGTCGCGCACGTCCACCCAGGGCAGGTTCTGGTCGGGTGCGGCCATCCGCATCGAGCCCCCGGCGATCCCTTCGATGATGTCGATGGTGGGCGTGTTGCGGAAGAACCCCGGACCGCCGATGGAGCCGGGCAGGATCGTCACCAGCTCGAGGTTCAGGTCGCGGGCCAGCGCGTGCGCGGTCCGCTCCGCCTCCACCTTGGCGCGGAAGTAGGGCACGGCGAGATCGTTCGCCCACTCTTCTTCCGTGGCGGCCGGCTCGCCCCGGCGCTTCGGCGGCAGGGTGACGACGGAGGAGGTCATCACCACCTTGCGCACGCGCCGCCTCGCCGCCGCGCGCACGGCGTTGGCCGCGCCCTCGACGCTGGTGCGGATGAGGCGTTCGGCGTCGCCGGGTTTCAGCACGTAGGCGTAGATGGCGGCGGTGTGAAACACGGTTTCAACGCCCGCCATCGCCGCTTCCAGCGCCGCGGGATCGAGTACGTTGGCCTCCACCACCTCGACGCCGGGCAACGCGGCGATCTGCGCCACGCCCGGTTCGGCCTCGCGCGACAGCACGCCAGCGCGCACACGCGCGCCGCTTTCGCTCAGCATGCGGACGATGGTGGAGCCGAGGTGGCCGTTGCCCCCGGTGACGAGCGCGGTCATGACGGTTGATCCTCCCCGTTGCCGGGCGTGACACTACGCCGGATCGCGCGGCGGATGGCAGCCCCCTCGCCTTGCACGCCGCGTAGCCTTTCGCTAATCCCTGTCCATGACGACCAGCGAACACATTCTCATCATCGACTTCGGCTCGCAGGTGACGCAGCTCATCGCCCGCCGGGTGCGCGAAGCGGGCGTCTACTGCGAGATCGTGCCGTTCCACAAGGCTGACGCCGCGCTTGACCGGCCGGGGCTCAAGGGCGTGATCCTCTCCGGCGGACCGGCGAGCGCCCACGAGGCGGGAAGCCCGCGTGCCCCGGACAAGGTGTTTCACATGGGGTTGCCGGTGCTCGGCATCTGCTACGGCGAGCAGGTGATGTGCGCGCAGCTGGGCGGCGGCGTCGAACCCTCCGACCATCGCGAATTCGGCCGGGCGCTGATCGACGTGAAGGCACCATGCGCGCTGTTCGAGGGCGTATGGGAGGCCGGCGAGCGCCACCAGGTGTGGATGAGCCACGGCGACCGCGTCACGGCCATCCCCGAGGGCTTCCGCACCGTCGCCACCTCGGCGGGCGCGCCGTTCGCCGCCATCGCCGACGACCGGCGGCGGTTCTACGGCCTCCAGTTCCACCCCGAAGTGGTGCACACGCCGGACGGGGCGAAGCTCTACCGGGCGTTCGTCCTCGACGTGTGCGGTTGCAAGGGCGACTGGACGATGGCGCACTTCCGCACCGAGGCCATCCAGCGCATCAGGCGGCAGGTGGGCTTCGAGCGGGTGATCTGCGGCCTTTCGGGCGGTGTCGACTCGGCGGTGACGGCGGTGCTCATCCACGAGGCGATCGGCGCGCAGCTCACCTGCATCTTCGTCGATCACGGGCTGATGCGGGCGGGCGAGGCGGACGAGGTGGTGAGCCTGTTCCGGCAGACCTACAACATCCCGCTCGTCCATGTGGACGCCTCAAGACTGTTCCTCGACGCGCTCGCCGGCGTCACCGACCCGGAGGAGAAGCGCAAGACCATCGGCCGGCTGTTCATCGACGTGTTCGAGGCGGAGGCGAAGACGGCGGGCGGCGCGGCGTTCCTCGCGCAAGGGACGCTTTACCCGGACGTCATCGAGAGCGTTTCGTTCACCGGCGGCCCCTCCGTCACCATCAAGTCGCACCACAACGTCGGCGGCCTGCCGGAGCGCATGAACATGCGGCTCGTCGAACCCTTGCGCGAGCTGTTCAAGGACGAGGTGCGGGCGCTGGGTCGCGAGCTCGGCCTGCCGGAGGCGTTCGTCGGCCGCCACCCGTTCCCCGGCCCCGGCCTCGCCATCCGTATCCCCGGCGCGATCACGCGCGAGAAGCTGGAGATCCTCAGGAAGGCCGACCGCATCTATCTGGAGGAGATCCGCAAGGCCGGGCTTTACGACGCCATCTGGCAGGCGTTCGCGGTGCTGCTCCCCGTTCACACCGTGGGCGTGATGGGCGACGGGCGCACCTACGACCAGGTGTGCGCCTTGCGCGCCGTCACCTCCATCGACGGGATGACCGCCGACTGGTTCCCCTTCGATGCGGGCTTCCTCGCCAATGTCTCCACCCGCATCATCAATGAGGTGCGCGGCGTCAACCGGGTGACCTACGACATCACCTCGAAACCGCCCGGGACGATCGAGTGGGAGTAGCGGCAGGATAGCGGCCATCTGCATACGCCGCCAGCAATCCGGCACGGCAGCCCCGGCGTGGACGGACGCGACCGAGCCTTCGCCGGATCGCCGGCACTTGCAGATCGTTCCGTTTCGTACTAGATAGTTCCATATCAAACGATATGGGGCGTCATGAGCTATCCCCGTCGCAAGGTTCTGGGTGTCATCGGAGGCGGGACGATCCTCGCCGCCACAGCGGCTACGGGCTACGCCGTCACCCGCACGCCGCGCACCGCGCTCGACCCATGGACGGAAGCCGGGCGCGAAGAGGAGCCGCGCCGGCGGGCTCTGTCCTTCGCGCTGCTGGCGCCGAACCCGCACAATCTTCAGCCGTGGCGCGTCGACCTCTCGCGGCCCGGCGAGGTGATGCTCTACGCGGACACGGCGCGGCTTCTGCCCCAGACGGATCCGTTCAGCCGGCAGATCACCATCGGGCTCGGCTGCTTCCTCGAACTCATGCGCATGGCCGCGGCGGAGCAGGGCTATGGCGTCGAGATCGAGCCCTTCCCGGAGGGCTCGAACGAGACGGCGCTCGATGGCCGGCCGGTCGCGCGCGCCATCTTCCGGGCCGATCCAGCGACGCCGAAGGAGCCGCTGTTCGCGCATGCGCTGGCGCGGCGCTCGCTGAAGGAACCCTTTGACACGGCGCGACCCGTGGCCCCGGAAATGCTTGCCCGGTTGTCCGCCGCCGCCACCGCCGGAATGCGCTTCGGGGGCACGGTCGACGCGGCGGAAGTCGCAGGTTTGCGCAACGTCACGCGTAAGGCGTTCATGATCGAGTTCGAGACGCCGCGCACCTACAAGGAAAGCGTTGACCTGTTCCGCATCGGCCATCGGGAGGTCGACGCCAATCCCGACGGCATCGACTTTTCCGGGCCGTTTTTCGAGACGTTGTCGCTGTTCGGCCTGTTCACGCGCGAGGCGGCGTTGGATACGTCCTCTTCCATCTATACGGCGGGCATGGACTCGGTCGTCGCCAACACCGATACCGCCATGGGCCACGTTTGGCTGGTGAGCCCCGCCAACACCCGAAACGACCAGCTCGTGGCGGGGGCCGACTGGCTGCGCGTGAACCTCGCGGCGACCGGGCTCGGCCTCGGCTTCCAGCCCCTCAGCCAGGTGCTTCAGGAATTTCCCGAGATGGCGTCGCTGTATGAGGAAATCCATCAGAGGCTTGCGCCCCAGGGCGGAACCGTTCAGATGCTCGCGCGAATCGGCTACGGGCCAGTCGTTCCGCCAAGTCCCCGCTGGCCGCTGGACGCCAAGATTGCCAGAGCCTGACGAAACGAGCGCTGTGTTCTTCGCCTTCTTCAACGAGACCGCGATCATCTCGCAGCTCTCGGGGCGAATGCTGCAAGCGCGCTTGCCCAAGGGCTTTTTCGTCTCGCATTTCGCGGTGCTCAATCACCTTGCAAGGCTCGGCGAGCCGCGCACGCCACTCGCCATCGCCCGCGCCTTCCAGACGCCGAAAGCGACGATGACCCACACGCTGAACGGCCTGGCGGAGGCCGGACTCGTGCGCCTCGAAGCCAATCCGCAGGATGGACGTTCCAAGCACGTGACGCTGACCGCGAAGGGACGCCGCTTCCGCGACGGGGCCATCGCGCGATTGAAGCCGGACTTCGCCCGCATGGCCCGCCACTTCGACGCCGGCAGCATCGCGGCCGCGCTGCCGCTGCTGACCGAGATGCGCCGCTACCTCGACGCCGCGCGCGACGCATAGCGCATCATCCCGCCAAGTGGCTGCCGCTTGGCGGACAAAGATGATGCGAATACAAGCAGATAGAGCGGCCGGCCTGATGCAGTCAGGCCGAGCGCCGCTCTGGCCAGCGGGATGACGCTTCGGATGTTCACGACAACGAGGTGTCCTGCCGGCGCAGCCCTCATCCGCCGCTCGCGGCGCGGGTTCGCCGCAGCGCGAGGCGTATCTGCTTTTCGGTTTCGAGGAGCGCAAAGAAGGCGGCCCCCACGGCGACGATCAGCACGCCGTCCCGCAACGGCGTCGCCGCCGTGCCGAAGATCGCCTGCATGGGCGGCAGATAGGTGAAGGCGAACTGCGCCAGCGTGACGGTGATCACGCACGTCCAGACGACCTTCGTGCCGCGCGCCGCGGCCCAGGTGAGCGAGGCGCCGTGGATGTTGCGGATGAAGAACAGATGAAAGATCTCCAGCACCACAAGCATGTTGACCGCCATCGTCTGCGCCAGCTCGGGCGAGTAGCCCTGGCCGATCGCATGGCGATAGATGCCGAAGACCGCCACGACGAACAGCGCGGATACGAAGACCACGTGCCAGACGAGTTCGCCGGTCAGCAGCGGCTGATCGCGCGGACGCGGCGGGCGCTTCATGGTTCCACGCTCGGTCGGCTCGAACGCCAGCGCCAGCCCCAGCGTCGCTGCGGTCACCAGGTTCACCCAAAGAATCTGGACGGCGGTGATCGGCAGGGCCATGCCGGCGAGCAGCGCCACGATCAGCGTCATGGCCTCGCCGGCGTTGGTCGGCAGGGTCCAGCTGATGACCTTCTTGAGGTTGTCGTACACGGTGCGCCCCTCGCGCACGGCCGCGACGATCGAGGCGAAATTGTCGTCCGCCAGCACGAACTCCGACGCCTCCTTGGCGGCCGCGCTGCCGTTGCGCCCCATGGCCACGCCGACGTCGGCGCGCTTGAGGGCGGGCGCGTCGTTGACGCCGTCTCCCGTCATGGCGACGGTCAGCCCGCGCGATTGCAGCGCGGTGACGAGCCTGAGCTTGTGGTGCGGCGAGGTGCGCGCGAAGATGTCGCTCGCCTCCGCCACCTCGACGAGTTCGGCGTCGCCCATGGCGTCGATGTCCGCGCCGGTGACGACCCGACCGGTGTTGACAAGCCCGATCTGGCGGGCGATGGCGCGCGCCGTCGCCGCGTGATCGCCGGTGATCATCTTCACGCGAATGCCGGCGGAATGGCATTCGGCGACAGCCTCGATCGCCTCCGTGCGCGGCGGATCGATCAACCCGACCAGCCCGACGAATGTCATCCGCCCCTCGATGTCGGCCGTGTTCAGCGCGCCGTGCCCCTGGGCGGCAGGCCGCTGCGCGAAGGCGAGCACGCGCTGGCCGTCTTGCGCGAGATCCTCAACCTGCCGGTGCCAGCGCGCGCGATTGAGCGCCGCCAGCCCGCCGCCGGGCTCGCGTTCGTTGGCGCACAGGGCGAGCACGGCCTCCGGCGCGCCCTTGAGGAAGACGCCGGCATTCCCCTCGTGGTCGTGCGCGAGCACCGCCATGTAGCGGTGCGCCGCATCGAAGGGGATGGCGTCGTCCCGCCGCCATGAGCGCAGCGGGGTCGCGCCCTCGCCGGTGAGCTTGCCGGCGAGCGCCAGAAGCGCCCCCTCCATGGGATCGCCCTCGACGCGCCAGGCGAGATCACCGGCCTGATGCAGCGCCGCGTCGTTGCACAGGGCGGAGACTCTGGCGATGTCCGCCAGCGCGCCGTCGGCGGCGTCCATCACCGCGCCGGCCTGGTCGTGGACGGCGCCGAAGGGCGCGTAGCCATCGCCGCCGATCCGGAAGACGCCGGCCGTGGTGGCGACCGACGCCGCCATCATCTCGTTGCGGGTCAGCGTGCCGGTCTTGTCGGTGCAGATGACCGACACCGATCCCAGCGTCTCGATCGCCGGCAGACGGCGGACGATGGCGTTGCGGCGCGCCATCGCCTGCACCCCGACCGCCAGCGTGATCGTCAGCACGGCGGGAAGCCCCTCGGGAATGGCGGCGACGGAAAGCCCGACGATCACCATGAAGAGATCGGCGAACGGCAGCTGCCGGACGAAGTATCCGTAGGCCAGCAACCCCGCGGCGATGACCAGGATGAGGGCCGTCAGCCAGCGCGCGAACGCGTCCATCTGGCGCACAAGCGGGGTGGAGAGCGTTTCGATCCGGGCGATCATGCCGCTGATCTGGCCGATCTCGGTCCGGGCGCCGGTGGCGGTGACGACGCCGCGCCCGGCCCCGGCCGCCACCAGCGTGCCGCTGAACAGCATCGGGCTTCGGTCGCCAAGGGCGGCGTCGGCGCGAACCGCCGCCGTGCGCTTGCTCACCGGAACGGACTCGCCGGTGAGGATGGCTTCCTCCGCCCGCAGGCCCCGCGCTTCGATCAGGCGCAGATCGGCGGGAACCTTGTCGCCCGCTTCGATCAGCACAATGTCGCCGACAACCAGATCCGCCGCGTCGATGCTGGTCCGGCGACCATCGCGCAACACCGCGGCGCGCGGAGCGAGCATGACGCGGATCGCGTCCATCGCCTGTTCGGCACGGCCCTCCTGGATGAACCCGATGACCGCGTTCGCGATGACCACCGCGAGGATGACGCCGGAATCGATCCAGTGATCGAGCAGCGCCGTCACCGCCGCGGACGCCAGCAGAACGTAGATCAGCACATGATGGAATTGCCGGAGAAAGCGGACCAGCGACCCCCGACGCGCCGGCGCGGGCAGGCTGTTCGGGCCGTCCGCCGCCAGCCGGCGGGCCGCCTCCGGGGAGCTCAGTCCATCCGCCGGGCTTGCGAAGGCCGCCAGCGCCGCCTCGACGGTGAGCGCATGCACGTCCTTCGCCGCGCCGCCGTCTCTGCCCATGCCGCTGTCCTCACCCCGCGCGTCCATCGCCCGTCGATGGCCCGCCAATCGCGCCGGTATCTTAGCCCATTTCGGGACGGCGATCCGGCGATGCCCGGCTCACCCGCGTACCGAAGCCGGGCCGGCCCAAAGCGGGGAGACTGCGCTCGAGCCGCGGATATCAATCTTCCGACTTCTCCCGTGCCGATCGGCCGGCAAATGGGCGACGTTTTGTCGGGGCTGACCGAATACGATCGACCCAGAGCCGTCCATCGGGGGTGAGCGTGACCTCGACGATCGCGGGGTGTTCCAGAAATCGGGCGACCGAAGGCCCCGGCGCGGTGCGCAACAGGCGCGCGCCGCGGGAGGCTGCTTCCGATTGCTGATGGTTGACCGCCACGTCGTGCCCGTTCGCTTGGCAGACCCGCGCGACGCGCGGCCCTCGATCGGGGATGAGTAGCAAAGGCAGGAATTGGGGTGTTGCAACAACGCTTGAGGGGGCGTCGTACAGTGGCGAAAAAGGACCGGTGATCGGCGGACCCACGTCGAGCCACGGCAGCGTGCAAGGCTCCCGATCAAGTCATTTTCCCGAGCGGGAATCATTGAGGCCCGGGAGCCAGCTCGAGGGACGATATTTCCCGAGCGGGAAATTCTTCTAGACATTCTTCAGAAATCCGCGATATCTTCCCGTTCGGTAAAGATCATGGCCGGGCGCAACCTCACCACCGCCGAGATCGGCGACATCGTGCGAACCACCCGCAAGGCCGCTGGCCTGCGGCAGGACGAGCTTGCCGGCGCCGCTGGCGTCGGCCTGCG
>DAIODI010000028.1:0-19505 GCA_036746875.1 Aestuariivirgaceae bacterium | reverse complement strand
CCAGCAAGTATCTCGCCGGCCTCGACGCCGGCGCGGCCGGCGAGCTCCTCCGCACCGTCTCGACCCGACTGTCGCGCGCGCGCCCGGCGCAGATCATGGCCGAGACCGGCGGCCGGCCCACCGTCGGAGCCCCGGGGCTCGACGACACGCTGGAGCAGATCAGGGCCGAGATGCAGCGGTTCGTCGCCGACAAGGTGGCGCCGCATGCCCACCAGTGGCATCTCGACAACGCCTATATCCCCATGGACATCGTGGAGGAACTCGCGGAGCTCGGCGTGTTCGGCCTCACCCTGCCGGAGGAGTATGGCGGCATGGGGCTGGGCAAGGAGGCGATGTGCGTCGTCTCCGAAGAGCTGTCGCGCGGCTGGATCGCCGTGGGGTCGCTCGGCACGCGAACCGAGATCGCCAGCGAACTCATCCTGGCCGGCGGCACGCAAGAGCAGAAGCGGCGGTGGCTGCCGAAACTCGCCAGCGGGGAAATCCTGCCCACCGCCGTCTTCACCGAGCCCAACACCGGGTCGGATCTCGCCTCGCTGCGCACCCGGGCGGTGAAGGATGGGGAGGTCTACAAGATCACCGGCAACAAGACGTGGATCACCCATCCGGTCCGCGCCGATGTGATGACGCTGCTCGCCCGCACCAACCCGGACGAGCCGGGCTACAAGGGGCTTTCCATGTTCCTTGCCGAGAAGCCGCGCGGCGACGACGCCACGCCGTTTCCGGCGAAGGGCATGTCGGGCGGCGAGATCGAAGTGCTCGGCTATCGCGGCATGAAGGAATACGAAATCCGCTTCGAGGATTTCGAGGTCGGGGCCGGAAATCTGCTCGGCGGCGTCGAGGGGCAGGGCTTCAAGCAGCTGATGCAGACGTTCGAGGCCGCCCGCATCCAGACGGCGGCCCGCGCCATCGGCGTCGCCCAGAGCGCCCTGGAGATCAGCCTCAGGTACGCCATGGACCGCATCCAGTTCGGCCAGCCGATCCTCGCCTTCCCGCGCATCGCCGACAAGCTCGCTCTGATGGCCGCCGAGACGATGGCGGCGCGCCAGCTCGTCTATCATTCGGCGCGCGAGAAGGACGCCGGCCGCCGCTGCGACCTCGAGGCCGGCATGGCCAAGCTGCTCGCGGCGCGCGTGGCGTGGGCCTGCGCCGACAACGGCGTGCAGATCCACGGCGGCAATGGCTTTGCTCTCGAATACCAAATCTCGCGCGTGCTGTGCGACGCGCGCATCCTCAACATCTTCGAAGGCGCCGCCGAGATTCAGGCGCACGTCATCGCGCGGCGATTGCTGGAGGGCGGCGACTGACGATCAGGAGGCGGCGGCCGTCGCCGCCTCCGTCCGCCGTTCGCGCGCCGCCGGACGCTTCGAGTCGGACTTGAGCTGACCGCAGGCGGCGAGGATGTCGCGGCCGCGCGGCGTCCTGACGGGGGAAGCATAGCCGGCGCGGTTGAGAACTTCGGCGAACCGCTCGATGGTCTCCCAGTCCGAGCACTCGTAAACGGTTCCGGGCCACGGATTGAACGGGATGAGGTTCACCTTGGCCGGCATGCCCTTGAGCAGCTTCACCAGACGCCTTGCATCCTCGACGCTGTCGTTCACCCCCTTCAGCATGACGTACTCGAAAGTAATCCGCCGCGCGTTGGACAGGCCGGGGTAGGCGCGGCACGCCGCGAGAAGTTCGGCGATCGGGTAGCGCTTGTTGAGCGGCACCAGCCGGTTGCGCACCTCGTCGGTGGTGGCGTGCAGCGAGATGGCGAGCATCGTGCCGATCTCCTCGCCGGCGCGGACGATCTCCGGCGCGACGCCCGAGGTGGAGAGCGTGATGCGCCGTTTCGACACCGAAAGGCCCTCGCCATCGCTGGCGATCTCCATCGCGTCGCGCACGCCGTCGAAGTTGTAGAGCGGTTCGCCCATGCCCATCAGCACGATGTTGGTGATGTAGCGCCCGCCGGGCGGGGGCGAGGAGAGCCTCGAAAGCTCGGCCGGCCACTCGCCCAGCCGGTCGCGGGCGATCAGGATCTGGCCGACGATCTCGCCCGGGGTGAGATTGCGAACGAGCTTCTGGGTTCCCGTGTGACAGAAGGTGCAGGTCAGCGTGCAGCCGACCTGGCTCGAAATGCACAGCGTCCCGCGATCCTCTTCGGGAATGTAGACCGTCTCGACCTCGTGCCGGCGGCCGGCCGCGTCGGGCGCAAGCCTGAGCAGCCACTTGCGGGTGCCATCGCCGGAGATCTGCTCGGCGACGATTTCCGGACGGCCGATGATGAACGTGCGGTCGAGACGCTCCCGCAGGTCCCTGGCGATGTCCGTCATCTCGCCAAAGGATCGCGCGCCGCGATTGTACATCCAGCGCCAGAGTTGCCCCGCCCGCATCCGGCGCTGCGCTTCAGGCACGCCCGCGTCAGCCAGCGCGGCGCGCAGACGCTCGCGGGTCAGCCCGACGAGCGATGGCGGCGGCGCGGCGAGGCTG
Source organism: Aestuariivirgaceae bacterium (assembly GCA_036746875.1). Lineage (GTDB taxonomy): Bacteria > Pseudomonadota > Alphaproteobacteria > Rhizobiales > Aestuariivirgaceae > DAIODI01. The sequence goes on along the minus strand of DAIODI010000028.1, from coordinate 17,036 downwards.
TCGGCCGGTACGGCGGGCGCGGTCATTTGCAGAGGCTGTCGATCTTGTCCATCGCCGCCTCGACGCCTGAGAGCGAGTAGGTGTCCACGGTGTTGGTGCCGCGCTGGGAGGTGCCCTTGACCTGCATCTGCCTGCCCTTGCGCATGGAGGCGACGATGGCGGCGTCCTTGGCGTCGGACCATGCGCCATCGCCCTTCGTGAACAGGGTGAACTCGTTCCCGTCGATGACGATGGTGGCTTGCGAGTCCTTGCGGAACGTGTAGCCGATGATGGTGTTCACCTCGTTGCGAACCTTGTCGCCCGGGCGATGGGTGACGAGGAAGAACACCGGGTCGCGGCGGGCGCTTTCCGGTTTGGAGGATTTGGGTTGCGAGACGATGTAGCACACAAGGCCGCTGCCGCTGTTGTAGCTGTAGGCGGCCCAGTCGTTGAAGGCGCCGGCCAATTCCGGTTCCGCCGCGGCGGCAGGACCGCCGGCGGCCAGCGCCCCCGCCAGCGCCCACACCCCCCGATACGTGACTCTGCGATTCCTCATGGCTCGTTTGCTGTTTCCCGGTCGGATCGTCCGGTCTGACATAGGCAATCGGCATCGCCGTTGCAAACGTGGCGAATCGGACACAGCGCCAGGCGTGTTGCGGCGCGCACGGGCGCAGCGCTGACGGACCCGCCGGACCAGGGTTGACCGGGAGCCGGTAACCGGGATTTGTTCGGTCGCGGTTTGGCGGGATGGCGCTCTGGAAGCGCCGGGCTGCGCCGGAGGGGAGGTCATGCCATGCGAGCCGTTTTGTGCCAGGCCCTTGGGCCCCCGGAGCAGCTCGCGGTGGCCGAAGTTCCCGCTCCGGCGCCGCAGTCCGGACAGGTGGTCGTTCGCGTCCGTGCGGCCGGCCTGAACTTCTTCGATACGCTCATCATCGAGGGAAGGTACCAGTACAAGCCCGAGCTGCCGTTTTCGCCGGCCGGCGAATTTGCGGGCGTCGTCGCCCGCGTCGGGGAGGGCGTCACGGGCGCGCGCGCGGGCGACCGGGTGATGGGCTATGTCGGCTGGGGCGCCGCGCGCGAGGAGATCGCCGTCGATGCGGCGGCGCTGGCCCGCATCCCGGACGGGGTGGATTTCGCCACGGCGGCCGGGCTTCTCGTCACCTACGGCACAACCATCCACGCTTTTCGCGACCGCGCCAATCTCAAGCCGGGCGAGACGGTGGCGGTGCTCGGCGCGTCGGGCGGCGTCGGCCAGGCCGCCATCGAAGTCGCCCGGGCGATGGGCGCCCGCGTCATCGCCTGCGCCTCGTCGGAGGACAAACTCGGGTTCTGCCGCGAGATGGGGGCCGACGACACGGTGAATTATGAAACCGCCGACCTGAAGGACGAACTTCGCCGCCTGACGAACGGACGAGGCGTCGACGTCGTCTACGATCCGGTCGGCGGCGATCAGTCCGGGAAGGCGCTGCGCGCCATGGCGTGGGGCGGGCGGTTCCTGGTCATCGGCTTCGCCTCGGGCGTCATTCCGAAACCGCCGCTCAATCTGGCGCTCCTGAAGGGATGCTCGATCATCGGGGTTTTCTGGGGCGAGCACACGCGGCGCGAGCCGGAGCGGCACGCGGCGAACATGGCGACCCTGCTCCACTGGTGCGCAGAAAAGACCATTCGCCCCCACATCGATCGCGCCTTCGACCTGGCGGAGGCGGCGGCTGCGATCCGGCTGATCGCCGACAGGAAGGTGAAGGGGAAGGTTGTGCTGACCGCCTGAGCGATCAGGCCCGGCCATCGCGCATGGCGGAGAGCGTCTCGCGCGCCCTGTCATAGTGTTCGGGCTTGAGATGGGCGCGAATCAGCGAAATCGCCGTCAGCAGAACGGTGAGATCGTCGGTGAAGCCAAGCCCCAGCAACGCATCCGGCAGCACATCGAGCGGCAGCACGAAATAGGCGAGGGCGGCGAGGATCACACCCTTGGCGCGCACCGGGGTTGCGGGATCGAAGGCGCAGTACCAGACGGCGACCGCATGTTCGGCGAACGGCACGCGGGCCATATTGCGCCGCAGCTTGCGCCAGAAGCCGTCTCTCACGGTCTTTTCGTTGCGCGCGATCGTCGCCGGAAGGCTCACCGTCCGGTCCGAAAAGTCGGGATAGGGCGCCGCGTCGCTCATCGCCATGCCGTCTCTTTCCTGCGATAGGGTGAGATGGGAGCGATCGCCCCGATTGCCAAGTCCCCTCCCGGCTACCGGCCCATGGCCCAGATGGTCGCCATGACGAGAACGATCGCCACGAATTGCAGAATGACGCGCCACCGCATCAGCTTCTGCGAGGTGTTGGCGCTGCCGCCGCGCGTCATGTTCCACAGGCCTGCAAGCAGCACGAGAAACACCGCGCCGACGGCGAAGGGGAGGATGTATTGAAGGGTCACGGCCATGGCCAATCCTCATCGCAGAACCCGAGCGGGGGCGCAACTGCGCCGATCCGCAGTCAAGGCGTCATCCCGCCAAGTGGCCGCCAATTGGCGGAAAACGACGATGCGAAACCAGAGGGATAGAGCGGCTGGTCGCAGTCAGGCCCGGGTCCGCTCTAATGGTCCGACAATGGGCCGAGGAACCGGTCCATGGTGCGGGCCGGCAGCAGGCGCTTCAGCGCCGCCATGGCGATGGTTGGTGTGGTGATCCGGTAGCGAACCCGCGGGCGAGGGCTGTCCAGCGCGTGAATCAGCGCGTGGAACACCGCCTCGGGGCCAAGCTTGAAGCGGGATGCGCCGCCCTGGTTGAGCCTTGCCCGCTGGCGCGCGTAATCGGCGGCGTAATGGCTGCGAGCCTCGTCCACGGTGGCCTCGAACACGGCGAGCGCGTTCTGGGTGAACCGGCTGGCGATGGGCCCCGGTTCGATCAGCACGACCTGGATGTTGTGCGGCGCCAGTTCCAGCCGCATGGCGTCCGACAACCCCTCGATGGCGTACTTCGAGGCGACATATGCGCCGCGCCATTTCATGCCGACAAAACCCAGGATGGACGAACACTGGACGATGCGGCCGCCCCCGTTGGCGCGCATCAGGGGGATCAGCCGCTGCGTCAGATCGTGCCAGCCGATCACGTTGGCCTGGAACTGCGCGTCGAGGGCGGCGCGGGACAGATCCTCCACGGCGCCAAGCTGGCCATAGGCGCCATTGTTGAAGAGGGCGAAGAGCCGCCCGCCGGCGAGGGTCGCGACGGCGTCGGCGCAGGCGGCCACGCTCGCCGGATCGGCGTAGTCGAGACGAACGGACTCGAGTCCTTCCCCGGCCAGCCGCTCGACATCCACCGCCTTGCGGGCCGTGGCGATCACCCGCCAGCCGCGCCGCGCCAGGCCGCGGGCGCAGTGTTCTCCGATTCCCGAGGAACAGCCGGTGACGACGATGGTTCTCTCGGACACGAAGCTCCCCTCGCCCTTGGATTGCCGCTTCACCTTGCCGATAATCGGCGACATCAGGCGCGGCGACAGGGACCACGGATCGGCGATGGATTCAATGAAAACGATGAAGCTCTACGACCATGTGGAGCGCATCCTCACCGAGTTGCGCGCCGCCGGGTTCGACGACGGTTCAACCCTCGCCCCCGCCACCCTGTCGGCCTTCGACCAGTTCCATTATCATGGGACACAAGCCGTGGACGTGGCGATCGCCGCCTGCGGCATCGGTCCCGGTCAGCATGTTCTCGAAGTGGGCAGCGGCGTGGGCGGGCCGGCGCGCTGGATCGCGGCGAGAACCGGCGCGCAGGTCACCGCGCTCGAACTCCAGCCTGATCTCGACGCGCTGGCCCGCGACCTGACCCGGCGCTGCGGGCTGGCGGGCAAGGTCGCCCATGTGCGGGGCGATATCCTCGACGGGCCGCCAGCCGGCGGGCCTGTCGATCATGCGGTGTCGTTCCTGTGCTTCCTCCACATCCCGGACCGTGACCGGCTGGCGCAGGTTCTGCACGCTTCGATCAGGCCCGGCGGCACGCTCTACATCGAAGACTACATCGCCTTGCGCGATCTTGCGCCGGGCGAAAGGGAAGACCTGGCCGTCAAGGTGCAGTGCCCGTTCGTCCCCTCGCCCGGCGACTATCGCACGACCCTTGAGCGGGCGGGCTTCGCCGTCGAGACGGCGACGGACATGAGCGAAGCCTGGCGGGCGTTCACAGGCGAACGCCAGCGCGCCTTCGAAGCCAACCGCCCGCGCTTTGAACGGCTGCACGGCGCGGAGACCGCCGCCGGCCTCGCCGATTTCTACCAAACCGTGGCGCGGTTGTTTGCGGGCGGCGGGGTGGGCGGCGTCCGGCTTCTGGCGCGCCGCCGCTGAACGTCAGATCACGATCACCTTCGCCCCGATCTTCACCCGGTCGTGAAGGTCGATCACCTCCTCGTTGAGCATCCGGATGCAGCCCGAGGACATGGCCTGCCCGATGGAGTAGGGCGCGTTGGTGCCATGGATGCGGTAGAGCGTGTCGCGCTGGCCCTGGAACAGATAGAGCGCACGCGCGCCCAGCGGGTTGTTCGGGCCGCCCGGCATCACGTCGGGCAGCCGCCGGCCGTATTGGGCCAGTTCGCGCTCGATCATCGCCTGCGGCGGACGCCATTCCGGCCAGGTTTGCTTCGCCCCGATGCGCGCGACGCCGGCCCATTCGAATCCCTGCCTGCCGACGCCGACGCCGTACTGGATCGCCTTGCCGCCGGGCAGCACATAGTAGAGCCTTCGCTCCCGCGTTTTGACGATGACCGTTCCGGGCTTCTCGTTCGTCGCGTAGGCGACCGTCATCTTGCCGGCGTACGACGGCTTGCGGCTGCGCGCCTTCGGCTGGAAGGTGGAGCCGAAATCGAAATCCCGGTCCTGATCGCCGCTCGCGGCGGCGCCGGACGACAAACCGGCCAGGCCAAGGGCCGACAACAGAAACAGCCGACGATCCATTCGATCCCTCTCAACCTTGGGGGAAACGCCATAGTTTCGCCCATGACAGATCAAGAGCGTTTCATATTCGTTGCCGCGCCGATTGCAAGGACGTGAGCGATCAACTCCGTTTGTTCTGCCGGTTGGCGACGAGGTCGGCGACGACAGCCGGGTCGGCCAACGTCGAGGTGTCGCCCAGGTTGGAGAAATCGTCCTCGGCGATCTTGCGCAGGATGCGACGCATGATCTTGCCGGACCGGGTCTTCGGCAGACCGGGCGTGAACTGGATCAGGTCCGGCGAGGCGATGGGGCCGATTTCCTTGCGCACCCACTGGACAAGCTCCTTGCGCAGCGCCTCGTCGCCGGCGTCGCCGGACATCAGGGTGACGTAGCAGTAGATACCCTGGCCCTTGAGATCGTGCGGGTAGCCGACGACCGCCGCCTCCGAAACCTTCGGATGCGCCACCAGCGCCGATTCAACCTCGGCGGTGCCCATGCGATGGCCGGAGACGTTGATCACGTCGTCCACCCGCCCGGTGATCCAGTAGTAACCGTCGGCGTCGCGCCGGCAACCGTCGCCGGTGAAATACGTTCCCCTGTAGGTGGAGAAGTAGGTCTGCACGAAGCGGTCGTGGTCGCCGTACACGGTCCGCGCCTGGCCGGGCCAGGAATCGAGAAGCACGAGGTTTCCGTCGGCCGCCCCTTCCAGCGTCCTGCCGTCGCCGTCCACGAGCGCTGGACGGACGCCGAAGAACGGCCGCGTCGCCGAACCGGGCTTGAGCGCGGTGGCGCCGGGCAGAGGGGTGATCATGATGCCGCCGGTTTCCGTCTGCCACCAGGTGTCCACCACCGGACAGCGCTTCTCGCCGACGACATGGTAGTACCACTCCCAGGCTTCCGGATTGATCGGCTCGCCGACCGAGCCCAGGAGCCTGAGCGACTTGCGCGAGGCGTTGAGCACCCACTTGTCGCCTGCGCCCATCAGCGCGCGGATGGCGGTGGGGGCGGTGTAGAAAATGTTGACCTTGTGCTTGTCCACCACCTGCCAGAAGCGCCCCGCATCGGGATAGTTGGGCACGCCCTCGAACATCAGCGTGGTGGCGCCGTTGGAGAGCGGTCCGTAGACGATGTAGCTGTGGCCGGTCACCCAGCCGACATCCGCCGTGCACCAATAGATGTCGCCGTCGTGATAGTCGAACACCGTCTGGTGCGTCATCGCCGCATAGACGAGATAGCCGCCTGTGGTGTGCAGAACGCCCTTCGGCTTGCCGGTGGAGCCTGAGGTGTACAGGATGAACAGTGGGTCTTCCGCCTTCATCTTCGCCGGCGGACACTCCGACCCCACCTTCAGGGCCTCCTCGTGGTACCAGAGGTCGCGCTCGCCGTTCCACGGAACCTGGCCGCCGGTGCGGCGCACCACCAGCACCTTCTCGCCGCCCTTCGTCTTCTTCAGCGCCTCGTCCACGTTGGCCTTGAGCGGCACCTTGCGCCCGCCGCGCAGGCCTTCGTCAGCGGTGATGACGAACTTCGAGTCGCAGTCCTCGATACGCCCGGCGAGCGCGTCCGGCGAAAAGCCGCCGAACACGACCGAGTGGATCGCGCCGATCCGCGCCGAGGCCAGCATGGCGTAGGCAGCCTCGGGGATCATCGGCATGTAGATGGTGACGCGATCGCCCTTCCTGACGCCGTTCGCCTTCAGAACGTTGGCGAACCGGCAGACGTGCTCGTAAAGCTCGGCGTAGGTGATTTTCTTGTCGTAGTAGGGATCGTCGCCCTCCCAGATGATCGCCACCTGGTCGGCGCGCTTCTTCAGGTGCCGGTCGATGCAGTTCCAGGCGACGTTGGTGACGCCGTCCTCGTACCACTTGATGGAGACCTTCGGGTGCTCGAAGGAAACGTTCTTGACCTTCGTGAAGGGCTTGAACCAGTCGATCCGCTTGCCCTGCCTCGCCCAGAACCGGTCGGGAGACTTCACCGACTCGGCGTACGCCTTGAGGTAGGCGTCGTTGTCGAAGTAGGCCCGCTTCTTCCAGTCCGAAGGAACCTTGTAGACCTTGGCGTCCGACATCCGAAAATCTCCTTCACGCGAAGCTCAGCCGATTACAACACATTGTTAGACGCGCCAATCCGGCCCGGCAATGAGTCGAGAGTCCAACACGCACGCGGCCCGCAGCCGCCCGGCCTCGACGGGCCTTGACCGTTCGGCTATAGAATCAGCTCGCCAAGTGGATACCACTCGGCGGAAAAAGATGATGCGAATACAAATAGATAGAGCGGCCGGCCTGATTCAGTCAGGCCGAGGGCCGCTCTAAGCCTCGGCCGGTCTTCACCCGCCGCGAACCCCGGAAGGCCTCCCATGTATATCGCTGCGCTGGTCGCGCTCGGGCTGTTCTGGGGCCTGTCGCCGTCGCTCTACAAGCTGATGGGCGAGATGGGAATCCCGATCTCCCACATCGTCGTGTTCACCGGCGCAGGAGTCGGCCTGGGTCTGCTCGCCAGCATCGGCGGCAGGGTCTACATCACCCGGGCGCTCGTGCTCTACGGCCTCGGCTGCGGGGCGCTGCTCAACATCCCGTTTGCGCTGTCGCTTCAGTTCCCGCGCCACATGCCGGCGACCGACTTCGCGCTGATCGTCTCCACCTTCCCGCTGTTCAACTACATGGTGTCGCTGGCGATCGGCCGCGAGCGGCTGACGCTGAAGCGCTCGCTCGCCATGGCGGCCGGATTTGTCGCCAGCGCGATCCTCATCCTTGGCGAGGACGCCGATGGCGGCTCGCGTCTGACGTGGTGGACGGCGGGAGCGTTTTCGGTGCCGTTCCTCTACACCTTCTACAATTACTTCTGTTCGACGCGCTGGCCGGCGGGCGCCGACATCCGCACCGTCGGCATGGCGGAAAGCTTCGCCTCGGCGCTGACGGCGCTGCCGTTCCTGCTGATCCTGCAGCCGGTCGGCGGGCCAGACCAGCCGCCGCTCCTCAACTACTGGCCGCTGCTCATCGCCATCGCCATCTGGATCGTCGAGCGGATCGCCTACTTCACGCTGATCCGCGACAAGGGGCCGGTGTTCACCGGACAGGCGGTGTTCATCGCAACCCCCGCCGGCGTCGTCTGGGGCATCCTGATCTTCGGCGACGCCGCCACCGTCTGGCTGTGGGCAAGCCTTGCGCTCCTGATGGTGGCGCTGTGGCTCAACGCGCAGCGCGCCGCCGTCAGGGCTTGAGCCGCCACACGGCCGTCCGCTTGATCTCGGCGTCCTCAAGCTCCCGGGTGACCGGAACGGCGTACTCGGCCACCTGCACCAGTTCGCCGCGCGGCAGATAGCTTCGGCCGGGATCGCCGATCAGTACATCCGCGCCCGCCGCCTGCTGGCGGCGCGCAAACGCCAGCGCGGATGCAGCCAGCCCCTTCTCGTAGAACAGATCGCCCACCAGCACGGTGTCGTACGCAACGAACGGAGCCGTCAGCAGATCCGCGTCCGTCGCCTCCACCGTCACACCGTTGGCGGCGGCGTTCAGCGGAATGGCCTGGACGGCGAACGGATCGACATCGGCGCACACGACCGCCTTCGCCCCGGCGAGGGCGGCCGCGATGCCGACGAGGCCGGAGCCCGACGCCAGATCGAGAACCCGGCGACCGTGGATGATCTCCGGGTGGTCGAGCACGTAGCGCGCCAGCGCCTGCCCGCCCGCCCAGGCGAAGGCCCAGAACGGCGGCGGCAACCCGTCGGCGGCAAGCTCTTCCTCGGTCTTGCGCCAGATCGCCAGCGCCTCATGGGCAAGGTGCAGCCGGATCTCCGGCGTCAGCGGAACCGGCAGCAGTTCCGTGTTGGCGAGGATGAAGCGCCGCCGGCCGGGCGCGGCGGTCATCCCCGATTCGGGCGTGGCGGCGGCTGCAGCCCGCCCATCCGGCACACCTCGTCCCATTCGGCTGCGGTGACGGGCTGGACGGAAAGCCGCATGGAGGTGACAAGCGACATGTCCTTGAGCCTCCCGTTGGCCTTGATGTCCCTGAGCGACACCGGGGACGGCATGTCGCAGACGGCGCGCACGTCCACGCATTCCCAGCGCGGATCGTCGGTGGTGGTGTCGGGATGGGCGAGCGCGCACACCTCGCACACGCCCACCACCTCAAGCCCTTCGTTCGAATGGTAGAAGAATCCGAGGTCGCCGATCCGCATGGCGCGCATGTTGTTACGGGCGAGGTAGTTGCGCACGCCGTCCCACGGCTCGCCCCGTTCGCCTTTCGCCTTGAGCTGCGCAAAGGAGAACTTGAACGGTTCCGACTTGAACAGCCAGTAGGCCATCTCAGGCCTCCGGGTTCTTGATCAGCCCGCGCCACGGGCGCACCGACACGGTGTCGAAAAGTCCCCTGAGCGCATACGGGTCGCGGGCCAGCAGCGCAAGGCAGGATGATTCGTCGTCCGCCTCGATGATGAGCATGCTGCCGTTCGGCTGTCCGTCCGCCCCGATGAACGGCCCGGCCGCCTTGATCGCCGGTCCCAGCGCCTCGATCCAGGCAAGATGCGCCGGGCGCGTTGCGAGCCGCAACGGCAGCCCGCCCGCCTTGTCGTTGCACACCGCCACAAACAGCATCATCGCCTCCTAACGTTCCTCGCGCATCGGCCGCGCCAGCAACCGGTCGATCTCGGCTTCGGGCGTTGAGCGGCCATCGACGACCGCATCGACCGCATCGATGATCGGCGCCTCGATCCCGTGCCGCCGCGCCAGCCGTGCGGCGGCGGCCGCCGTATATCTGCCCTCGCTGACGCCGCCAACAAGGGCCGCCGCATCGTTCAGCGAATGGCCCTGTCCCAGCATCAGGCCAAGCCGGTAGTTGCGCGACAGCCCGCCGGTCGCCGTGAGCACCAGATCGCCCAGCCCCGAGAGGCCGAACACGGTTTCGGCCCTGCCGCCCATCGCCACGGCGAGCCGCGAGAGCTCCCCGAAGGACCGGGTGACGAGCGCCGCGCGCGCCGAACCTCCAAGCGCGCGCCCGTCGGCGATGCCGCAGGCGATGGCGAGCACATTCTTCAGCGCGCCGCCCGCCTGAACGCCCCTTAGATCGTCGCTGGGATAGATCCGGAACACAGGCGAGGCGAGCGCACGCGCCATATTGCGCGCGGCCTCGACCGATGGCCCGGCGAGCACCACCGCCACGGGGCGGCGGGCGACGACATCCTCGGCGAAACTCGGTCCCGAAAGCACGAACGGCGTAACGGCCGGCGCTTCGGCGGCGAGCACATCGCAAAGCAGCAGACCCGATTCCTGCTCAAGGCCCTTGGCGGCGATCACGACTTCGGAATCTGTCTCACGTCCGAGGGCCTGCACGACGGCGCGCAGCGCCTGCGCCGGCACGGCGAGCACCAGCACGGGCGCGCGGCGCGCCGCATCCAGATCAGTCGTGACATGCTGGGCGACAACCACGGACTCCGGCGGGCGGCGGCTCCACAGCAACACCTGTCGCCCGGTCCGCTGCACGGCGAGGGCGAGCGCCCGTCCCCACGCGCCCGCACCCAGCACCGCCACGTCAGGCGCGGCCGCCGTCACGCCTTGACGCCCGCAAAGGGGGCCGGCGGGGCCAGCGCGTCGAGCGGCCAACGCGCCAACGCCGGCGCGTCAAGCGGCGAGGTGAACCCTCGCGCCAGCCGTTCGGCGGCGGCCCAGGCCACCATCGCGGCGTTGTCGGTGCACAACGCCATGGGCGGGCAGACGAGCCGGAACCCGCGCGGCGCGGCCACCTGCGCGAGCGTGGCGCGGATGGCGCGATTCGCCGCGACCCCGCCGGCCGCGACCAGCACCCGTTGCGCGTCCGGCCGATCCGCCGTGTACCGGTCCATGGCGTTCGCGACCCGGTCGGCGATCACGTCGCGCACCGCCGCCTCGAACCCGGCGCAGATGTCGGCGATATCGCGCGCCGTTGGCGAGCCAAGCGCCTCCACCGCCAGCCGCACCGCCGTCTTGAGGCCGGAGAACGAGAAGTGCCCATCGGCGCGGCCCTTCATCGGCCGCGGGAAGGCAAAGCGCGCTGCATCGCCGAAGGCCGCCATCCGTTCGACGGCGGGTCCGCCGGGGTAGCCGAGGCCGAGGAGCTTTGCGGTCTTGTCGAACGCCTCGCCGAGCGCATCGTCGATGGTCGTGCCGTAGCGGGCGTAGCGGCCTACATCGTTCACGGCCACCGTCTGGGTATGGCCGCCGGACACGAGGAGGAGAAGATAGGGCGGCTCGATCCCCTCCGTCAGCCCCGGCGTGAGCGCATGGGCCTCGAGGTGGTTGACCACCACGAGCGGCTTGCCGAGGCCGATCGCCAGGGCCTTGGCCGTGACCAGCCCGACGAGCAGCCCGCCCAGCAGACCCGGCCCGGCGGTGGCGGCGATGGCGTCCAGATCGACCAGCGACACGCGGCTTTCGGCGATCGCGCGCTTCGCCAGCGCATCCAGGCGGCTGATATGGCTTCGCGCGGCGATTTCCGGCACGACGCCGCCATAGAGCTGATGTTCGGGGATCTGCGACAGCACCACATTGGCGAGGATGTCGCCGCGGCCGGGCCCATGGCGCCGCACCACCGCTGCGGCCGTTTCGTCGCAGGAGGTTTCGAAGGCGAGGATGGTCAGCGCCGGGACGGCATCTGCAATCCCTTTCTCGACGGCAGGCGACGCGATAGTGTCTGGCATCTTCGTCCTCGGAAACGATGTCGCTCTAGCACCGGATTTCCAGCCTTGCCAACGCCTCTGCTCAAGATCGGAACCCGCGGCTCCCCGCTGGCGCTCGCCCAGGCGCGCGAGACGCGGTCGCGCCTTTCGGCCGCGCTCGGGCTTGACCCCGAGGCGCTGGAGATCGTGGTGATCTCCACCACCGGCGACCGCATCCGCGACCGGCCTCTGGCCGAAATCGGCGGCAAGGGTCTGTTCACCAAGGAGCTGGAGGAAGCGCTGCTCGCGGGGGCCATCGACCTTGCCGTTCATTCCATGAAGGACATGCCCGCGCAACTGCCGGAGGGACTGACCATCGCCGCCATCCTGCCGCGCGAAGATCCTCGCGATGCGTTCCTGTCGCCGCACGCGGCGCGCATCCAGGACCTGCCGCCGGATGCGGTGCTGGGATCGTCGTCGGTGCGCCGGGTCGCGCAGGCGTTGAGGATAAGGCCCGACCTCAAGCCCGTGCAGTTCCGCGGCAACGTGGAGACGCGGCTGCGCAAGCTCGACGAGGGCGTGGCGCACGCCACGTTTCTCGCCTGCGCCGGGCTGAACCGGCTGGGCATGTCGCACATCGCCGCCAAGCCGGTGCCGGTGGAAACAATGCTCCCGGCGGTGGCGCAGGGAGCCGTCGGCATCGAGACGCGCGACGGCGACCGGCGCACGCGCGAGATGGCGGCGCGGATCAACGACGCGCTGTCCGAGATCGCGGTCGCCGCCGAGCGGGGATTCCTCGCCGCTCTCGACGGCTCTTGCCGCACGCCGCTGGCCGGCCACGCCACGGTGGACGGCGGCCGGATCGCCTTTCGCGGCATGGCGCTGACGCCGGACGGCGCGCAGGTGTTCGAGACCAGCCGCGCCGGCGACGCCGCCGACGCCGCCCGGCTTGGAACGGACGCGGGCGAGGAGGTGCGGCGCAGCGGCGGTGCGGCGCTCACGTTCTGAATGCGGCTCATCGTCACGCGCCCGGCCGGGGACCTGGAGCCGCTCAAGGCGAAGCTCGAAGCCATGGGGCACGCGGTGCTGGCCGCGCCGCTGCTCGGCGTCGCGTTCACCGGCGCCCGGGCGCCGGACAAGCCGTACCAGGCCGTGCTCGTCACCAGCGCCAACGGGGCGCGGGCGATCGCTCATCATCCCGAGCGGCGACGGCTTGTCGCGCCGGCTGCGATCGCGGTCGGTCCGGCCTCGGCGCAGGCGGCGCGCGAGGCCGGGTTCGCCCGCGTCGAGGAGGCGGCCGGCGGCGACGTAGGCGGCGTTATCGCGCACGTGATCGCGACACGCTCGCCCTCGGCCGGGCCGCTTCTCTATGCATCGGGCGACGTCACCGCCGGAGCGCTGGAGGAGGCGCTGGCGGCGCGCGGCTTTGATGTGGACCGGGCGATCCTCTATGCCGCCCGGCCGGTGGAGTCTTTGCCGGACGAGACGCTCGCGGCGGTAAGGCGGGGCGCTGCGCAGGGCGTGCTGCTCTATTCGCCGCGCACCGCTGCCGTGTGGGCGGGGCTGCTGGCGGCGGCGAACCTGAGGGACGAAGCGCGGGACTTGCGCCACTTCTGCATCTCCGCCAACACCGCCGCGGCGGTGCACGGCGCTTTACCTCACGTGCCGGTCTCGGTAGCCTCGCAGGCCACGGAACAGGCTATGCTGGCGCTTCTCGCCACGGGTGGCTGACGTCATGGCGACGCCGCACAGGACACGCATCAGCGCCGCGCGGGCGCTGCGCAACGGAACAGGACGATGAGTCGCAAGGACAGGAAGGATCGCGGGGGTCTCAAGCCCACGACCATCGACCTCACGGCAAGCGAGGTGAAGGGCGAGCCGCCGGAGGCCGCCACGGATACGGCAGTGGCCGCCGCCGATCCCACGCCGGCGTCCGATGCTTCGCCAGCCGAACGGACGCCATCCGTGGAAGGGGCGCGCGAGGCGGCGGCCGAGGCATGGCGCGACGCCGATCCGGTACGGGTCGAAGCTGCGATGGCGCAGGCGGTGGACAGCGAACGCGACGCCCCGCCGGTCGACGGGCCGCCCGGCGCGCCTTCGCCGCCTTCGCCGCCGCAACAGCGCTCTGGCGGCGACTGGCGCGTGTGGACGCTGGGGCTGCTCGCTTCCGCGGCGATCGGCGCGGGCGGTGTCTGGTGGCTCGGCGGGCAGGGAGCGGCCAGTGTGGATCTCGCGGCGCTGGAGTCGCGGCTCGATACTTCGCAAGAGCGACTCGAAACCCTCTCTCGTGAGCTCGCGGACACCAAGAGCGCGCTGTCGCAGATGTCGGCGGGTCTGGCCGACTCGGCCGAACAGCAGCAGCAGGCCATGGCGGCGCTCAACCAGCGGATCGCCGCGGCCGCCACCGGCGCAAGCGACGGCGTCAAGGCGGAGATCGCCGGCCAGCGCGACGCCATCGCCCGCCTCGACGCCGCCATCGGCGAGCTCAAGTCCGCCGTCGCCGCCGCCAGCAAGGGCGGCGACGCCGGCGCTGCGGTGGCCGAAGCGCAGATGAACCTCGCCGAACTCGGCGCCCGCCTCGATGGCCTCGAACAGCGGCTGGCGGACGCCCTGGCGCAGGCCGGCGCGGCGATCGCCGCGCCGAAGGCGTTGTCCGCCGCGCTGGGCGGGCTTCAGACCCGGGTGGCGGAAGGCGCGCCGTTCGCCGACGAACTCAAGGCGGCCCGCGCCGCCGCCCCGCAGCTTGCCGCGCTGACGGCGCTCGAACCCCTCGCCGCGCCCGGCGCGCCGACGCTCGACCAGCTCAAGGCGTCGTTCGCGGGCGTGATCGCCGCGGTGAACGCCGTCAGCGCCCCGGCCGCCGCGCCGCCGCAAACCTGGTGGGACAGCGTGATGGCGAAACTTTCCGGCGTGGTGAAGGTTCGCCACCGCAGCGCGGTCGAATGGCCGGAGGCGGTTGCGGCCGCCTCGACACAGCTGGCTGACAACGACCTCGCCGCCGCCGTCGCCACGCTGTCGCGCCCGTCCGATCCCCCGCCGGCCGTGACGGACTGGCGGCGCCAGGCGCAGGCGCGGCTCGCCGCCGAAGCGGCGCTTCAGGACGCGATGCGGGAGGCCGTGCGGCTCATGTCCGGCGCGGCGAACGGAGGGTGAGCGCATGATCCGCCTCGTCTGGACCTTCCTCGTCATCGCCGGCGTCGCCGGGCTTCTCACCTGGTTCGCCGACCGGCCGGGACAGCTCACCATCGACTGGCTCGACTACCGCATCGAGCTTTCGGTGTTCAGCGCGTTCCTGCTGCTCGCCGCAGCCGCGGCGGCGCTGTGGCTGACGTTCTGGCTGACCATGTACGTGATCGGCTCGCCCTGGGCGCTCGGCTCCTACGTCAACCGGCGGCGCACCCGGCGCGGCATGGAGGCGCTCTCGAACGGGCTGGTCGCCGTGGGCGCGGGCGACGTGGAGGCCGCCCGGCGGGAGGCGAAGACCGCCAGCAAGGTGCTGGGATCGGGGCCGCTGGTGAGGCTGCTTGAGGCGCAGGCCGCGCAGCTCGCCGGCAACCACGCGGAAACCCGCCGGACGTTCGAGGCGATGCTCGCCGACCCCGCGACCGAACTCCTCGGCCTTCGCGGCCTGCACGCCGACGCCAGGCGCAACGGCGACCACGCGCAGGCGGCCAGGCTCGCCAAGCTGGCGTGCGAGAAGCACCCGGGCCTCACCTGGGCTTCGCAGGCGCTGCTCACCGAAGCGGCCATCGCCGCAGACTGGACGGCGGCCGAGACGCTGATCAACCGGCAGCGGCAGAACCGCGTCATCGACGAAAAGACAGCCAATCGCTGGCTCGCCGCCGTGCTCACGGCGGAGGCGATGGCGCTGGAGGACACGGATGAGCCGCGCGCCGCGGCGCTGTCGCTGCGCGCCCACGGTCTTGACCCGGCGCTGGCCCCCGCCGCGCTTGTCGCCGCGCGCCGGCAGGCCCAGCAGGGAGCGCTGCGCAAGGCGCGCAAGATCATCGAGAAGACATGGCCGCTGTCGCCGCATCCCGATCTCGGCGCGCTCTACGCCTTCGCCAGGCCGGGCGACGGCCCGCTCGACCGGCTGAAGCATGTGCGCCAGCTTCTGCGCATCGCCCACGGCGGCGAGGACGGCGCGGTGACGCTGGCCCGCGCCGCCATCGACGCGCGCGAGTGGCAGGAGGCGCGCAACGCGCTCGATCCGTACGCGGCGGCTTCGCCTGCGCCGCGCGTCTGCGCGCTGATGGCGGAGGTGGAAGAGGGCCAGTCCGGCGACAGGGGCAAGGTGCGCGAGTGGTTGTCGCGGGCGCTGCGGGCCGGCGCGCCGGACCCGGCGTGGGTCGATCCCAACGGCTATGTCTCTTCCGTATGGCTGGCCGCTTCGCCGGTGACGGGCGATATCGGCGGCTTCGTATGGAAGCCGCCGGCGAGCCCGGTCGGCGGGTCGGCGCTGCTGGAACAGCTGGCGCAGCGCATGGACGCGCTGCCTGCGCCTGCAGTCGCGACGGCGACGGTCGCAGCGGCGGCGACAACGGCCGGGATCGTCGACGCGATCGAGGCGCCGGCGCGCGCCGAACCCGCGCCGGCCGGATCGGCCGTCATGATCACCGATGTGGTGGACCCCGGCGTGCCGGAAGCGGTTGCGGCGAGGGACGCCGGCGCAACCAACGGCTTCCACCAGCCGGACGACCCCGGCATCGATCAGCCGCCAAAGCCCGCGCCCAGGAGCTGGTTCGACCGGCTGATGGGCGGCTGATGGGCGGCTGATGGGCGGCAGGGCCGCAAGCGCGAGGTTGAAAACGCAGCGGCAAGCGGGTACAGACAGCGGCAGCCGAGGCCACGTGTCGCCCCGGCGCAGCGCCGCTTTAGCTCAGCCGGTAGAGCACCTCATTCGTAATGAGGGGGTCGCGTGTTCGAGTCACGCAAGCGGCACCAATAAAATCATCCTCCCATAGCGCACGCCGACCTGACTGCATCAGGTCAATCGCTCTGTCTCCTCAGGTTTGCATCGTGTTTGTCCGCCAAGCGGCGGACACCTGCCAGGGTAATGCCGAAATGTGAGCCTCACGGAGGTGGTCCGTCCGGACCGGATCGAGCAAGCTGGCGGTGTGAGCAGACAGAATCTTCGAGGAGGTCCGGAGAACATCCACAAGACTGCCGGACTGACGCCCTTTGATCGAGAGCGTGTCGCTCTGGCGGCGCTGGGCGGGCAGACGCCGCTGGCCGCGGGAGTGGAACGAGGCGCGGGTCCAGTTCGCCGTCATCTTCAGCGAACGCTTCGTGGGCCAGTAAATGTCAACCAGCCCCGCCCACAAGAGTCCTGACAGTCCCGCGTATGCCGCCGGAAGGCGACAACCACCGCCTCTGTCGTGGTGGCGCTCCCGTGAAGAACCTGACCCATAGAGCATCCCTCGCAGCTGGCGACGACAATGCGCCATCAAACCCCGGGATCAAACATCTAACGCTGCGCCACGGAGCGGCGCAAACTGGGGATTGAGGACCATCCCCGTCCGC
>DAIODI010000027.1:0-20006 GCA_036746875.1 Aestuariivirgaceae bacterium | reverse complement strand
GCGGCACGCCGACGGCGCGGGCGGCCTGGTCGGCCGTGAGCCCGTCGGCCATGGCGCGCCGCCGGCGTGCGCCCGCGTCGCGTCTTCTCGCCGCTTCGATATCGGCAGTCGTCGCGTCGAGAACACACGACGCGGCCCGGCCGTTGCGGATAGCATGAAGGGGCAGGCCAAAAACCTGCATGGGGGTCTCCCTTCGATTCGAGCTTCAGCAACCCGAACCTGCGGGGCCCCCGCCTTCATTCAATCCGTCTCACGTCTGTCTGATCCAGGACGTCGTCCGTATGCGGCTTCAATCCGCTACGAAGCTTTGCTACAAGGCGGATGTTGATTTCCTGTCCGTCCGGTCGAGGGGGCCGTGTCGGATCGAGGACACAAGAGGACAATCCATGCTCGATTTCTGCGCCTCCAACTGGTGGCTGTTCCTGCTGCGCGGGATCATCGCCGTGATTTTCGGCCTGTTCGCCATCTTCCTGCCGGGCGTGACTCTGGCGAGTCTGGTGCTTGTCTGGGCGGCGTTCGCGTTCGCTGACGGGGTGGTGTCGCTGTTTGCGCTCGCCACCGGCCGCACCGAAAGCGAGCACACGTGGCTGATCGCGCTGCAGGGCGTGCTGGGCGTGGCGGTCGGCGTCATCACTTTCATGAACCCCGCGATCACCGCCGTGGCGCTGTTGCTCTACATCATCGCCTGGGCGCTGGCGATCGGAGTGCTGCAGATCGTCGCCGCCATCCGGCTGCGCAACGAGATCACCGGCGAGTTCTGGCTGTTCCTGTCGGGCCTGATCTCGGTGCTGTTCGCTGGCTACGCCATGTACAATCCCGGAGTGGGGGCGCTGGCGATTGCGTGGACCATCGGCTTTTACGCCATCCTGTTCGGCGCGGCGTCCATCGCCTTCGCCTTCAAGGTGCGGCAGCTCAAGCCCGCGGCCTGAGCGCGGCGCGGCGGGACACCGGCGAGCCGCCGAAGGGCAATCTGCGCTCGCCGTGACGCGATCTGACATGCGCCCCGGCCACCGCCGGTGCGACGGTTGCGTCCATTCGGAGGCATTGCGCCAGATCGGGGCGGGACGGCAGGCGTGGCGGGCGGCGATCGGCAGGACGTTCTGGTGACGGGGGCCGGCGGGTTCGTCGGCTCCGCAGTGGTGCGCGAACTCGTCCGGCGCGGAGCGCGGGTGCGCGTGGCGTTGCGCTCGGGCAGCGCCCGCGCCCATCTTCAGGGGCTGAACGTCGACGTCGCCGAGGCCGATCTGCGGGACGCCCGCGCCGTCAACGCAGCCGTACGCGGCATCCGCCGCCTGTACCATGTCGCCGCCGACTACCGCCTGTGGGCGCGCAACCCGAACGACATCGTTGAAAACAACGTGTCGATGACCCGCACGGTGATGGAAGCCGCCGCTGCCGAAGGTGTCGAGCGGATCGTCTACACCAGCAGCGTCGCCACCCTGAAGCCCGGCGAGATCGACCGGCCGGGCGACGAACAGGGGCCCCTGGCGCCGGCGGGCGCGGTGGGGGCCTACAAACGCTCCAAGGTCCTGGCCGAGCGGTTGGTCGAGGAGATGGCCGCCGGCGGTCTGCCGGTGGTGATCGTGAACCCCTCGGCCCCTATCGGCCCCGGCGACCTCAAGCCCACGCCCACGGGCCGGGTCATCCTCGAAGCCCTGGCCGGGCGTATGCCCGCCTACGTCGACACCGGCCTCAACCTGGTCCACGTCGACGATGTGGCGGCGGGCCACCTGCTCGCCATGGAGAAGGGCGTCCCCGGCCGCCGCTACGTCCTCGGCGGCGACAACGTGCCGCTGTCGGCGTTCCTGGTCGAGATCGCCCGGCGCGTCGGGCGCGCCCCGCCGCGTCTGCGCCTGCCGTACTGGAGCGTCTATCCCGTGGCGGTCGGCGCGGAGACGTGGGCGCGCCTGACCGGGCGCGAGCCCTTCGTCACCCGCGACGGCGTGAAGATGGCGAAGGCGAGAATGTACTTCACCAGCGCCAGGGCGCAATCCGAACTGGGCTACACGGCGCGGCCGTTTTCAGCTGGCGTCGATGACGCGATCGCCTGGTTTCGCGACAACGGGTATTTGCGCTGAGACGTCGGCGGGCCGAGGAGGCGAGACTGCGGCATCATCCCGCCTGGTGGCATCCCCTTGCCGGGATGATGCGCTACTGGCGTGTGATGATCGACGCCTGGTCGGGAACGATGCGCACCCGATACGCCGCCTCCTTGCAGGAAATGACATAAACGGGCTCGTCGGGCTTCGAGGCGTCGTCCTGGCGGGTGATGGCTGAGGGCGCCGTGCAGGCGATGCCCTGTGCGCGCACGATGGCGGCGACGACCGCCAGGACCTCCCCGGATGATGCGTCCTGCGCGGACACCGGCGGGCCGAACGCCGAGGCGCAGGCGAGGACGAGACTGAGGCGGCGGCTCATGGGCTTTCTCCGGCCGGCGGGCGCGGCTGTCTGACCCACCCCTTGGTCCTAGCGTCGGCCCCCGCTCTTCAATAGCGCCGCATCAGGCCGACCAGCACGCCCTGCACCTGCACGCGGTCGGGGCCGAAGATTCGCGTCTCGTAAGCGGAGTTGGCCGCTTCGAGCGCGATGGAATCGCCCTTGCGGCGCAGCCGCTTCAGGGTGGCTTCCTCGCGATCCACCAGCGCCACGACGATGTCGCCGGTCTTGGCGGAGTCGCTGCGGCGGATCACCACCGTGTCGCCTTCGAGGATGCCGGCGTCGATCATCGAATCGCCCTTCACCTCAAGCGCGAAGTGTTCGCCCGGCCCCAGCATGTCGGGCGATACGGCGATGTTGTGCGAATGCGCCTCGATGGCCGACGCAGGCACGCCGGCGGCGATTCTGCCCATCACCGGCACGGCGACCGCAGGCGGCGGGCCGCCGTTCGCCGCGGCCATGGGCTTGACCCGCCCGAGCGAGCCTTCGATCACGTTGGGGGCGAACTGGCGTCGCGGCGCGGCGAGGCTGGACGCGGCCGATTCGGGCAACCGCACCACCTCCAGCGCGCGGGCGCGGTGCGGCAGCCTGCGGATGAAGCCGCGTTCCTCCAGCGCGGAAATCAGCCGGTGGATGCCCGACTTCGAGCGCAGGTCCAGCGCATCCTTCATTTCCTCGAACGACGGCGGCACACCGGCCTCCTTCAATCGCTCGTGAATGAACATCAGAAGTTCGTGCTGCTTGCGCGTGAGCATCGGCTGTCTTTCCCTCTCCCGGCCGTCTCAGCGGCGCGCCGGAACAAAACTGAAACATGCATAACTGTTCCGTTTATGTTCGGCAAGCGGTTAACACCAGGTTAGGATACGTTCGCGGAGCGTTCTGTGGTCGGCCGTCAGAAATCGAGGGCCAGGATCGGCACGGTGGCGCCGGCCGGAAGCGCCGGAGCGAACGGCGGGCGCACCACCAGGCAGTCCGACATGGCGAGGGTGCGCTGCATGGAGCTGTCCTGGCGCGGATAGGCCGCCACCCGCCCAACGCCGTCCCCGCCGGTCACGAACACCGCGCGCAGGAAGTCTTCGCGCTGGTCGTTGGCGGCCAACGGCTCGGCCAGCATGGCGGTCTGCGTCGCGGTCTCCTCGGGCAGGCCAAGCAGGCGGTCCAGCAGCGGCTTGAGGAAGACGCGCGCGCACACCAGCGCCGAGACGGGGTTTCCGGGCAACCCGATGATGCGCTGGCGGCCGCGACGGGCGAACATCAGCGGCTTGCCCGGACGCATGGCGATCTTCCAGAAGTCGAGCCTGACGCCGGCGTCGGCCAGGGTGTCGCGCACCAGGTCATGCTCGCCAACCGACGCGCCCCCCGTGGTGAGGAGCACGTCCGCGTGGGCCGCCCTGGCGATCGCGCGGGCGATCGCCGGCTTTCGGTCGGGGGCGATCCCGAGGTCGATCGGCTCGGCCCCGAACCGGGCCACGAAGGCCGCCAGCGCGATCGAGGACGACGCGATGATCTGGTCCCGGCCCGGCGTCTCTCCCGGTCTCACGAGTTCGTCGCCGGTGGCGAGGATGGCGACCACCGGCCTGCGGCGCACCGGCAGGCTGGGGCGATTCATCGCCGCCGCGAGCCCGAGAAGCCGCGCGTTGATCACGACGGCCTGCGGAAGCACCTTTTCGCCCTTGCGGAAGTCAAGGCCAGCGGGGCGAATGAACTGGCCCTCCGGCGCGCCCTCGCGGACCAGCAGCCGGTCGCCGTCGCGCAGCGCGTTTTCCTGGATGACGATGGCGTCCGCACCTTCCGGGACGGGTGCGCCGGTGAAGATGCGCACCGCCTCGCCGGCCTTCACCCGGCCGGTGAAGCGCCTCCCGGCAACGGCTTCGCCGGTCACCCGCAGCGCCGCGGGGACGGTGGCGACATCGGCGGCGCGCACGGCGTAGCCGTCCATGGCTGACGCCGGAAACGGCGGCTGGTCGCGCGTGGCGGCGACGGCCCGCGCCAGCACCCGGCCTGCGGCGAACGCCAGCGACACGGTCTCGGCCGGAAGCGGCCGCGCGCCGTCGAGAATGCGCGCCTTCGCCTCCGAAACCGGCATCAGCGCCATGGGTTACTCCGCGCGGTAATCGCCGGACCGGCCGCCGGACTTGCCGACAAGGCGCACCGCCTCGATCCGCATGGCGCGGTCGGCCGCCTTCAGCATGTCGTAGACGGTGAGGCACGCCACCGAAACGGCGGTCAGCGCCTCCATCTCCACGCCGGTCTTGCCCTCGACGCGCACCGTGGCCGTCACCTCGATGGCCGGGCCGGTTTCGTCGGGCTCGAGGTTCACCGTCACGCTCTGCAGGGCGAGCGGGTGGCAGAGCGGAATGAGATCGTGCGTGCGCTTGGCCGCCATGATCCCGGCGATGCGGGCGCCCGCCAGAACGTCGCCCTTCTTCGTCTCGCCGGCGATGGCGAGACGGAGCGTTTCGGCGGCCATGCTCACACGGCCCTTGGCGGTCGCCTCGCGCACCGTCACGGCCTTTTCGGAAACGTCCACCATGCGGGCGTCGCCGCGGGCGTCGAGATGGGTGAGGCGGCGGTCCGGCATCTCTCAACCCGCGGCCGCCGCGGCGGCGCCGGGCTGCGCCAGGATGGCTCGCGTCGCGGCCGTCACGTCGGCCTTGCGCATCAGGCTCTCGCCGATCAGGAAGGCGTTGACGCCGACGGCCGACAGCCGGGCCAGATCGGCCGCCGTCTCAAGCCCGCTTTCGGCCACCGCCAGGCGCCCTTCCGGTACGCGCGGGGCGAGGCGTTCGGTGGTGTCAAGCGTGGTGACGAAGGTCTTCAGGTCGCGGTTGTTGATCCCGATCATCCGGGTGCGCAGTTTCAGCGCGCGCTCCAGTTCGGCCTCGTCGTGGACCTCGCACAGCACGTCCATGCCGTAGCCGAAGGCCGCCGCCTCAAGCTCGCGGGCGAGCGAATCGTCGATCATCGCCATGATGAGCAGGATGCAATCGGCCCCCCACGCGCGGGCTTGCGCCACCTGGTAGGGGTCGAGCATGAAGTCCTTGCGCAGGGCGGGCAGCGTTGCGGCGGCGCGCGCCAGCGTCAGATATTCCGGCGCGCCCGCAAACGAAGGCGCGTCGGTGAGGACGGAGAGACACGCCGCGCCGCCCGCCTCGTAGGCGCGGGCCAGCGCGGGGGGATCGAAGTCGGCGCGGATCAGGCCCTTCGACGGCGACGCCTTCTTGATCTCGGCGATCAGCGCCGGGCGACCGCGCGCCGTGCGCGCCTCCAGCGCCGCGAGGAACCCGCGCGGCGGCGAAGCGGCGCGGGCGCGCGCGTCCAGTTCGGCGAAGGGCAGGGCGGCCCTCGCGGCGGCCACCTCCTTGCGCTTGTAGGCGGCGATCTTCGCCAGGATGTCAGCCATCGCGCGGCTCAGCCGTTGGACGCGGCGACGAGCGTCTCCAGCGCCCGCTTCGCCGCGCCGCTGGCGATCGCCTCGCGCGCCTTGATCACGCCGTCCCGCAGCGAGGCCGCCTCGCCGGCGACCAGCAGCGCCGCGCCCGCCGTCATGGCGGCGGCGTCGGCGTAGGCGCCCGGCTTGCCCGAGAGCACGGCGCGCAGGGCCTCGGCGTTGTGTGCGGCGTCGCCGCCCTTCAGGTCGCCGGGTGAGCCACGCGCCACCCCGGCCGCCTCGGGCGTGATCTCGAACGCCGTCACCTCGCCGTCCTTCAATTGCGCCACCCACGTCACGCCGGCCGGGGTGATCTCGTCGAGGCCGCCTTCGCCGTGCGTCACCCAGACGGAGGTGGAGCCGAGTTGCGCCAGCACCTTCGCCATTGGCTCGATCCACGCTTTCGAGAAGCAGCCGATCACCTGCCGCCTTACGCCGGCCGGATTGGCGAGCGGCCCCAGCAGGTTGAAGATGGTGCGGGTACCGAGCTCCACCCGCGAGGGGCCGACATGGCGCATCGCCGCGTGATGGGCGGGCGCGAACATGAAGCCGACGCCGGCCGCGTTCACGCAGGCCGCGATCTTCTGCGGCGGCAGCTCGATGTTGACGCCGAGCGCGGTGAGCACATCCGCCGCCCCCGACTTCGACGACAGCGCCCGGTTGCCGTGCTTGGCGACCTTGAGCCCCGCGCCCGCCGCCACGAACGCGGCGCAGGTGGAGATGTTGTAGGTGCCGGACTGGTCGCCGCCGGTGCCGACGATGTCGAGCGCGTCCTCGCAACCCTCGACGCGGGTCATCTTGGCCCGCATCGTCTCCACCGCGCCGGTGATCTCGTCCACGGTTTCGCCGCGCACGCGCAGCGCCATCAGAAGGCCCCCGATCTGCGCCGGGGTCGCCTCGCCCGACATCATCACGTCGAAGGCGTCCTTCGCCTCCTCCCGGGTGAGGGCTCGGCCCTCGGCGGCCTTGGCGATCAGCGGCTTGAGGTCGGACATCGGCGGTAAGTCAGACGGGTTCGAGCGCGCGGGCGAGCGCCAGGAAGTTCCGCAATAGCGCATGGCCCTGTTCGGAGGCAATGCTCTCGGGGTGGAACTGCACCCCGTGGATGGGCAGGCTTTTGTGCTGGAGGCCCATGATCAAGCCGTCGTCGGTCTGCGCGGTGATTTCAAGCTCCGCAGGCAGGCTGTCGCGCTCGACGACGAGCGAGTGATAGCGCGTCACCCTGAACCGCTTTGGCAGCCCCCGGAAGATGCCTTCGCCGGCGTTGGAGATTTCCGAGATCTTGCCGTGCATCGGGGCCGGCGCGCGGATCACCTTGCCGCCGAACGCCTGGCCGATGGCCTGGTGGCCGAGGCAGACGCCAAGCAGCGGAACCTTCCTCGCCGCCGCCGCCGTGATGAGGTCGAGACAGATGCCCGCCTCGTTCGGCGTGCCGGGGCCGGGCGACAGCACGATCGCGTCGGGCCTGGCGGAGAGCACCTGGCCGACGCCGATCTGGTCGTTGCGGTGCACTTCGGCCCCCGCGCCGAGCTCGCCGAGGTAGTGATAGAGGTTGAAGGTGAAGCTGTCGTAATTGTCGATCAGGATGATCATGCGGCGGACCTTTCTGGCGCCTTGTCTAGCAAACGCGACGGGCCGGCGTCCAACCGCCTACCGCCCGCGCGACGGCCGCCCGGCGAAGCGCACCGCTTCCTCGGCCGCCCGGAACAGCGCTCTGGCCTTGTTGACGCATTCCTGGTGTTCTGATTCCGGCACGCTGTCGGCGACGACGCCCGCGCCCGCCTGCACGTACATCTTCCCGTCGGCGACGACGGCGGTCCTCAGCACGATGCAGGTGTCCATGTCGCCGGTGCAGGAGAAGTAGCCGACGCAGCCGCCGTAGGGGCCGCGCTTCTCCTTCTCCAGCTCGTCGATGATCTCCATGGCGCGCACCTTCGGCGCACCAGACACCGTGCCCGCCGGAAACCCCGCCACCAGAGCGTCGACGGCGTCGAAGCGGCCGGTGTCGAGCACGCCTTCCACGTTGGAGACGATGTGCATGACCTGGCTGTAGAACTCGAGCGTGAACCGTTCGGTGACGTTGACGGTGCCGACCTTCGCCACCCGTCCGGCGTCGTTGCGGCCAAGATCGAGAAGCATCAGGTGCTCGGCGCGCTCCTTCGGATCGGCGAGCAGCTCCTGCGCCAGCGCCTGGTCCTCCGCCGGGGTGGCGCCGCGCCGCCGCGTGCCGGCGATGGGGCGGATGGTCACCTTGCCGTCGCGCACGCGCACGAGGATTTCCGGCGACGAGCCGATCAGCGCGAAGCGGTCGAAGTCGAGGTAGTAGAGGAAGGGCGCCGGATTGCCCCGCCGCAGCGCCCGGTAGAGCGCGAAAGGCGGCAGCGGAAAGTCGGTCTCGAAGCGCTGCGACAGAACCGCCTGGAAGATATCGCCGGCGGCGATATGGTCCTTCGCCCGTTCCACCATGGCGAGGTACTCGGCCGGGGTGGTGTTGGACCGGGCGGCGCCGACCTCGGCCTGCGCCGCGTCCGGCTGGCGCTGGTCCAGCGGCCGGTCGAAGGCGTCGAGCACCGCCTGCAGCCGCTCGTTGGCGCGCGCCCAGGCGGCCTTGGCCGAAATGGCGCCGTCGCACCACACGGGCGTCACCACCGTCACCTCGTCCTTCACGGCGTCGAAGATCGCCATGATCGTCGGGCGCATGAGGATGCCGTCGGGAAGGCCGAGCGGGTCGGGGTTCACATGGGGCAGCCGCTCCATCAGCCGCACGGTGTCGTAGCCGAGGTAGCCGAACAGCCCGGCGGCCATCGGCGGCAGGCCGGGCGCGACATCGATCCGGCTTTCCGCGAGCAGGGCGCGCAGCGCGGCGAGCGGCGCGGCGGCGCACGGCGCGAAGGGGCCTTCGGGGGCGGCGAGCGCGTGCCGGTTGATCGCGGCGGCGGCGCCTTCGACGCGGAAGATCAGGTCGGGCCGCATGCCGATCATCGAGTAGCGGCCGCGCACCGCGCCGCCTTCGACGGACTCCAGAAGGAACGTGTACGGACGGCCGCGCGCCAGCTTCAGCATCGCCGACACCGGCGTTTCGAGATCGGAGACGAGCCGCGTGGACACGACCTGCGCCTGGCCGGCCTCGTAGCGGCGGGCGAACTCCTCGAACTCTGGAACGATGCTCATGGGCGCGGGGCCGTGCGAAATCTCAGCGCTCGCCCGCGAGCTTGCGCCAGAGGTCTTCGTTCAGCTTCACGCCGTACTGCTGCTGAAGCCCCTGGAGATAGAGCGTCGACAGATCGCCCGTCAGCCGCTGCGCAAGCACCCGGTCGATCGCCCTGGCGTCCTCGGACCCGGCGTTGAACGGCGGCTGCATCACCGGCATCGACTGGATCACCTTCGCGCCGGACCCGTCTGGCTCCAGCGCGGCGGCGAATCCGGCGGGCGGCGCGGCGAACAACGCCTGCACGGCGGAGGCGTCGAACGATTCGCTGGACTCGGTGCGCTTCAGGCCCTGGGCCTGCTTCACCTCAAGGCCGGCTTCCTTCGCCAGGTCGTCGAGGCGCGCCCCCTGTTCGAGGCGCTTCACCAGCGCTCGCGCCGCCGCGAGCACGCCGTCGCGCCGCTGCCGCGCCTTCCAGCCCTCGATGGCCTCGCCCTTCGCCTCGTCGAAGGGGCGCAGCGCGGCGGGGGAAACCTCGCGCACGTCGAACCACACGAAGCCGTCGTCGGCGGTCGAGACGGGGTCGTTCTCGACGCCGGTGTCGCTGCCGAAGACCGCCGCGATCAGCGTCTCCCGTTCGGGCAGGTCCTTGACGTCCAGGCCTTGAGCGTCGCGCCCGTCGCGGCTCATCGGGCCGACCGCGCGCAGCGGCAGCCCGAACGCCTGCGCCAGCTCCTCGAAAGTCTTGCCGGCGGCCCGGGCGTCTTCGATCCGCCCGTGCAGGTCGATGATCTGCTCGCGCGCCTGCTCCATGGCGATCTCGCCCGCAAGAGCCGCGCGGGCTTCGCCGAACGTCGGGGTCTGGCCCGGGGTGATCGCGGCCACCTTGATGAGGAACGTCGAAAGCCTGCCGGTGACCGGCTGGCTCACCTCGTTGAGGGGCAGGGCGAACGCCGCCTCCGCCACGGCAGAATCGATCACCTGCGCCTTCGCCAGATCGCCCAGCAGCATGTCGCTGTCCTTGAGGCCGCGCTCCCGCGCCACGTCCTCGAACGGCGTGCCCGAGGCGATCCGGTCGCGCGCCGCCTGCGCTTGCGATGCGTCTGGGAAGGGGATCTGCAGGATGCGCCGTTTCTCCGTGTGGCCCAGCGGCTCCCTGCGCCGTCCGTATTCGGCGCGCACGTCTGCCTCCTGCTCGTCGAGGTCGTCCGCGACGGTGGCGGGCGTCACCTTGATGAGCGTCGCGGAGCGGCGCTCGGGCGTGGTGAACTTCGCCTGATTGGCGTCGAAGTACGCCTTGAGTTCGGCGTCCGTGGGCTCGGGCACGGTCACGGTGGCGGCGGGAAGGGTGAACCAGCGGGCGTCGCGCAGCTCGTTGCGATGAAGCCAGGCGATCTCGGTGAGGGTGGACGGCACGGCCGGGTCAGCGGCCACCGCGTCGATGATGCTGTTGGAGATCATCGCGTCGCGCTCGGAGCGGATGACCTCCTGCTCGCCGAGGCCGCTGGCGCGCAGCACCTGCCGGAAACGCTCCGGCGAAAACTGCCCCGCGGCGTCGTGGAACGCCGGATTTTCCGCCAGCAGGCGCGCCACGTAGGCGTCGGCGAGCCTGAGATCGAGCCGCGCGGCCTGGTTGTCGAGCGCCGCGCCGTTCAGCATCTGGTTCAGCACCTCGCGGTCGATGCCGATGGCGCGCGCCTGCTCGGCGGTGATGTTGGTTCCGGCGCGCTCGCCGAACGCGCGCACCTCGCGGTCGAAGGCGCGTTCGAAGCCCTCCGAGGTGATCTCCTGGTCGCCCACCGTCGCCAGCACGTTGTTCTGCGGCGGGCGGAACATGTCGCCGATGCCCCAGACGGCGAAACTGATGGCGAGCAGTCCGATAAGGATTTTTGCAATCCACCCGCTGGCGTGGCTGCGCAGGGCTTCGATCATGACGAGCGGCTTTCCGGCAAGGAACGAGCGCTGCGGACAACCGGAGACCGGCCCCGCCTGCGGATCGCTGACCTTATATGGGGGCCTCTCGGCCGCCGCAAGCTTCGCAACGCGCCTGGCCTCTGGTAAGGCTTTGGCGGTCCGGGGCGGAAAGCCGGGGGCAGGGGGGGCACGTTGGCCAAGGCTGTGCGCAGGGCGCTGGTCGCCGGTAACTGGAAAATGAACGGCGCCACGGCGCAGCTCAAGGAGGTGCGCCTGCTCGCCCAGATGCTGGAGGGGGTGCGCCTCAACTGCGATGTGGCGGTGTGCCCGCCGTTCACGCTGCTGTCCGCCGTGTCCAGGGTCGCGGCCAAAGCGGGCATCGCCACCGGCGCCCAGGACTGCCACGCCGAGGCGTCGGGCGCGTTCACCGGCGATGTGGCGGCCGAGATGGTGAAGGACTGCGGCGCATCGCTCGTCATCGTCGGCCATTCCGAGCGGCGCACGCTGCATGGCGAGACCGACGCCGTGGTGAAGGCGAAGGCCGACGCCGCGCACCGGGCCGGGCTCACGGCAATCGTCTGCCTTGGCGAGACGCTGGAGGAGCGCAAGGCGGGCCGAACCCTAGACGTAGTGTCGCGCCAGCTTGAGGGATCGCTGCCGTCGGTCGCCTTGCCCGCCGATACGGTCATCGCCTACGAGCCGGTGTGGGCGATCGGCACCGGGCTCACCCCCACGTTGAAGGAGGTGGCGGAGGTGCATGGGCATCTTCGCGCGGAACTGGCGCGGATCGCGGGCGGGCAACGGTCGCGAGGCTTGCGGTTGCTTTACGGCGGCTCCGTCAAGCCCGCCAACGCCGCCGAACTCATGGCGGCGGGCGATGTGGACGGCGCACTGGTGGGCGGCGCGAGCCTCAAGGCGTCGGACTTTCTCGGGATCATCAAGGCGTACATGTAGGCGCAGCCCCCGGTCCGGAAGCCGCCGTTGCAACGCTCGCCCGGACGCGCTAGAGGGACGCGCCGGTTTTTTTGCGAAAGGCGCCGCATGGCTACCGTCGTCCTGGTGATCCATCTCCTGATCGCGCTTGCGCTGCTCGCCGTCGTTCTGCTGCAACGCTCCGAGGGCGGCGCGCTCGGTATCGGCGGCGGCCCGGCAGGCGGGTCGCTGTTTTCCAGCCGGGGCTCGGCCAATGCACTGACGCGGGCGACGGCGCTGCTGGCGGTCGCCTTCTTCATCACCTCGATCACGCTGACGATCATCAACCGCAACGCCACCCAGGGCCCTTCGGTGATCGACCAGATCGCGCCCGCCGCTCCAGCGGAGCCAGGCGCGCCGCAGGTTCCCGGCAGCGGCGGCGTTCTGCCCCAGCTTCCCGGCGCGCCGGCCCCCGCGCCCGCCGCGCCGACGCAGCCGCAGGTTCCGCAGTAGCCGGCAACCGGCGCCGGACCGCTGGCCTTGTGGACAACCGCCGGCGAAACGGCTTTGCCCGCCGCGCGACTCCCGCTATATCCGCACTCCCATGGCGCGGTATATCTTCATCACCGGCGGCGTGGTGTCCTCCCTCGGCAAGGGTCTGGCTTCGGCGGCGCTCGGCGCGCTGTTGCAGGCGCGCGGCTACCGTGTGCGCCTGCGCAAGCTCGATCCCTATCTCAACGTCGATCCGGGCACCATGAGCCCGTTCCAGCACGGCGAGGTGTTCGTCACCGACGACGGCGCCGAGACCGACCTCGATCTCGGCCACTACGAGCGCTTCACCGGGCGCTCCGCCGACCGGATGGACAACATCACCACCGGCCGCATCTACCAGGACATCATCGCAAAGGAGCGCCGCGGCGATTACCTCGGCGCGACCGTGCAGGTGATCCCGCACGTGACCGACGCCATCAAGGAATTCGTGCTGTCCGGCGGCGACGGCTACGACTTTGTGCTGGTGGAGATCGGCGGGACGGTGGGCGATATCGAGGGCCTGCCGTTCTTCGAGGCGATCCGCCAGCTCGGCCAGGAACTGCCGCGCCGGCAGGCGATCTTCATTCACCTCACGCTGCTGCCGTTCATTCCCTCCGCGGGCGAGCTCAAGACCAAGCCGACCCAGCACTCGGTGAAGGAACTGCGCTCGATCGGCATCCAGCCCGACATTCTGCTCTGCCGCGCCGACCGCGAGGTGCCGCCGAACGAGCGCCGCAAGATCGCGCTGTTCTGCAACGTGCGCCCCTCGGCGGTGATCCAGGCGCTCGACGTGCGCTCGATCTACGACGTGCCGATCGCCTACCACCGCGAGGGCCTCGACCGCGAGGTGCTCGACGCGTTCGGCATCGAGAGCGCGGCCGAGCCCGACCTCAAGCGCTGGCAGGCGATTTCGGAGCGCGTCGCCAACCCGGAAGGCTCCGTCACCATCGCCGTCGTCGGCAAGTACACGGGGTTGCCGGACGCCTACAAGTCGCTGAACGAGGCGCTGGTCCACGGCGGCATCGCCAACCGGGTCCAGGTCAGGGTCGAGTGGATCGAATCGGAGATCTTCGAGAAGGAGGATCCGGCCCCGTGGCTTGAGGGCGTGCATGGCATCCTCGTGCCCGGCGGCTTCGGCGAGCGTGGCGCGGAAGGCAAGATCGCGGCGGCCGCGTTCGCCCGCACCCGCAAGGTGCCGTACTTCGGCATCTGCTTCGGCATGCAGATGGCCTGTATCGAGGCGGCGCGCTCGCTCGCCGGCATCGCCGGCGCGTCCTCCACCGAGTTCGGCCCGGCGCAAGAGCCGGTCGTCGGCCTGATGACCGAGTGGATGCGCGGCAACGAGCTGGAGGAGCGCCGCGCCGGGGGCGATCTCGGCGGCACCATGCGGCTCGGCGCTTATGAAGCCCGGCTCGCCCCGGGGAGCATGGCGGCGCGCGTCTATGGCGGGACGCGGATCAGCGAGCGCCACCGCCACCGCTACGAGGTGAACATGCGCTACCGCGACCGCCTCGAAGCGGCGGGGCTCCGCTTCTCCGGGCTGTCGCCGGACGGGCTTCTGCCGGAGATCGTCGAGGTCGAGGGCCATCCCTGGTTCATCGGCGTGCAGTTCCACCCCGAGCTCAAATCGCGGCCGTTCGAGCCGCATCCGCTGTTCGCCAGCTTCATCGAGGCGGCGGTGGAGCAGAGCCGGCTGGGTTGAGCGCCATGCCGTTCGCCGCCGGAGCCCGGGGTCTTCTCCTTGTTCTGCTGCTGGCGATCTCGCTCGCCTCGGGCGTCGCGGCGCAGCAGGTCGTCAATCCGGTGGACGACGCCGCCGGCCGGGCCGAGCGGCAGGTGGAGCAGTTCCGCCAGACGCTTGGCCAGGCGGGGCAGACTTTGGCCAGGCCGGGGGTTGCGAACGAGCAGCTCGCCCGGGCCCGCAGCGACATCGAGCGTGTGCGGATCGACTCCGCGATCGCGGTCGAGCGGCTGACCTCTCCGCTCGCCGATCTCCAGGCGCAGCTCAAGAAGCTGCCGCCGCCGCCAGGCAAGGACGCATCCGAGCCGCAATCCATCGCCGACGAGCGCGCGCGGCTGACCGCGCTGATCGACCGGCTGACGGCGGCGCGCAGCAAACTCGCTGTGGTTTCGGTCGAGGCCGAGCAGCTGGCCGCCAAACTGGCGGCGCTCCAGCGCGACCGGTTCTTCGCCCTCGTGCTGGAGCCGTCGCGGTCGATTCTCAATCCGGCGTTCTGGACGTCCGGACTGGCGGGACTGGCCGTGCTGGCCGAGCGCTCCGGCGCGCTCGTGCAGAACTGGCGCGTCGCGGCGAAGGAAACCTACGCCTATCCCGGCCTGGTGGCCCTGCTGGCGCTCGGCGCGATCGTCGTCGTCGCCATGCTCATCGGCCATCTGGCCCTGCGCCGCGTGCGCAAGGACGCCGAGCCTGACAACTTCGCAAGGCTCTGGCGCGCCGTGCTGGCGCTTGCGGTGTGCGTCGCCGTCACGCAGTTCGGCTTCGAATTCGCCGAGGAGCTTCTCGACCGGCTGGGGCTCTTGGTCGGCCGCATCGCCGTGGTGCTGGATGCGGCCCAGAACGGGGTGCTGACGGTGGTGGCGTTCTGGACCTTCGCCGCCGCCGTGTTCCGTCCGGCGACGCCGGCGTGGCGCGTCATTGCGGCGGACGACGGCGCCGCCGCGTCGCACGCCACGATGATCGTTCTGGCCGGCGTGATCATCGGACTGGCCAAGTTCCTCTTCGACATGGCCACGGCGGTTTTCGCGCCGGTCGAGGCGAGCCAGCTGATTTCCGGTTTGTCGGCCGCTTCGCTCGTGGCGCTCGGCGGCGGCGCCATGCTTGCGGTGGCCGCCGCGCGGCCGAGCGGCGAGCGGCCGAACCTGTTCGGCTGGCTGAGACGGATTTCGCCGCTGATCTGGCTGCTGCTGCTGATCTCGGCCGTGGCGCTGCCGCTTGGCTATATCGCGCTCTCCGACTTCATCGCCACCAAGCTGTTTGAGACGGCGCTCCTCGTCGCGTTCCTGCTAATGCAACGCCACCAGGCCGCCGCGGCAGTGTCGGCCAGCGTCGCTCCGGCAAGCCCCACCGCCATCTTCCCGCGCGACCGGGCGGCGCTGAGCCGCAGCGCCAGCGAGCGGCTCGGGATCGCCTTCTCCTCCGCCGTCGATCTCCTGCTCGTGCTGGCGGGCGTCCCGCTGCTGTTGGGGCTGTGGTGGTTCAACTGGATCGACTACGGCGTCGTTGTCGCGGCCTTCTTCTCCGGTTTCCAGGTGGGCGACGTGACGGTGACGCCGTGGAGCATGGTGCTCGCCATCCTGATCTTCGGCGCCGGCTTCGCCATCATGCGTGTGGCCTCATACTGGCTCGACCGCCGGGTTCTCTCCCGCGCCTCGTTCGACGAGGGCGTGCGCAACTCCATCCTCACCGCAACGCGCTACATCCTCACCGCCCTGGCGGTGATTTTCGCCGCCTCCGCCGCCGGGCTCGACTTCTCCAATCTGGCGCTGGTCGCCGGCGCGCTCGGCGTCGGCATCGGTTTCGGCCTGCAATCGATCGTCAACAATTTCGTCTCCGGCCTGATCCTGCTCGCCGAACGGCCGATCAAGGTCGGCGACTGGGTGATCCTCACCGGCGGCGAGGGAATCGTGAAGCGCATCAACGTGCGCTCCACCGAGATCGAGACGTTCGACCGCGCCACCGTCATCGTCCCCAACTCCAGCCTCATCTCGGACGTGGTGAAGAACCGCACCCACGCCGACCGCCTCGGCCGATCGGTGGTGGCGGTGAGCGTCGAGTTCGGGTGCGATCCCGGGCGCGTCTGCGCCATTCTGGAGGAGATCGGCCGCGGCCACGCGGCGGCGCTGGCGCTTCCCGCGCCGGTCGCCCGTCTCGTCAACTTCGGCGAATTCGGCATGGACTTCATGCTCTATGTCTTCATCGGCGAAGTGAGCGACGTCTCCACCGTCGAGAGCGACCTGCGGGTCGAGATCTGGCGGCGCTTCGCGGCCGAGGGGATTTCAATCGCCACGCCGCTGAAGGAGACGCACGCCCGCCACCACGGCCGCGCCCGGCGCGCAGGCAGGGCCCCATGACGGGGCGGGCGGCAGGAGCGGATACGCCGCAGACGACGCAGGCGCCGGGCGAGACCGGCGTCGCCTATCTCAAGCGCCTGATGGCGAACGAGGGCGCGGCGCCGCTCGGGGTGGCGCTGGGCCTGCGCCTCATCGCGGTGGCCGACGGGGTTGTGGTGTTCGAGGGAAGGCCATCGCCGGCCTGCCTCAATCCGCGCCGCATCATCCACGGCGGCTGGACGGCGACGCTGCTCGACAGCGCGCTCGGCTGCGCCATCCACACGAAGCTCGGCGCGGACGTGGGCTACGGCACCATCGACCTCAAGGTGCACTATATCCGCCCGGTGACGCTGGAGATGCCGCGGGTGATCTGCCGGGGCGAGGCGCTGCACGTCGGCCGCCGCACCGCCACGTCGCAGGCTCGCGTTGAAACCGAAGACGGCAAGCTCCTCGCCCACGGCGCCTGCACCTGCCTGATCGGGATGTGAGGCGCCATCGCGCCAGGTGGATGCCGCTTGGCGGAAAAAGATGAGGCTGTGCCCGCTCAGGCCGCCGCCAGTTTCACCAGGTCGCGCATGATCTGCCGCGCGCCCTTCAGCCGCTCCTCGGGCGTCTCCCAGTCGCGCATGACCACGATCTTCATGTCCTGGCGCAGCTTCGCTTTCGCGCCCTGCTGGGTGATCCACCGGACGAGCGCCGGCGGGTTGGCGAAACGCCCCTCCCTGAGGCCGATCAGCGCGCCCTTCGGCCCGGCGTCGATGCTCTCCACGTTGACCGCCCGGCACATCAGCTTGATGCCGACGACGTCGAGCAGGTGGCGCACCTCCTCGGGCGGGCGGCCGAAGCGGTCGGTGAGTTCGGCGGCGAAGGCGTCGAGGTCGTCGGCGGTTTCGAGGTCGGCGAGCCGGCGGTAGACGCCGAGGCGCACCTGGAGATCGGGAACGTAGCTCTCCGGCAGCAGCACGGACGCGCCGATGTTGATCTGCGGCGACCACTGGCCCTCGTCGAGCACGTCCTTGCCGCCGCTCCTGAGGTTCGCCACGGCCTCCTCCAGCATCTGCTGGTAAAGCTCGAAACCCACCTCCCTGATGTGGCCGGACTGCTCCTCGCCAAGCAGGTTGCCGGCGCCGCGAATGTCGAGGTCGTGGCTGGCGAGCGAGAATCCGGCGCCCAGCGAGTCGAGCGACTGCAGCACCTTGAGCCGCTTCTCCGCCGCCGGCGTCAGCAGCTTGTTCGCCGGCGTGGTGAGCAGCGCGTAGGCGCGCTGCTTGGCGCGGCCGACCCGGCCGCGCAACTGGTAGAGCTGGGCGAGGCCGAACATGTCGGCGCGGTGCACGATCAGCGTGTTGGCGGGGGCGATGTCGAGGCCGGACTCGATGATCGTGGTGGAGAGGAGCACGTCGAAGGAGCGGTCGAGGAACGCGCTCATCACGTCCTCAAGCTGCGTCGGCGGCAGTTGTCCGTGCGCCACCGCCACCTTCACCTCCGGCACGTGCGCGGCGAGGAACGCCTCCATGTCGGGCAGGTCCTTGACGCGCGGCACGATGAAGAAACTCTGTCCGCCCCGGTAGAGCTCGCGCAGCAGGTGCTCGCGCACCACCAGCGGGTCGAACGGCGAGATGAAGGTGCGCACCGCCAGCCGGTCCACCGGCGGGGTGGTGATCAAGGACAGCTCGCGCACCCCCGTCAGCGCCATCTGCAAGGTGCGCGGGATCGGCGTGGCGGTGAGGGTGAGGACGTGCACGTTGGCGCGCAGCTCCTTCAGCCGCTCCTTGTGCCTGACGCCGAAGTGCTGCTCCTCGTCGATGATCAGCAGGCCAAGGTCGCGGAACTTCGTGCCCTCGGCGAGCAGCGCGTGCGTGCCCACCACGATGTCGATGTCGCCGGTTTCGATCCCCTTGCGAACCTCGGCCATCTCCTTGCGGGGGGTGAGGCGCGAGGCCTGCGCGATCTTCACCGGCAGGCCCTTGAAGCGATCGGTGAACGTGGCGAAGTGCTGGCGGGCGAGCAGGGTCGTCGGCGCCACCACCGCCACCTGGGCGCCCGACATGGCGGCGACGAACGCCGAGCGCAGCGCCACCTCGGTCTTGCCGAACCCCACGTCGCCGCACACCAGCCGGTCCATGGGCTTGCCCGATCCCATGTCGGCGATCACCGCCTCGATGGCCGCAAGCTGGTCCTCCGTCTCGTCCCAGGGGAAGCGGGCGCAGAACTCGTCGTAGAGGCCCTCCTGCGGAGCCATCGGCACGCCCTCCTTCAGCGCGCGCGCGGCGGCGGTGCGGATCAGCTCGTTGGCGATCTCGCGGATGCGCTCCTTGAGCTTCGCCTTGCGCGCCTGCCAGGCGCCGCCGCCCAGCTTGTCGAGCTGCACGCCCGCCTCCTCGGAGCCGAAGCGGGACAGCAGGTCGAGGTTCTCAACGGGGAGGAACAGCCGGTCGCCGCCGGCGTAGGAGAGGTGCAGGCAGTCGTGGGGCGCGCCCTGCACGTCGATCACCTTCAGCCCCTCGAAGCGGCCGATGCCGTGCTCGACATGCACCACCAGATCGCCAGGCGTGAGGCTGGAGAGTTCGGCGATGAGGTCGGCGGCCTTGCGGCTGCGCCGGGCGCGGCGCACCAGCCGGTCGCCGAGGATGTCCTGCTCGGAGATGACGGCGAGGCGGTCGGTCTCGAAGCCCGACTCGAGGCCCAGCACGACGATGCTGACAAGCTCCCTGGGCTGCGCCCCGACCTCGGCCCACGACTTCGCCGCCGCGACCGGCCGCAGATCGTGGTCGCGCAGGATGGTTTCGAGCCGGTCGCGCGAGCCTTCCGACCAGGCGGCGATGACGCAGCGCTTGCCCTCCTTGCGCAGCGCCTCGGTGTGATCCTTCAACGCCTCGTAGACATTGCGCCCGGGATCGGCGCGCTCGGCGGCGAACGTGCGGCCCTGCCGCCCGCCGGCGGAGAGCGCCGTGAGCGACGGGCCGGAGGGCACGTCGAACGGCGAAACCGCAAACACCGCCCGGCCGGCCAGCGCGGCCGACCACTGGCCCTCCGTCAGGTAGAGCGCGTCCGGTTCGAGCGGCCGGTAGGGCGCCGCGCCGAAGGTCTCCTCGCCCAGCGCCGAGCGCCTCGCCTCGTAGCACTCGACGATCTCGGCGCGCCGCGCCGCGATGGCCTCCTCGGCCTGCTGCTCCAAGCTGACGGCGGCTTCGGGCGCATAGTCGAACAGCGTGTCGAGGCGGTCGTAGAGCAGCGGCAGCCAGTGCTCGAGGCCGCCGAACCGGCGTGCGTGCGTCACCGCCTCGTAGAGCGGGTCCTGAAGGCCTGCGCCCGGAAACGCCCGCGCGTAGCCCAGGCGGAAGCGGCCGATGGTCTCCTTCGTCAGGATGGCTTCGTTCGCCGGCTCGATATCGAGGCTGTGGAGCTGGCCGGTGGAGCGTTGCGACTGCGGATCGAAGGTGCGGATCGATTCCAGCGTGTCGCCGAAGAAGTCGAGCCTCAGCGGCGCCGCGGCGCCCGGCGGGTAGAGATCGATGATGCCGCCGCGCACCGCCAGATCGCCGGGATCGACGACGGCGCCGG
>DAIODI010000026.1:9979-20116 GCA_036746875.1 Aestuariivirgaceae bacterium | reverse complement strand
CTTGGCGATGGCGGCCACGTCGTCGAGAAGGGCGAGTAGTCCGCTCATGCGATTGCTCCCGGGCAGCGGCCGCCCCTGGCACTTTGCTGGGCATCACGCGTCACGGCAAGCCCTTCACCCGATCTTCGGATTTAGCGTATAGACGGGCGACGGGGCCGGTCCGGAAAGGGTGCCATTTCCAATACCGTCGCGCTGTATCTTGGGCTGGTGATCCTTGCCGCATTGGGGCTGGACATCGTTCTGAACGAGGCGGCGGCGCTGGTCCTCTTGATGCAAGAGCTTGTCGCCCTGATCGAGTATATGGCCTTCTGGCGC
This sequence comes from Aestuariivirgaceae bacterium, assembly GCA_036746875.1. Taxonomy (GTDB): domain Bacteria; phylum Pseudomonadota; class Alphaproteobacteria; order Rhizobiales; family Aestuariivirgaceae; genus DAIODI01. The sequence goes on along the minus strand of DAIODI010000026.1, from coordinate 19,801 downwards.
TAAGCGCGTCAAACTGTGGTTGCAATCGGCGGGCATCGGTGGATGTTACCGCTAACAGAGCGACCTGAGTCGCATCCGACGGAGGAAAGATCATGACGGTCAAAGTCGCCATCAACGGGTTCGGTCGCATCGGCCGCAATATCCTGCGGGCCATCGTGGAATCGGGGCGGACCGACATTCAGGTCGTCGCGATCAACGACCTGGGGCCGGTGGAAACCAATGCGCATCTTTTGCGCTACGATTCGGTGCATGGGAAGTTTCCGGCGACGGTTACCACGGGTCCGGACACCATCGACGTGGGTCGCGGGCCAATGCGGGTGACGGCGATCAAGAATCCGGCGGAGCTGCCGTGGGCGGACGTCGACGTGGTGATGGAATGCACCGGCATCTTCACCTCGAAGGAAAAGGTGCAGCCGCATCTGGAAAACGGCTCGAAGCGGGTGCTGATCTCGGCCCCCGGCGACGGCGCGGACAAGACCATCGTCTATGGCGTGAATCATGGCACGCTGACGAAGGACGACATCGTAGTGTCGAACGCCTCCTGCACGACGAACTGCCTCGCCCCGGTTGCGCATGTGCTGCACAACGCGATCGGGATCGAGAAAGGGATGATGACCACCATCCACAGCTACACCGGCGACCAGCCGACGCTGGACACCATGCACAAGGACCTCTACCGCGCCCGCGCCGCGGCGATGTCGATGATCCCCACCTCCACCGGCGCGGCGAAGGCCGTCGGCCTCGTACTGCCGGACCTCAAGGGCAAGCTCGACGGCGTGGCGATCCGCGTGCCGACGCCCAACGTCTCGGTGGTCGACCTCAAGATCGTGGCGAAGACGGCGACGAGCGCCGAGGCGATCAACGCCGCCGTCGAACGCGCCGCCGCGCAGGAACTGAAGGGCGTTCTCGCCGTCACCGGCCAGCCCAACGTCTCCATCGACTTCAACCACGATCCGCACTCGTCCACGTTCGCCCTCGACCAGACGCGGGTGATGGACGGCACGCTCGTGCGTGTGCTCGCCTGGTACGACAACGAGTGGGGCTTCTCGAACCGCATGTGCGACACCGCCGCCGCCATGGGCCGCCTGCTCTGACGGCGATGAGCGCCCGCCCGGTCCTCGTCGCGCCCTCCATCCTCGCCGCCGACTTCGCGCGGCTGGGCGAGGAGGCGGCCGCCATCGACCGGGCCGGCGCGGATTTCATCCACATCGATGTGATGGACGGCCACTTCGTGCCGAACATCACCCTGGGGCCGCAGATCGTCGCGGCCATTCGTCCGTACACGAAGAAGCCGCTCGACGTGCACCTGATGATCGCGCCGTGCGATCCCTATATCGAGGCGTTCGCGAGGGCCGGCAGCGACATCGTCACCGTCCACGCCGAGGCCGGGGCGCACCTCGACCGCTCGTTGCAGCTCGTCCGCAGTCTCGGCAAAAGGGCCGGCGTGTCGCTGAACCCGGCGACGCCGCTCACCGCCGTCGAGCATGTGCTCGACCGCGTCGACCTGATCCTGCTGATGTCGGTGAACCCCGGCTTCGGCGGTCAGTCCTACATCCCCGCCGTCACCGCCAAGATCGCCAAGGCGCGCGCGCTGATCGGCCGGCGTCCGATCCACCTCGAGGTCGACGGCGGCGTGACGCCCGTCACGGCGGCGGAAGCGGCGCGCGCCGGAGCGGACGTGCTGGTCGCGGGATCGGCGGCGGCCGCCGCCGGCGGCGGCGAGGCGGGATACGCGGCGGCGATTTCGGCGATCCGCAACGCGGCCGAAGCGGCCCGCGCCGCCTGATCCGGCCGACGCGGGATCCGGGCTGACGGCGTCCGGACGCTCCATCGCCCGGGGTTTGCATCATCGCGTCGCGCGGGGCGCGGGCACGTTTCGCCCGGCGCAGGCGGGCGCGCCGGGAGCGTGATCATCACCGTGGTTCCCCGTCCCGGCTCACTGGCGATCGTCAGCGAGCCGCCGTGCAGTTCCGCCAGCGATTTCGAGATGGCGAGACCCAGCCCCGAGCCGGACTTCGTCTTGGTGAACTGGTTCTCCACCTGCTCGAACGGCCGGCCGAGTTTCGGCAGCTCGCTTGCGGGAATGCCGATGCCGGTGTCGCGGATGGCGATCATCGCGCCCTCCGCCCGGGCCGCCACGTCCACCGCCACGCGGCCGCCCTCGGGCGTGAACTTGACGCCGTTGGCGACGATATTGATCAGGATCTGCTTCAGCGCCCGCTTGTCGGCGTGGACGGAGAAATCGTCGGGCACGCTGTGCGACAGCGCCACGCCGCTCTGCAACGCGCGATCCGCGACGATGCGGAACACCTCGTCCATGACGGGCCCCAGCGCCACGGTCGAGACTTCCAGCATCAGCCGTCCGGCCTCGATCTTCGACATATCGAGAATGTCGTTGATCACATCGAGAAGGTAGGTGCCGGAGCGGTGGATGTCGCGGGCGTAGTCGAGGTATTTCGGCGTCGCGATGGGCCCGAAGATCTGCTGCTCCATCACTTCCGAAAAGCCGATGATGGCGTTGAGCGGCGTTCTCAGCTCGTGGCTCATGTTGGCGAGGAACTCCGACTTCGACCGGTTGGCGGCCTCGGCGCGGGTCTTCTCGCGCGAGTACTTCTCGGCGAGGTCGGCGAGCCGTTGCGACTGCTGCTCCAGCGTCATCCGCGACTTCTGCAGGTCGCGCACCGTGTTCATCAGCTCGCGTTCGGAATCGAGCAGGCGCTCCTCGTGCTTCTTCAGCGCCGTGATGTCGGTGCCGACCGAGACGAAGCCGCCGTCCTTGGTGCGCCGCTCGTTGATTTGCAGCCAGCGCCCGTCCTCAAGCTGCACCTCGAAGGTCTGCCCCTCCAGCGGATCGCCGCCGGCCACCGGCATGCGTTGGCGCACCAGCGGCTCCTTGGCCGCGCGCGCCACCTCATCGTACGGCGTCATCGGCAGGCACACGCTGGCGGGCAGCGAATGGAACTGCTGATACTTGGAATTGCAGATGACGAGGCGATTGTCGGCGTCCCACAGCACGAACGCCTCCGAGATGGTCTCGATGGCGTCCTTGAGCCGGATCTCGGCCTCCTGGTTCATGCGGTCGGCGAGCTTCTGCTCGGTCACGTCGATGGCGATGCCGACAAGGTGCGGCGCCTGTTCGCCCGGCGCCTCCGAGAGCTCGCAGCGCGCCCTGAGCCACACCCAGTCGCCGGAGGCGTGGCGCATCCGGAACTCCTGGTCGATGGCGGGCCGGCCGCCCTGGAGCATGGTGTTGACGATCTCGTCGAGCCGGGGGTCGTCCGGGTGCAGCCGGCGCGCCACCGCGCCGTAGGTGAGGAAGTCGCCCTGCGGCTCAAGCCCGAGGATGTCGAACATGGAGCGCGACCAGAAGATGCGCCCGCGCGCGATGTCCCAGTCCCACAGGCCGCAGCGGCCCCGGTCCAGCGCCTTGTCGAGCCGCCCGGTGGCGAGCGCCAGCGTGCGGTCGGCCTCCGCCGCGCGCGCCGCCTGCCAGTGGAACGCCATGCCGAGGAGCACGAGCACGGCCAGCGTGACGATGAACAACGCCACGATCTGCGCCACGTCCGAGCGCCAGGCGGCCAGCATGGCGTCGCGCGGGTGGACCACCATCACGTTCCCCGGAAGAGGCGCGAGCGATTGCAGGCGCACGAACGCTTCCTCGCCGTCGGCGAGGACGGTCCGCGCCGGGTCGCCGGTCGCCTGCGTGAGCACGTTCGGCCCGACGATGTCCGAAAGCAGCCTGCCCTGCCATGCTGGCGTCTCGGGCCAGGCGGCGGTCACCATCCCGTCGGCGTCGATGATCGCGAAGGTCCGTCCGGCCTGTGCGGCCTCCGGCGGCAGCACCTGTTCCAGGTCTTCGGGGGAGGCGCGGCGCACGGTCTGTCCATCCCCGATGCCGGTTCCCAGAACGCCCGACAGCTCCGAGGCGGCGATCGTCAGGTAAAGCGTCGAGAGCCGGTTGTTCTCGACCAGATGGCGTTGCCGGCTGACGCTCAGCTGCAGGATCAGCGCGATCCCGAGCATCACCAGGAACACGACGATCAGCACGGTGATGAGGTTGCGCAGCGCGCGTTCGGAAATTTGCACCGAAGCCAGGCCGCGCGCCAGCGGCGGCAGGCGCAGCGCGCGCTGACGTCCGAACAGGTCCCCGATTCCCGCCTTCGGCAAGCGTGTTCCCCACTGTGCCCCGGGCTTGGCGAACCCCCCTTCGCGCAAGCTCGTCGGCGAGGCGCGCCCCGCCGCTTCAGTCGAATCGGGAACCTATTGATTCGAAACGCTAACGATTTGGCAAGCAAGCCGCTGGAGCGGGCGGAACGACTCCCTCGAATCGGGGCCGAAACGGACACAGCCTCCGGCGAAATTGCACGGCGCGCTCAGGCGAGCGTGCCGCCGACGATCTCGAAGGTGTCGCGCGACAGGCCCTTCTCGCGCGCGATGCGCTTCAGCGCCGCTTCGGCCCGAGCCTGGCGGCGGGGCTCAAGGACGCGGTAGCTCTTGAAGTTGCCGGCGAGCCGGGCCGCCACCTGCGGGTTCTTGCCGTCGAGCGCCAGCACCACATCGGCGAGCAGTTCGTAACCCGACCCGTCCGCCGCGTTGAAGCCAACCGGGTTCATGGGGGCGAACGCGCCGATCAGCGCCCGCACCCGGTTGGGGCGCACGAGTGTGAAATCGGGATGCTGCATCAGGCGGCGCACGCGCCCGGCGGCGCCGGGATCGGGGATCTGCGCCCAGAGGGCGAACCATTTGTCGACGAGAAGATGGTCGCCGCGATGGCGGGCGTAGAAGGCGTCAAGCGCCGCCTCGCGCGCCGGATCGCTGATCTCGATCAACGCCGTCAGCGCGCCGATGGCGTCGGTCATGTTGGTGGCTGACGCGAACTGGCGGGTGGCGAGCGCCACGCCTTCGCGCGCGTCGGCGGCGGCGATCAGCGACAGCGCCGCATGCCGCAGCGCCCGGACGCCGCTGTCGTGCGGCGCGGGCGAGTAGGGCTCGGCCGGCCGCAGCGTCGCCCAGATGCGCTGCAGCGGCCCTGCGAGCGCCCCGCCGGTTTGCGCCCTGAGCGAGGTGCGCGCCGCATGGATCGCGTCGGTGTCGACGTTGTGACCGAGATCGCCGGCAAGGTCGCCCTCGCCCGGCGGCGTCAGCATCAACGCCAGAAAGGCCGGGTCGAGCGCAGGATCGGCGAGCGAGCGCGCCAGCGCGTCCACATAGGCGACCGGCAGCGGCGGCGCCGGCGTGCCGGCCGCCAACGCCTCCACCGTGTCGAGCATGATCTGCCGCGCCGCGGTCTGGCCGGCCTCCCAGCGGTTGAACGGGTCGCTATCGTGTCCCATCAGGAAGCAAAGGTCGTCCGGCCCGAGGTTGACGGCGACCTTCACCGGCGCGGAGAATCCGCGGTTGAGCGACAGCACGGGCCGCGCCGTCAGGCCACGGAAGCGGAACGTCTGTTTCGGCTCGGTGAGCTCGATCACCGGCGTGTTGAGGCGGCCGCGCCCGGCGAGGTCGAGCGGCAAATCCTCGCCGGAAGGCCCGACGAGACCGACGCCGAGGGGAATGTGCAGCGGCGCCTTGGCGGGCTGGCCGGGGGTGGGCGGCTGGGTCTGCGACAGGGTGAGGGCGAACACGCCGCTGTCGGCGTCATGATCGCCGTGGGCGGTCACCTCGGGCGTTCCGGCCTGCTCGTACCAGCGGAAGAACGGCTTGAGGTCGCGGCCGGAGGTCTCCGCGAGGCAGGCGACGAAATCCTCAACCGTCACCGCCTCGCCGTCGTGGCGCTCGAAGTAAAGGTCCATGCCGGAGCGGAAGGCGTCGTCGCCGACGAGAAGCGCCAGCATCCGGCAGATCTCCGCGCCCTTTTCGTAGACGGTGGCGGTGTAGAAGTTGTTGATCTCGATGAAGGCCTGGGGCCGCACGGGATGCGCCAGCGGCCCGGCGTCCTCCGGGAACTGGTGGGTGCGCAGCAGCCGCACGTCGGCAATGCGCTTCACCGGCCGCGAGCGCACGTCGGCGGTGAACTCCTGGTCGCGGTAGACGGTCAGCCCTTCCTTGAGGCACAGCTGGAACCAGTCGCGGCAGGTGACGCGGTTGCCGGTCCAGTTGTGGAAGTACTCGTGCGCGATGATCGCCTCGATGTTCGCATAATCGGCGTCGGTGGCGGTCTCCGGCCGCGCCAGGATGTACTTGTCGTTGAAGATGTTCAGGCCCTTGTTCTCCATCGCGCCCATATTGAAGTCGGGCACGGCGACGATCATGAACACGTCGAGGTCGTACTCGCGCCCGAACCGGCGTTCGTCCCACGCCATGGCGAGCTTGAGCGAGTCCATGGCGAAGCCGCAGCGGTTCTCCTTGCCGGGCTCGACGTAAATCCGCAGCGCCACGGCGCGGCCCGACGCGGTGGTGAACGTGTCCTCGACGCAGGCGAGATCGCCCGCGACAAGAGCGAACAGGTAGGACGGCTTCGGGAAGGGATCGTCCCACACGGCGAAGTGGCGACCGTTCGCAAGATCGCCCTGCTCGACGAGGTTGCCGTTGGCGAGCAGCACGGGAGCCTCGCCTTTCTCCGCCTCGATCCGCACCCGGTAGCGGGCCAGCACGTCGGGGCGGTCGAGCATGAAGGCGATGCGGCGGAAGCCTTGCGCCTCGCACTGGGTGCAGTAAACGCCATTGCTGAGGTAAAGGCCGGACAGCGCCGTGTTCGCTTCCGGATCCATCGTCAGCGCCAGATCGAGCGAGAAGGCGCGCGGCGGAACGCCGGCGATCGTCAACGCGCGACCCGTCCGTGTCAGCCGCCCGGCGCCCACGGTCTCGCCGTCGATCGCCACGCTCTCCAGCGTCAGCATTTCGCCGTCGAGGACGAGCGTTCCGGGGGTCTCCTCAACCGCCGGGTTGGGACGCACCCGCAGCCGCTCCACGATCCGCGCCGCCGCGGGCGCGAGCTTTACGTCGAGGTCGACGCGCTCGATGAGCCACGGCGAGGGGGCGTAGTCGGCCAGCCTGACGGTTTTCGGAGGATCTTCGGTCATCGCGCCGGTTCTGGCAGAGCAGGCCCGCGAAGGCAAATCCGGCCGCTCACGCCCGCCGGGCGGCGAACGGCGTCATGTCCATATTGATCGGCTTGCCCGCGACGAGTTCGCTGATCAGCCGTCCGGTGGTCGGCCCCCACGACAGTCCCATGTGACTGTGCCCGAAGGCGAACCAGGCGTTGACGGCGTCCGGCGCCTTGTCGATCACCGGCAGGCCGTCGGGCGTGCCGGGGCGGCGGCCCATCCAGCGCTCCACCGTGTCGTCCAGCGGCCGCAGGGCGGGGAAGGCGGCGCGGCCCATGCGCCAGAGCACGTCCGCCCGCCGCCAGTCCGCCGGCGCGTCAAGCCCGGCGAACTCGTCCGTCCCGGCGATCCGCAAACCCACGTCCAGCGGGGTGATCGCGCCCGGCTTGCCCGCCAGCGTGACGACGCGCGAGGGCGACACGCCGGGATCGGGGATGGTGAGGTGATAGCCGCGCTCGGCCTCCAGCCGCACCTTCGCGCCAAGCGGTCCGGCCAGCTGCATCGAGTACGCGCCGGCCGCGACGACCAGCCGGTCCACCGGCAGCCGCCCGCGCGCCTTCAGCGTCAGCGCGCTCACCGTCGCGCCGTTGCGCTCGACGCCGAGCACATCGTCGGCGATCACCGCGCCGCCGCGCGCGATCACCAGATCGGCGATGGCGCGCACGGTCTTCCACGGGTTGGAGACGTGATGCCAGCCGCCGTGAAACCGGCCGCAGTAAAGCGACGGCGCAAGGTCGGGTTCGAGCTCGCGCAGTTCCCCGGCGGAAAGGCGCTTCCACGGATAGCCGTGGCGCGCCTGCACGGTGCGCTCCCGTTCGTCCGCCCGCCATTGCGCCTCGGTCTCGAACACCTTCAGTCCGTCGACGAGATGGAGAAGGTCGAGCGCCTTCGCCTCGCCGAGGAGCGTCTGGAAATCGGCCACGGCGCGAAGCCCCAGCGCGGCGCGCGCCGCGGTGATGAAGCGCACCCGGTCGGGCATCGCCTGGCGGCCGGCGGCGAGCAGCCAAGGCAGCGCCTTCGGCAGATACGACCAGCGGATGGTGAGCGGCCCGAGCGGGTCCATCAGCCAGCCTGGAATCTTCATCAGGATGCGCGGGTGGATGGTGGGTTCCACCGCGCACGCGACGATCCCGGCGGCGTTGCCGAAGCTGCACCCTTCGCCTGGCGGCAGGCGGTCGATGAGCGTCACCGCAAAGCCTTCGCGCTGCAGGAACGCCGCGCAGGACACGCCGATGATCCCGGCCCCGACGATGGCGACGGCGGGCTTGCTCATGCGGCGAGCCGCTCGATCAGGCGGATGAGGAAGGCGTCGCAGGCGGACATCTGGCTCTCCTCGATGGATTCGTCAGGCTTGTGGGCGACGGCGATGGAGCCCGGTCCGCACACCACGGCGGGCACGCCGAGATCGCGCTGGAAAAGGCCGCCCTCGGTGCCGAAGGTGATCTTGCCGGTGGAGTTGCCGCCGGTGAGCGCGCGCACGAACGCCACCACCTCGCTGTCCGGTTTCACGTCGAGCGCCGGGTAACTGGCCAGCGGCGCGAAGGTGAAGCCCGCGCCCGGGTGGATGGCGCGGAACTTCGCGGCGATGGCGTCGGCCTCCTTTCGCACACGGGCGAGGATCGCCTGCGGATCGTCATGCGGCAGGTGGCGGATCTCGAACGTCATCTCGGCCTCGTTGGGCACGACGTTGACGCTCTCGCCGCCGTGCAGCCGCGCGACGTGAAGCGTCGTGTACGGAATGTCATAGTCGCCGTCGTGCGCGCCCGTCGCGGCGATCTCCGCCTGGAGCGCCCGCACCGCGTTGGCGAGGTCGATGGCGAGGTGCAGCGCGTTGACGTAGAGCGGCGCGAGCGACGAGTGCCCTTCCAGCCCGTGCGCCGTGACGCGGGCGCCGCTCTTGCCCTTGTGGGCGATCACCACCTGCATCAGGGTCGGCTCGCCGACGATGCAGAACCGCGGACGCGGCGCGATATCCTTCAGCACGTCGAGCAGACGGCGCACGCCGAGGCAGCCCACCTCCTCGTCGTAGGAGAAGGCGAGGTGGATGGGCGCCGAAAGCCGCGCCTTCGCCATCGCCGGGGCGGCGGCGAGGCAGCAGGCGATGAAGCCCTTCATGTCGGCGCTGCCGCGTCCGTAAAGCCGCCCGTCCGCCCGGCGCATCGCGAACGGATCGCTCGACCACGCCTGGCCTTCCGCGGGCACGACATCGGTATGGCCGGAGAGCACCACGCCCGCCACGGCGGCCGGCCCGATGGTGGCGAAGAGGTTGGCCTTGCGCCCGTCCTCGGAGGCGACGCGGCGGCAGGCGAAGCCGAGCGGCGCAAGCACGCCTTCGCAGTAGCCGATGAGGTCGAGGTTCGAGTCGCGGCTGACGGTGGGAAAGGCGACGAGCCGGGCGAGGTGATCGATGGCGGCGGTCATGAAGCGACGACGCTAGCGGCCCGGCGGGTCCGCGCGCAAGGGGCGAACCGGACCGGCGCCGAACCCTGACGCAGGGCGTGGCGGGCCGCCGGCCGGCTTCTTCGCGCGGCGCGGACGGTGGGCTATAACGGCCGTGGCAGGGACATCGGAGAGGCCGGAAGTGGGACGACTGACGACCCACGTGCTTGACGCCGCGCGCGGCCGGCCGGCCGCGGGCGTGCGCGTCGACCTCTGGCGTATCGGCCGCGGGGGGGGGGGGGGGGGGCCGGTGCGGGCGGGGGGGGGGGCGGGGGGGGGGGGGGGCGGGCCCACGGGCGGGGGGGGAGGGGGAGGCACAGCGGGGGAGGGGGAGGTG
>DAIODI010000026.1:0-9969 GCA_036746875.1 Aestuariivirgaceae bacterium | reverse complement strand
GGCCGGCCGGCCGCGGGCGTGCGCGGCGACCTCTGGCGTACCGGCCGCCGCGGCGCGCGCGCCGCCCTGTCGCGCCATGTCACGAACGCGGACGGGCGGGTGGACGGTCCGCTCCTCGAAGGCGAAGCGCTCGCCGCAGGCGAGTATGAGCTGGTGTTCCACGCCGGGGACTACCAGCGCGCGGCCGGCGTTGCGGACGACACGCCGTTCCTCGGCGAGGTGCCGGTCCGCTTCCTGATCGCCGATCCGGCGGCGCACTATCATGTGCCGCTGATTCTCTCGCCCTACGGCTATTCCACCTACCGGGGAAGCTGATGCGCCAGCATGTGCGGTTCCTTCGCGGCGGACTGACAGTGACGGTGGAGGGGTTCGACCCCGCCACCACGCTCCTCGACTACATCCGCCTCGCGGAGCGCGCGACCGGAACAAAGGAGGGCTGCGCCGAAGGCGATTGCGGCGCCTGCACGGTGGTGGTGGGACGCCCCGACGGGGATCGCGTGGCCTACGCGCCGGTCAACAGCTGCATCCGGCTGCTTGGCCAGATCGACGGCTGCGAACTTGTCACGGTCGAGGATCTCTCCGCCCGCTCCGGCGGGCTGCACCCGGTTCAGGCGGCGATGGTTGAGCGGCATGCCTCGCAGTGCGGCTTCTGCACGCCCGGCTTCGTGATGAGCCTGTTCGCCCTCTTCCATTCGGGCGAGGAGCCCGACCGCGTGGACGTCAACCAGTGGCTCGCCGGCAACCTGTGCCGGTGCACCGGCTACCGCCCGATCGTCGATGCGGCCCTGTCGGCTTGCTCGGGTCCGCGCGCCGACGCCTTCAGCGCGCAATCGGCGCGCACCGCCGCGGCGCTCGCTGGCCTCGACGACGGCCGTGACGTGTTCGTGGGCGCGGCCGATCGCTTCTTCGCCGCTCCCGCGACGGTCGACTCGCTCGCCGCCCTCTACGAGGCCAACCCGGACGCGCTGCTGGTCGCAGGCGCCACCGACGTGGGGCTGTGGATCACCAAGGGTCTGCAGCGACCGTCAAGGATCATTCACCTCGGCCGCGTGGCCGGCCTCGACGACGTGCTCGACGGGGACAGCGCGCTCACCATCGGGGCCGCCTGCACCTATGCCCGGGCCGAGCCGGCGCTGGCGCGGGTCGATCCCGACATCGCCGATCTCCTCTGGCGCATCGGCGGCAAGCAGGTGCGCGCGGTGGGCACCATCGGCGGCAACATCGCCAACGGCTCGCCCATCGGCGACATGCCGCCGGTGCTGATCGCGCTCGGGGCCACGCTGACGTTGCGCAAGGGCGACCGGGTGCGCACCATGCCGCTGGAGGAGTTCTTCCTCGCCTACCGCCGCCAGGATCGCGAGCCCGGCGAGTTTGCGCTTTCCGTCACCGTGCCGAAGCTTGAGGCGAACCAGATGTTTCGCTGCTACAAGGTTTCGAAGCGGTTCGACCAGGACATTTCCGCAGTGCTCGGCGCGTTCCGCTTCTCGGTCGAGGACGGCCACGTCACGGCGGCGCGCGCCGTTTATGGCGGCATGGCCGGCACGCCGAAGCGGGCGTTGCTCACCGAGCGGCTGCTGCGCGGCCTGAGCCTCGCCGACCGCACCAGATGGAACGAAGCGATCGACGCGCTGGAGACGGATTTCTCGCCGCTGTCCGATCACCGCGCCTCCGCGGACTACCGCATGGCCGTGGCGAAGGCGCTGCTGGTGCGGGCGCTGACCGAGGCGCGCGGCGGCGACCCGGCGGCGACCCGCGTCACCTTCAGCCGCGAGACGGTGCTGGAACGGCTGCCCCGCCTCGATCACGTTCGGCCGCTCGCCCCGTCGGCCTGAATGGAGAGTTTCACGCGCGCAGGCTGAGGATGGCGAAATCCCGATAGCTCCGTGAACGCTGTAACGGCTTGTGGAATCTGCCCAGTCTCGGAAGATTGCGTTGGTCGGCCAGGCTCCGGTAGTCTTGCAAGATCTGGAACTGGGCCTTGTTCACCAGGCCGCTGATCTGCAGATCAACGATGGCCGAGATCAGCTCCGGGTCGGACACGCCATGGTTGGCCAGAAACGTCTGGACAGCTTTGATCTTTGCGGCCTTCTTGCCGAGATGCCAATGGTTGCCCTGCACGCTGACGCGATACCTGATGGTGCTGGAGTTCAGATTGGCGAACTCGACAATCGGTATCAGCGTCGCCCAGAGAAGATAATCTTCATCGGTGGGAAATTCCTCGGGATAGACGGGCTCGATCCGGCGTCTGTTGAAAACTACGGTGGGGTGGATCATCGGATTTTGCACCAGAAATGAGTCAACTATTTTTTGGTGAGCTAGTGGATTAACTAATTGAATATTGTAATCACCGAAAGTATCTGCGCCGCTACCAAGTATGGCTACGTCCGAATGATCGAGGAGATAACGAATCTGTTGTTCGATGCGGTGTGGATACATTTCATCATCGCCATCGAAACGCGCAATGAATTCCCCTGAAGCAAGGGAAATTCCCATGTTCAGCGCAGCGGCGATACCCCGGCCGGTCTCGAATCGATGAAGCCGGACATTCGCCAGGGTCAAGGAGCGTATCACGGAGTCGACAGGCCTGTCGGATCCGTCGTCGACGATGACAAGCTCAAGGTTGGCGTAGGTTTGCCTCGCGACGCTCTCCAACGCCTGTTGAAGCGTGTCGCCGCCGTTCCTGACTGGCATGACAACCGACACCAGCGGGCTTGCGCTCATGGTTCGAGCTCGGCAACGACGGAGGCAATGAAGGAACTCCGGTGAAGGTCCGCAAAGGATCGCGGCGCGGGGTTGAGATGCTGGCTCCAGAGGTGAATCGTCCGTGCAGGTTTCATGTAGCAGGCGATGTTCGCCGAACCTTCTGCAAACAGCCGATCTGTGCTCATCCACAGGGGATAGTGAAAGTAATCGAAGGGCACGACATGAACCTCGGGTCCTGCATCGAGGTAGAGTCTGAATGGCAACTTCACCGAGTGCCGGGCCCAGTTGTGGCCCCGTCCCCGTGATCTGAACCACGCGTAGTGTCTGAGCCACGTCCTGATGAACCGCGCGTTCCGGTCCGCCTTGATGACGCCGTTGCAGATACCACCGCGCGAGACTTTCGTATGCGCCTGAAAGCCGAGCACGACTTGCGCGTCAGGCAGGGTGAAGAAAGACTGGAGCGTTATCGTATCGAGATCGAGATAAACGCCGCCAACGTCCGCAAGAGCCATCAGGCGTACGATATCAGCCTTGTGCGCGCCGTGGCGGATACGGGCGATACCGAAGAATTCAAAATCCTGCAGCAGAACCAGCCTGACGGAGTCCTCTATGCGATCCCAGAACGCTCCGGTCGGTTCATGGAAACAGTACAGAATGGTGTTCCACGCGGGGTTGTGGCGCTGCGCGGAGGCGATCGCACAGAACGCAAGATAGGAAAGCGGCGTATCTTTCGGATACAGGAACACAAAGTTCAGATTTTCGTTGGTGTGGATCGATCGCGCGACTTCGCGAATACGCGAAGAATTTCGTTGCAGAACAGAATAATTGCGAAGAGCTGCACGGGGCTGAACGCAGGCCTCGATCACGTTGCGGCAGAAATCGATCCATGGCCGAGAGATCTCTTTCCTGAGCCGATACATGGCCAGCAGAAGACGCGGTGGCCCGGGGCGAAGCCGATCCTTTTTGGAGCGTGGGATTTCCGGCACGGCGTCCCAAGGTTTGAGGTTACAACTGCTTTGCCTTCGCGGGATGGCGTGTCAAGTCCGGATAGCGCGGTTGGCGGCGGGTTCGCCCGGAAGCGCAGAACATCCACCGGGACGGCCAGCCGCATCGGCCTCCCAACCGCCGGCCGGCCTCCCCGGCACGGGCCGCAATCCGGCGTGGAAAGCGCCTGGAATCGGAGTACACTTCCCGGCCGGAGGGTGTGCGGCCATGACGGCCGCATGATGGCAGGGATCAGAGCCTTTGAACGTATCTCCGGCACGGCCGGGCGCAGACGCCGCGCGGCGCACCATGGGCGAACCGCACGCTCACGACAGCGCTGCGCTTCACGTCCAGGGGTGCGCCCTCTATGTGGACGACATCCGCGAGCCCGAGGGCGCCGTGCATGTCGTGCCGGGGTTCGCTGAAGCGTCGCTCGGGGCCGTGACCGGGCTTGATCTTTCGGCGGTGCGCGCCGCGCCCGGCGTCGTCGCCGTCCTCACCTGCCGCGACATTCCCGGCGTCAACGATTGCAGTCCCGCGCACGGCGACGACCGGGTGCTGGCGGACGCGCGCATCGAGTATCACGGCCAGCCGCTGTTCGCCGTGGTGGCGCGTTCGCGCGAGGAGGCGCGCCGCGCCGCGCGGCTCGCCGCCGTCACGGTGGCGGCCGAGGCGCCCGACGTCGCCATCGAGCAGGCGGAAGCGGCAGGCCACGACGTCCTGCCGCCCTACGCCTTCGGGCGTGGCGATGTGGACGAGGCGATCCTCGCCGCGCCGGTGAAGCTCGAAGGTTCGTTCAGGATCGGCGGGCAGGAGCACTTCTACCTCGAAGGCCAGGTGGCGCTGGCGATCCCGCAGGAGGATGGCGGGATGCTCGTCCACTCCTCCACCCAGCACCCGAGCGAGGTGCAGCACTGCGTGGCGAAGGTGCTGGGGCTGCCCGACGCGCTGGTCGTGTGCGAATGCCGCCGGATGGGCGGCGGCTTCGGCGGCAAGGAGACGCAGGCGGCGCAATGGGCGGCGCTCGCCGCGCTTGCCGCCCATGTCACCGGACGGCCGGCGAAGTGCCGGCTCGACCGCGACGACGACATGCGGATGACCGGCAAGCGCCACGACTTCCGCGTGGATTGGCGGGCGGGGGTGGACAAGGGGGGCAGGCTCACGGGCGTGGATGTGGCGTTCGCCTCGCGCTGCGGGGTCTCCGCCGATCTCTCCGGCGGCGTCAACGACCGCACGATGTTCCACGCCGACAACGCCTACTTCTATCCGGCGGTTTCGATCCGCTCGCGCCGGCTCAAGACCGACACCGTGTCGAACACCGCCTTTCGCGGTTTCGGCGGGCCGCAAGGAATGCTGTTCGCCGAGCGGATGATGGACGAGATCGCGATCACGCTGGGCCTCGATCCGCTCGACATCAGGAAGCGCAACGTCTACCGGCCGGGGCGCGACGTGACGCCCTACGGCATGACGCTGAACGAGCATGTGGCGCTGCCGCTGATCGAGACGCTGGAGAAGACGTCGCAGTACCGGGCGCGGCGCAAGCAGATCGCGGCGTTCAACGCCGAACACGCGATCCTGAAGAGGGGCATCGCGCTGACGCCGGTGAAGTTCGGCATCTCGTTCACGCTCACGCACCTCAACCAGGCGGGCGCGCTGGTTCATGTGTACACGGACGGCTCCGTGCAGCTGAACCACGGCGGAACCGAGATGGGGCAGGGCCTCAACGTCAAGGTGGCGCAGGCGGTGGCGGACGAGTTCGGCGTCGGCCTCGACCGGGTGCGGATCACCGCGACGTCCACCCAGAAGGTGCCCAACACCGCGCCGACCGCGGCGTCCGCCGGAACCGATCTCAACGCCATGGCGGCGGTGAACGCCGCCGAAACCATCCGCAAGCGGATGATCGCCGCGCTGGCGGCCGCGCATGGCGTCGATCCCCTGCGGGTGCGGTTTTCCGGCGGCCGGGTGATCGCGGGCGATCGCGACTGGCCGTTCGCCGAGGTGGCGAAGCTCTGCTTCCTCAACCGCGTGCCGCTGTCGGCCACCGGCTTCTACGCCACGCCGAAAATCCACTGGGACCGCGACAAGGCCAAGGGGCGGCCGTTCCTCTACTTCGCCTGCGGGGCCGCCTGCTCGGAGGTGACGGTGGACACGCTGACCGGCGAGATGCGCGTCGATCGCGTGGACATCCTGCATGATTGCGGCGTGTCGCTGAACCCGGCCATCGACGTGGGCCAGATCGAGGGCGGCTTCGTCCAGGGCATGGGCTGGCTGACCACCGAAGAGCTGGTCTACGACGACCGGGGCCGGCTTCTCACCCATGCGCCGTCCACCTACAAGATCCCGACCGCCAGAGACGTGCCGGCCGACTTCCGCGTCGCGCTCTACGAAAGCCGGGGCAACAAGGAGCCGGTGATCTTCCGCTCCAGGGCGGTGGGCGAACCGCCGCTGATGCTGGCGATCTCGGTGTTCTCCGCCATCACCCACGCGCTCGCCTCGCTCAACCCCGGCCGCGCGCCGCCGCTTGACGCGCCGGCGACGCCGGAGGCGATCCTGCGCGCCGCCGACGCGATGCGGGCGTGATGGGTGTGTGGGCCGCCATCGTGCGCGATCTGGAGGCGGGCGGCACGCCGGTCATGGCGACGATTTCCGCCGTGGACGGTTCGGCGCCGCGCGAGGCTGGCGCCCGGCTTGTGCTGACGGCGCAGGGCTTCACCGGCACCATCGGCGGCGGCGCGCTCGAATGGCGGGCGCTGGCGCGGGCGCAAGGGTTGGCGCGGGGCGGCGGCGATGCGCTGGCGCGCGAGCGGTTCGCGCTCGGCCCGGCGCTGGGCCAGTGCTGCGGCGGCGCGGTGGAGATCACCTTCGAGGCGTTCGGCCCCGGGGCGCTCGGGCAGGCCCGGGCGTTCGCGGCGCTCGAAGCGGCGGGGCCGCTCGTCACCCGTGGCGTGACTTGCGCTGAGAGGATCGTCCGGGAGGCCGTCGCCGAGACGGACGGCCCGGCGTTTCTGCGCCAGGGCGAGACCGTGATCGAGCGCTTCGGCGAGGCGCTGAGCCCGGTGCTGCTGTTCGGCGCCGGCCACGTGGGGCGCGCGCTGGTGTGGGCGCTGGCCCCGCTGCCCTTCGCGGTGCGCTGGATCGACGGGCGGCCGGGCGCGTTTCCTTCCGCCGTCCCCGGCCGCGCCACCACCGTCGCCGCCGACGATCCGGCGGCGGAACTCTCCGCCGCGCCGCACAGCGCGCTTGTGCTCGCCATGACGCACAGCCACGCGCTCGACTACGCCATCGTCGAAGCCGCGCTGAGGTCGAACCGTTTCGCTTACGTCGGCCTCATCGGCAGCGCCACCAAGCGGGCGCGGTTCGAGGGCCGCTTGCGGCAAGCCGGAGTCGAAGCGGGCGCCGTCGCCCGCCTCGTCTGCCCGATCGGCGCGTCTGGCCCCGCCTCCAAGCATCCGGCCGTGATCGCCGCTTCGGTGGCGGTGGAGTTGCTGGTGGCGCAGGAGCGCGCCAGCCTCGCCGTGCGGCCCGCCGGCGTCAGGAAGGCCGCGCCGTGAGGCCCGGTCGCGATCAAGACGCGGCGGGCGGCGGGGCGGCGACGCCGTTGCTGGAAGCGCGGGGGATCGTCAAGACGTTCGGGACGCTCAAGGCCAACGACGATGTGTCCCTGAACGTGATGCCGGGGCGGATCCATGCGCTGCTCGGCGAGAACGGCGCGGGAAAATCCACCCTTGTCAAGATCATCTACGGCGCGTTGCAGCCGTCGGCGGGCGAGCTTGTGTGGCAGGGACGGCCGGTGCTGATCGACAACCCGGCGGCGGCGCGCGCCCTCGGCGTCGGCATGGTGTTCCAGCATTTCTCGCTGTTCGAGGCGCTGACCGTCGCCGAGAACATCGCGCTGGCGCTGCGCGGCCGCTTCGACCTCGCGGCGCTGTCGCAACGCATCGCGGCGGTTTCCGCAAGCTACGGGTTGCCGCTGCGGCCCGAGGCCGTGGTCGCCGATCTGTCGGTGGGCGAGCGCCAGCGCATCGAGATCGTGCGCTGCCTGTTGCAGGAGCCGCGCCTCATCATCATGGACGAGCCGACCGCCGTCCTCACGCCTCTGGAGGCCGAGGGGCTGTTCGCCACCCTGGAGCGCCTCGCCGCCGAAGGCTGTGCGGTGCTCTACATCAGCCACCGCCTCGAGGAGGTGAAGCGCCTCTGCCACCACGCCACCATTCTGCGCCACGGCAAGGTGGTGGCGGCCGACATCGATCCGGCGCGGGAGACGGCGGCGAGCCTCGCCCGGCTGATGGTGGGCGCCGACATTCATGTGGTGCAGGGCGGCGCGGCTGCGGCGCCGGAAGGCGAGTTGCTGGCGCTCGACGACCTCTCGCTCGATCCTGACGGGCCGTTCGCCGTGCGCCTCGATCGCGTATCGCTGGAGGTTCGCTCCGGCGAGGTGGTGGCCATCGCAGGCGTCGCCGGCAACGGCCAGTCGGAGCTGTTCGCGGCGCTGTCGGGCGAGCGGCTGGTGGAGCGGGCGGCCATGGTGCGGCTGAACGGGACGGACGCCGGCCGTCTCGGCGTCGACGCGCGCCGCAAGCTTGGCGCGGCCTTCGTGCCCGAGGAGCGCCTCGGCCACGGCGCGGTGCCGGGGTTCACGCTGTCGGAGAATGTGATCCTGTCGCGCCACGCCGACGCCGGGATGATCCGCCACCGGATGATCGACCGCGGCCTGGCGCGGGCGATCGCGCAGCGGGTGTGCGCGGCCTTCGACGTGCGGCGCGGCAAGCCCGATCCGGAAGCCCGCGCCCTGTCCGGCGGCAACCTGCAGAAATTCGTCGTCGGCCGCGAGATGGACCGCAGCCCGGCGGTGCTCGTCGTCAATCAGCCGACGTGGGGGGTGGACGCGGGCGCGGCGGCGCTGATCCGCCAGGCGCTCGTGGATCTGGCGCGCGGCGGCGCGGCGGTGCTCGTCATCAGCCAGGACCTCGACGAGATCTTCGAGATCGCCGACCGCATCGCCGTCATCTCGCGCGGCGAGCTGTCGGCGGCGTATCCGGCGGCGAGCCTCGACACCGAACGCATCGGGCTGCTGATGGCGGGGGCGCACGAACGGAGCCGCGCCGCGAGCAGCGCAGCGGGGGCGCATGCGGCTCACGCTTGAGAAGCGCGCCGAGCAGTCGCAGGCGATGGCGCTGGTGTCGCCGCTCATCGCCATCGCGCTCACCGTGATCACCGGCGCGGCGATCTTCGCGCTTGCCGGACACGATCCGCTCAAGGCGCTCTACGTCTACTTCATCGAGCCGTTCACCACCCTGTGGTCGCTGGAACAGCTGGTCGTCAAGGCGACGCCGCTGGTGCTGATCGGGGCCGGACTGTCGGTCGCCTACCTCGCCAACGTCTGGAATATCGGCGCGGAGGGGCAACTGACAGCGGGCGCGATCCTCGGCGGGGCGATCCCGGTGTTCTTCACGGGCTGGCAGTCTCCGGCGGTCCTGCCGCTGATGCTTCTTCTCGGCGTCGCCGGGGGCATGGCCTGGGCCTCCATCCCGGCGCTGCTCAAGACGCGCTTCGGCGCCAGCGAAATCCTGACCAGCCTGATGCTCGTCTACGTCGCGCAGCTGCTGCTCGACTGGCTGGTGCGCGGGCCATGGCGCGATCCGCAAGGCTTCAACTTCCCCAAGACGGTGAGCTTCGAGGGCTGGCAGACGCTGCCGACGCTCGGCGGCACGGTGCATCTGGGATCGCTGATCGCGCTCGCCGCCGTCGCCGGGCTCGCCGTGCTGATGGGGCGCACGCTCACCGGCTTCGAGGTGAAGGTGACGGGGAGCGCGCCGCGCGCCGGGCGCTTCGCCGGGTTCTCGCGCGACCGCCTGGTGTGGTTCGTGCTGCTGCTCTCGGGCGGGCTCGCCGGTCTTGCCGGGATCATCGAGGTGATGTCCACGGTGGGCCAGCTTCAGCCCTCGATCTCGCCGGCGTACGGCTTCACCGCGATCATCGTCGCCTTTCTCGGCCGCCTCAATCCGGTGGGCGCGCTGTTCGCCGGGCTGCTGCTGGCGGTGAGTTATCTCGGCGGCGAGGGCGCGCAGGTGGCGCTCGGCATCTCCGACAAGGTGTCGCGGGTGTTCCAGGGAATCCTGCTGTTCTATGTCCTCGCCTGCGACACCTTCATTCTCTATCGGCTGAGGATCGACCGCGGCTTCAACCCCGCGCGCGGCGAGACGGCATGAGGGCCCGAACGTGGAGAACCTGATCCTCACCATCATCACCGCCTCGACGCCGCTGCTGCTTGCGGCCATCGGC
>DAIODI010000025.1:5966-20388 GCA_036746875.1 Aestuariivirgaceae bacterium | reverse complement strand
ACTACCCGACCGATGTGCTGGTCACCGGCTTCGACATCATCTTCTTCTGGGTCGCACGGATGATGATGATGGGCTTGCACCTCATGCGCGAGCCGCCGTTCCACACCGTCTACATCCACGCGCTGGTCCGCGACGAGAAGGGCCAGAAGATGTCGAAGTCGAAGGGCAACGTCATCGACCCCATCGACCTCATCGACCAGTACGGCGCGGACGCCCTGCGCTTCACGCTCGCCGCCATGGCGGCCCAGGGGCGCGACATCAAGCTCTCGACGCAGCGCGTCGAGGGCTACCGCAACTTCGCCACCAAGCTGTGGAACGCGGCGCGCTTCTGTGAGATGCAGGGCTGCGCGCTCGACCCGGCGTTCGATCCGAAGGCGGCGCGGGCGCCGCGCAACCGCTGGATCCTGGGCGAACTCGAGGAGGCGGCGGAGACGGTGGGGGCGGCCATCGAGGACTATCGCTTCAACGATGCGGCCGGAGCGCTCTACGCCTTCGTCTGGAACGTGTTTTGCGACTGGTACCTCGAACTCGCCAAGCCGGTGCTGGCCGGAGCCGATGCGGCCGCCGGGGCCGAGACGCGCGCCACTGCCGCCTTCACGCTCGACGGCGTTCTGCGGCTGCTGCACCCGTTCATGCCGTTCGTCACCGAGGAGCTGTGGGGCAAGACCGCCGAGCGCGCGGCGCTGCTGATCTCCTCCGCCTGGCCGCGCTACGCGGGACTGCGCAGCGACGCCGCGGCGGCCGAGATCGGCTGGGTGATCCGGCTCGTCTCCGAAATCCGTTCGGTGCGCGCCGAGATGAACGTGCCCGCCGGCGCGAAGATCCCGTGCGTGCTGGTGGGGGCGGACCCGCGCACCGCGGGGCTGGCGAAGGCGTGGGAGACGGAAATCCTCAGGCTCGCCCGTCTGTCGGATCTGTCGGCGGCGGACAGCGTGCCGAAGGGCGCCGCCCAGATCGTGCTCGGCGAGGCCGTGGCGGCGCTGCCGCTTGAAGGCGTGATCGACTTCGGGGCCGAACGCACCCGCCTGGCCAAGGAGTTGGAGAAAACCGGCAGGGACATCGCCGGGATCGAGCAGCGCCTCGGCAACCCCGGCTTTGTGGCGAAGGCGCCGGAGGAGGTGATCGAGGAGGCGAAGGAGCGCAAGGACGCGCTCGCCGCCCGGCGGGCGAAGATCGTCGAGGCTCTGGAGCGGCTCGGCGCCTGAGCGCCATCCCGCCAGGTGGTCGCCATGTGGCGCAAAGAGATGACGCAAAGCCGACGGGATGGAGCGGCAGGGCGATCGCCGCGCGCGTCGCCGGTTCCCCGCTGTCACCCGACCGGTCCGTCCGGCGTCTTTGCCGCGCCCGGTGCACCGCGACCCGCGCCCTTGCCGCCGTTCCCTTCGCGATTGCCGTTGCCGTTGCCGAGGCCGAACAGATCCGCCGCGCGCGGCCATTTCTCCCGCAGCCATGGCGCATGGCGCACCACGCCTTGGCGGCGCCAGCGGCGGACGATCGCCAGATCGATCGACAGCACCAGAAGCCCCAGCGGGATCATCCAGAACCCCAGGATGGGCAGGAACCCAATGAGTCCCCCAAGGACAAGGGCGGTTCCCAGAACCAGACGCAGCCATGGACTGCGCGGCAGCGGAAGTGTTCGATCACCAAGCTTGATGCGGCTCATGGCCGGGAGATATGGGCTGTGGATTGCCCGTCGCAAGATGCCCGCACACGCGGGAGTCCGCCGTGCCGTCCGCGGCCAAGGCCGCCAGTGCGATTTTCGGCTTCACCCTGCACCCGGCCTTTGCTATAGCGCCGCTGCCATTCCCCGATAGCTCAGTTGGTAGAGCATTCGACTGTTAATCGAATTGTCCCTGGTTCGAGTCCAGGTCGGGGAGCCAGTTTTGCAAAACGCGCCCGGAAACGCCTCCGGGCGCGTTTTCGTTTCGGGTCCCGGCGATCCGACCACGCCCCCTCAAGCACCCTCGCCCATGACCAGACATGGTTCCGGAGCATCATCCCGCGACGTGGATGCCGCGCTGGTCAGGCCGGATGACGGCCCCGGCTCACGGGATCGCGCCGGCAGGCTCGTCCCGGTCGTCGAGAACCACGGCCTTGCCGAACTCAATCCGCACGCCGGCGTCTGCGCCCAAATCCGGCATGACCCCGCTGAGGGATACGGAAACGGAGCGTTCGCACCCAGCCAGCGCCACCTGCACGTGGCAGCGCTCCCCGAAGTACTGTCGTCCGGTGACCCTGCCACGCCATCCAGCGTCGGCGAGCTCCGTGAGCCGCACCCACTCCGGGCGAACCGCCACAACAACCCGCGCGCCCTCTTCGCGCCGCTTGCGGTCGAGACAGGTGACCGCCCCCAACCCGGAAAGATCAACCCGGCAGCCGTCGGGCGCCGAAGCAACCACCTTGCCGGGGAAGAAG
The DNA here is from genome assembly GCA_036746875.1 of Aestuariivirgaceae bacterium. Taxonomy (GTDB): domain Bacteria; phylum Pseudomonadota; class Alphaproteobacteria; order Rhizobiales; family Aestuariivirgaceae; genus DAIODI01. The sequence continues at coordinate 17,973 of DAIODI010000025.1, read as the reverse complement.
TTCATCTCCCCGACGAATTCGGCGACGAAGCGGTTCTGCGGCCGCTCATAGAGTTCCAGCGGCGGGCTGCACTGGACGATCCTCCCCTGCGACATCACCGCCACCCGGTCGGACAGCGTCCGCGCCTCTTCCTGATCGTGCGTGACGAACACGAACGTGACGCCCACCTCGCGCTGCAGGGCGCGAAGCTCAAGCTGCATGCGTTCCCGCAGCTTCTTGTCGAGGGCCGCGAGGGGTTCGTCGAGCAACAGCACCTTCGGCTTCAGCACAAGCGCCCGCGCCAGCGCCACCCGCTGCAACTGACCGCCCGACAGCTGGTTCGGCCGCCGCGGTCCGAACCCCTGCAGGCCGATCAGCGCCAGCATCTCATCGACGCGACGCGCCTGCTCGGCGGAGCCCAGGCGCAGACGGCGAAGCCCGTAGGCGATGTTCTCCGCCACGCTCAGGTGCGGGAAGATGGCGTAGCTCTGGAACACAAGATTGGTCGGTCTGCGGTAGGGCGGCTCCCGCGACACGTCGCCGCCGTCGATGATGACGCTGCCGGAGGTTGGGAACTCGAGGCCGCTGAGGATCCTCAGCAAGGTGGTCTTGCCGCAACCCGAAGGTCCAAGCAGCGAGAAGAACTCGCCCTGTCCGATGTCGAGGTCGATGTTCTCCAGGGCCACCACCGGCCCGAACCGCTTGCGAACGGCGATGATCCGGATGAAGTCGCTCCGGGGTGCGGCGCCGCTCATGCCGTGCGCTCCCGCATCGTGTCGCGGCCGCGCAACGCAAACACGGCGACGATCGCGGCGCATGTGACGCACAGAATGACCGTCGCCAGCGCCAGCACCATCGGCAGACGATCGGGGAACCGCATCTGGCTCCACATGAAGACGGGCAGCGTGGGAGAATTGCTGGAGAGGAAGAACGACAGGATGAATTCGTCGAAGGAGACCGTGAAGGTGAGGAGAAGGCTGGCGATCAGCCCCGGCAGCGCCAGCGGCACAGTGACCCGCCAGAACGTCATCAACGGCCGTTCGCCAAGGTCGGCGGAGGCCAGTTCGTAATCGGGGTTGAGACCAGCCAGCCGCGAACTCATCACGCCGAAGGCGAACGGGGTGCACACGATGATATGCCCGAGCGCCACCGTGAGCAGCGACAGGCGAAGGCCCGCAAGCATCAGCATCGACAGCAGGGCGACGCCGATCACCACCACCGGCAGCGCCAGCGGCAACAGCATCAGGAGGCCGAAGGCGCTCCGGCCCGCGAACCGGCGCCGTGTGTAGGCAAGCGCTGCAAGGGCGCCGATCGCCGTCGACGTCAGCGACGCGATGGCGGCCACGACCAGGCTGTTGCCCAGCGCGTCGAGGAGGCCGCTGCTCGCGGCCATCTCCGCATACCAGTTGAGCGTCCATCCCCTGATCGGGAACGCCACGTAGACGGCGCTGCTGAACGAGAAGAGCGCAATCAGCAGGATCGGCACGTAGAGGGCCACGAGGTAGATCGAGGCGTAGAGATATCGCCCTGCCCGCCCCATCTATGGCCTCCTCAGGGCCTGGCGCAGCGCCCATGGACCAGCCAGAACAAGGCAGACGACCAGCGTCGCCGTCGCCATCGCCAGAAGGGAAAGCGCCGCCCCGAGCGGCCAGTTGTTGGACGCGCCGAACTGCGAGGCGATGAAATTGCCGATCATGGCGCCGGACGGGCCGCCGATGAGCTGCGGCGTGACGTACTCGCCGAATGTCGGCACGAAAATCAGGACGCCCGCCGCGACCACCCCGGGCATCGAGAGCGGCAGCGTGACGCGCAGGAACGTGCGCAGCGGCGGCTCGCCCAGATCCCCGGAGGCCTGGATCAGGCTGCGATCGATCTTCTCCAGCGAAACATAGATCGGCAGAATGGCGAACGGCGCCCAGGCGTGAACGAGCGCGATCACCACGGACACGGGATTGTAAACGAGAAAACCTAACGGCTGATCGATGACGCCCAGCGTCAGCAGACTGCCGTTGACCACGCCGTTGTGCCCGAGAATGAGCTTCCATGAGAGAATGCGCAGGAGATAGCTGATCCAGCAGGGAAGCGTGAACAGCACGAGCCACAGGATCTTGTGCCGGGTGAGATCGAACGCCAGCACGTAGGCGATCGGATAGGCCAGCAGCAGCGACAGGACCGTGACGATGACGGCGACGATCGCCGAGCGGATCATCAGCGTGTGCACGATGGCGCTCGACAAGGCCTGCCGATAGTTCGCCAGCGTCCAGTTGTAGTCGATGGTGAGATACTTCTGCGTCGCGAAGCTCAGGACGACGAGAACCGCCAGACACGCGCCGATCGACACGACCACGGCCAGCACCGCGGGCGAGATCAGGGCGTAGGGCGCAAGGCGGCCACGCATCACTTCGCCTTCCACACGGGCTCTCGCCGTTCGACGAACGCCCTGATGCCCTCGTGGAAGTCGGCGGACGCGATCATCGCTTCGTAGACGGGCACGCCGCTGCGGCCGGGCCCGGTGCGCGCCATGGCGTCGCGCAGGTTGAGATGGCCAGTCGCCTGAAGCATCGCCTTGAGGGCGCGCAGCGCCAACGGCGCCCCCCTGGCGATTTGCGCCGCAAGATCGAGAGCGGCGCCGGTCAATTCGCCTCCCGGCACGGCCTTGTGCACGAGCCCGAGGCGGATCGCCTCGGCGGCTTCAAGCCGCCGCCCCGTCAGCAGCAGCTCAACCGCGGCGTTGTAGGGTATCTTTCGGGTCAGACGCTGCCATCCGCCCACATCCGGCAGAAATCCCCGCGCCATTTCGGGAAGCTGGAAGTATGCGTCCTCCGCCATCAGAATCATGTCGCAGGCGAGCGCGATCTCGAAACCGCCGCCGACGGCGGCGCCGTGGACGGCGGCGATCACCGGCTTGTCGAGCGACCAGTTGGCGGTGACGCCGGCGAAGCCGCCCGGTCCGTCGCCAAGTTCGGGATGCTGATCAAGCGCGGCGTCCCAGCCGTCACGGGCGGCTTCCTTGAGGTCCCAGCCGGCCGAGAAGATCCGGTCGAGCGCGCTGTTCAAGACGCCGACGGACAGGTCGTCGTCCGTCTGAAGCCGCTCAAACGCGGCGTACATGGCGCGGCTCATCGCGTGATTGATCGCGTTCGCCTTCGGCCGGTTCATGGTGATGAGCAGAACCCGCCCGTGCTTCTCCAGCGTCACCCAGTCGTCGCTCATCACCCCGCTCACCCTTCGCCGATCTCGAAAAGTCCGGCGGCGCCCATCCCGCCGCCGACGCACATCGTCACCACGCCGTAGCGCGCCTGTCTGCGGCGCGCCTCGATCAGGAGATGCCCCGCCAGCCGTGCGCCGGTCATGCCGTAGGGGTGGCCCAGGGCGATGGCGCCGCCGTTCACGTTGAGGCGGTCCGGCGGGATCCCGAGGCGATCGCGGCAATACAGAACCTGAACCGCGAAGGCCTCGTTGAGCTCCCACAGATCGATGTCGGCGACGGTGAGGCCGTGGCGCGCCAGAAGCTTCGGCGCCGCAAACACGGGACCGATCCCCATTTCGTCGGGCTCGCAGCCGGCGACGGCGAACCCCCGAAAGACGCCGAGCGGCCGCAAGCCGCGGCGCCTCGCGACCCGCAGATCCATCATCACGCAGGCCGACGCGCCATCCGACATCTGGCAGGCGTTCGCAGCCGTCACGACGCCCCCCTCGCCGGCGACGGGTTGCAGCGCGGCGATCTTTTCGAGGGTGGTGTCGGCGCGCACCCCCTCGTCTCTTCCGAACAGGATCTCCTGGAGGCGCGTTTCGCCGCTGTGCCGGTCGATCAACCTCTGCGTCACCGCAATGGGCGCGCATTCCTCGTCGAAAAGGCCGGCCGACTGCGCGTGCGCAGCGCGCCGGTAGCTTTCGACGGCGAACGCATCCTGCGCCGGCCGGTCAACGCCGTATCGCCGCGCCACCACCTCGGCGGTGTGCAGCATGCCCATCCATATGTCGGGCTTGTGGTCGCTAAGCCATTGCTCGCGGGCGAACATCTCGCCGTCACGCTTCTGGACGAGGCTGATGGATTCCACGCCGCCCGCGACGACGACCTCCGCGCCCTCGTCGCGAATCCGGGCGGCCGCCATCGCCATGGCCTGGAGACCGGACGCGCACTGGCGGTCCACGGTCGCTCCGCTGGTGTGCACCGGGAGTTCGGCCCGAAGCGCCGCAAGCCGGCCGACGTTGTAGCCCGTCGCGCCTTCCGGCATCGCGCAGCCGAGGATGACATCCTCAACCTCGGCCGGATCGACGTTCGCCCGGGCGACCGCATGACGGACCGCGTGACCGGCCAGCGTCACCCCATGGGTGGCGTTGAGCGCGCCACGGTAGGCCTTGCCGATCGGCGTGCGTGCGGTGGAGAGGATGGCGACCTCGATTGTCATGCGCGTGCTCCCGGCGCTGTCGTTTCGGAAAGCCGCCTTCCCTCCGCCGCAGATCGCACAAGCAGGGGCGACGGGGTCCACCAGGGGCCGTGGTCCTGGCGGAACCGGATGACGTTGTCGGCGAACCGTTGCAGGCCGCGATCGTCCGCATGGCGCAGCGGGCCGCCGAGGAACCGCGGGAAGCCGTAGCCATGGACCGCGGCCACGTCGAAGTCGGAGCCGCGCAGCGCTATGCCATCGTCAAGGAGCTTCGCCCCTTCGTTCACGAGAGCGGTCAGGCACCGGCCGACGATCTCATCGGCGGAGATCGCGCGCGCGACGAACCCCTTCCGCGCCCGATATTCAGCGATCAGCGGAAGGATGGTCTCATCGCGGGCCGCCCGCCGTCCGTCTTCGTAGCGGTACCAGCCGGCTGCGGTCTTCTGGCCAAGCCGGCCGCGCTCCACGATTTCGTCCTCAAGGGTGGAATAGCGCATGCCGGCCGCGAGCAGCGCGCGTTGCCGCTTGCGAATGAGCTGCCCGACGTCGAGCCCAACCAGATCGCAGACCGCGTAAGGACCCATCGGCATGCCGAACGCCACGAGCGCATCGTCCACGTCGTAGGGAGAGGCTCCCTCCTCAACCAGGAAGTCCGCCTCGCGAAAATACTGGTCGAAGATGCGGTTGGCGATGAAGCCGTCGCACACCCCCGACAACACCGGTTGTTTGCCGATGCGCCTGGCCAACCCGAACGCCGCTGCGATGGCGGCGGGGTCGGTCGCCCGGCCGCGGACGATCTCCAGCAGGGACATGACGTTGGCGGGACTGAAGAAATGCAGCCCCAGCACCCGCTCGGGATGGCGGGTGGCTTCGGCGATCGTATCGAGATTGAGATTCGAGGTGTTGGAGGCCAGAAGGGTCGCACGGCCGACCACGGTCTCCAGCCGGCCGAACACCTGGCGCTTCAGCTCCATGTCCTCATACACGGCCTCGATGACGAGGTCCGCCCCGGCGAGGTCGCCGAAATCCGCGCCGCCGTGAAGCCGGGCAAGGCGCTGCGCGCGTTCCTCCCCGGAGATCCGGCCCCGCTGCACCGCCGCATCGAGTTCCGCCGCGCAGGCGTCGAGCGCCTGCCGCAGACGGCCGGCGTCCTGTTCGACGAGCGTCACGTCAATCCCATGCGGCAGCAGCGCCAGGGCGATGCCGCGCCCCATCGTGCCGCCGCCGACGACGCCGACGCGGTCGAGAGCGCGCGCCGCCGCGGGCAATCCCGGCGCCTTGCGGGCCGTACGTTCGGCGAAGAACAGATAGGACAGGGCGCGGTGCTGTTCGCTGGCGAGACACGCCTCGAAGATTTCGGCTTCGCGCTTCATCCCGGCGTCGAAGGGCATCGTCACCGCGCCGCGTACCGCTTCGATCGCCCGCTGCGGCGCCTCGAACCCCCTTTGGCGCTGTGAGACGCGTTTGACCGCCGCGTCCATCGTGGCGTCGACGCCGGCGGCGGGAACGGCGACCGCCCGATCACGACAGCGGGGCAGGACAAGACCGTCGCCAGCCTCGACGATCCTGGCCGCGAAGGACATCGCGCCGGTGACGAGATCGCCGTCGATGACCGCGTCAAGGCCGCCGAGCGCCAGCGCGGTTCGCGCGTCCATCGGACGGCCCGTGGTGATGTGGTCCAGCGCCGCCTCAAGCCCGATCAGCCGCGGCAGCCGCTGCGTGCCGCCCCCGCCGGGGATCAGGCCAAGCTGCACCTCCGGGAGCCCGAGGAGCGCCCCTTCGGCCGCAACGCGGTAGTGACATGCCAGCGCGATCTCCAGTCCGCCCCCCAGCGCCCGGCCGTGGATGGCGGCGACGACCGGCTTCGGCGCAAAGTCGATTTCGCGATCGAGATCGCTCCACAGCGGCGGCGCTTCGGGACTGCCGAACGCGGTGATGTCCGCGCCCGATGATAACGATGCGCCCTTGCATGCGATGATCGCGGCGCGAAGCGAGTCATCGGCCTTCAGCCGCTGCAAGCCCGCATGGAGGCCAGCCCGCACCGAAGCGCTGATGGCGTTCACGGGAGGATTATCGATCCACAGGAGCGCGAGCGCGCCTTCGCGTTGAAGCGTGACCGTCGGCGAGAGCGCGATGGAGTCAGCGTGCACGGTGCGCCTCGCGATAGGCAGACAGCAGATCGAACTCGTCGGCGTAGGTTTGGGCGATCGCAACGATCCGGCGCAGGTAAGCCCCGACCTCGTGCTCTTCGGAAACACCCATTCCGCCGTGCAGCTGCACCGCTTCGTGGGCGACCGTTCGCGCCGCCCGGTCGGCATGAAGCTTCACCTGCCGGGCCATCTGGAGATCGGGAGCGGCGTGCGATCCATCGACGGTCGCCATGGCCGCCTGAACGTGGGCCGAAGCCATCTGGCAGGCCGTGAACATGTCGACGAGCCGGTGCTGGATGGCCTGGTTCGAGCCGATGGCGTTACCGAACTGTTTGCGCACCTTGACGTGCTCGAGCGTCAGCGCGAGCAGCCGCTCCATCAAGCCGACGGTCTCGGCGCACTGCGCCAGCAGCGACAGCGTCATCGCCCGCGTGAGCGCGCCGCTTGCCGCTTCCCCTTCGAGAACGACGCTGCTCCCGTCGAGGCGCACGCGAGCAAGGGCGACGTCGGCGCCTTGACCGCCGTCGAACTGCGGACGCGGCGCGATCCGGACCCCGTCAGCCGTCGCGGGAACCAGAACAACCGCCGGGCGCCGGTCCTCGTCGAGGGCCGCCGTGACGACGAGATGCGTGCTCTGGAGCGCATAAGGCACGGCGACCTTCTCGCCGCTGATCTCGATCGTTCCGCCATGCAGCGACGCGACCACCGTGCTGGCGCGCCAGTCGTTGCGCCGGCCGGGCTCCGCCCACGCCAGCACGCACACGTCGCCGCCCGCGCCGATGCGGGCCAGGAGCTCGGGGCCGTTCGTCGCCTCGGCGAGCAGCGCCGGCGCGGCGGCGAGCGTGTCGATGAACGGGCCGGGGACGCGATGGCGGCCCACCGCCTCCATGACGATGCGCAGGTAGTGCCCGCCACCACCGGCGCCGCCACAGTGTTCGGGATGGAAGCTCGCCAGAATGCCGGCCTGCGCAAGCTCGCGCCAAAGCCCGGGGGAGAACCCGTCGCACGCTTCGGTCGCACGCCGTTGCGCCGGGCCCCGGTGCTGGGTGAGCAGCTTGTCGAGGCTTCGCCTGAGCAGCGCCGCATCATCGCCGGGGAAGAACAGATCGGTCATGGTCTCACAACCCCAGAACGGCCTTGGCGACGATGTTCTTCTGGATTTCGTTCGATCCGCCATAGATCGAAATCTTCCGGAAGTTCAGATAGTGCCGCGTCGCCCACGAGGGATAGGTGCGCGGGTCGTCGCGCGCGCCGTTGAGGCTGGTCGACCCTTGAGCGTTCGCGGCGCACCCGGCCACCCGCATCGTCAGTTCGGTCAGTCGCTGCCGGATCAAGGTGCCGGCGATCTTCAGGATCGACGCTTCGGCGCCAAGCTCTCCGTTCGAGGACGGGTCGAACAGGAAGCGGTATTCGACGGCCTCCAACGCATCAAGCTCGGCCTCAAGCACGGCGAGCTCGGTCAGCAGGTGGGGGTCTTCGATCAACGGGGCGCCGCCCTTGGTTTCGCGGGCAGCCAGCCGTTTCAGGCGCGCCAGCGCGGCCTTCGACCCGGCGACTTCGGCGATGCCCAGCCGCTCGATGGCGAGCAGGTACTTGGCGATCGGCCACCCGAACCCTTCCTCGCCGACCCGGTTCGCGACGGGCACTTCAACATCGTCGAAGGTGCAGGCCGCCACCCGTTCGACGCCGTCGAGCAGGGGGATCGGGCTCAGCGACAGGCCCTTTGAGCGCATATCCACCAACAGAAGCGTGATCCCCTGCTGCTTGCGCTGCTCCTGGGAGGTGCGGAACAGCCCGAACATCATATCGGCGTCGAACGCCACCGTCTGCCAGAGCTTGCCGCCGTTGATGATGTAGCGGTCGCCCTTGCGGGTGGCGCGGCAGGCGAGCGCGGCGAGATCGGAGCCCGCGCCGGACTCGGAAAAGCCCTGGCACCAGAAATCTTCCGCAGACAGCGCGCGCGGCAGAAGGCGGCGCTTCTGCTCCGGCGAGCCGTACCTGATCAGCAGCGGCCCGACCATGTCGAAGTTGAAGGTCACGCCGAGCGGCGCGAAGGCGTGATTGCGCTCCTGCTCGAAGATGTACTGCTGTCGAAGCGACCATCCCGTGCCGCCATGTTCGACAGGCCAGCCCGGCGCGGCCCAGCCGCGGGCCAGCACGATCTTGTGCCACTCCTCCAGCATGGGCCGCTCCAGCGGCAGTCCGGTCATCGTCCGTTGCCGGATATGATCGGGAACCGAGGTTGCGAAGAAGCTGCGCACTTCGCTGCGGAACCTGCGATCGTCAGCGGAATCGAGCATTTCCATCAGGCGCTCCCGGCGAAAGGAATGGTGAGCGCATCGACCGCGACGACGCCGCGCGACGAGACGATCAGCGGGTTCACGTCCATCTCGGCGATCAGGTCGCCGAGATCGCAGGCGAGCCGGGAGAAACGGGCGATGGCCGCGACGAGGGATGCGATATCGGCCGGAGGGTCTCCCCGATGGCCGTCGAGCACCGGGCGCAGGGCGAGGCGATCGACAAGCCGGCGCGCGCGGTGTTCGTCGAGGGGCGGAAACGCCGCTTGCCGGTCGCGCAACACCTCAATCAACGTGCCACCGGCGCTGATCAGCACCATGGGACCGAACTGCGGGTCGCGCACGACGCCCAAAGCGATCTCCACGCCCTTTGGCGCCATCGCTGCGATGAGGGCCCGGGGGCCCAGCCGATCCGCCATGTCGGCGAAGGCGTCGCGCAGCATCGCCGGCGATCCGAGGTTGAGCCGCACGCCGCCCACGTCGGATTTGTGCCGGATGCCGGGCATGGCGGTCTTGAGCGCCACCGGCCAGCCGATCCGCTCGGCGGCGGCCAGCGCCTGATCCACGCCGCTCACCACCTCGCCCGGCGACGCCGGGATGGCGAAATCGCGCAGCAGCGCGAGGGATTCGGCTTCCTCCAGCTCCCGGCCGTCGCCGAGGCGGCGGCGCCAGCGGGAAACGACAGCTTCCTCCGGCGACGGCGGCGGCGACAGCGGCGCAAGCGCGCGGAAGTCGCGATAGTCGAACGCGTGCCTGATGGCCAGCAGCGCGTTTTCCACGCCGTCCAGAACGGGCACGCCCGCTTGCGCCGTGAGGCGGCTGACGCGCTTGCTTCGGTGCTGGCTCCAGTGCAGGCCAAGGACGACCGGTTTCTCGCTTCGCGCCTGCACATTGCGCACGAGCCGGGCGAACTCGGCGTTGGCCGGATCGTCGTCGTTGGTGATGTCGGACACCAGCACCGCAAGGCCGGTGTCGGGATCGTCGGCGATCGCCTGCAGGCAGTCCTCGAAGATTGCGGCGGCGTTGTTGCCGGTTCCCCAGGCGTCGACCGGGTTCACGGGCTCCAGTCCATACTCGAGCGCCGCGCGAAGCCGATCCTCCGTCCGCGGCGAGATATCGGCGAAGCGAACGCCGGTGTCGTGAGCGAGATCGATGAACAATCCCCGCGCCCCGCCGGAATCGAGCACCGCCCCGAGGCCGCCGCGCACGGCGCGGCGCGGTTGGGCCATCAGCATCGTCGTCGACGCCAGTTCATCGATGGTCCGAACCCTGATCACGCCGTACCTGTCGAACAGCGCATGATACGCCGCATCGTCGCCGGCGAGCGCGCCCGAGTGGCTCCTGGCGAGCAGCGCGCTTTTGTCCGTCCGGCCGATCTTCAGGGCGATGATCGGGACATCCCTGTCGTTGGCCTTCCGGAGCGCGGCGCTGAATCCTTCGGGATCGCGCACGGTTTCGAGGAACAGCGCCACCGCGCCGGTGTGCGCGTCCTCCAGCATGAAGTGCAGATAGTCGGCCGCCGAAACCACCAGTTCCTGGCCCGGCGACACGGCAAGGCTGAGGGCGAACCGGGGATCGTTGCCCGACAGCGTAAGGAAGATCGAGCCCGAGTGACTGATGAACCCCACGTTGCCGGCGGGCAACGCGCCGGCCTTGTACCAGGTCGCATGGGTCGCCGCCGCGGGGCGGACGAAGCCCATGCAGTTGGCCCCGCACAGCGGCAGGCCATGGGTGCGGGCGATCGTGGCCAGCCGCTCGGTCAGCGGCGGAAGCCGATCGTTCTCCAGATAGCCGCTGGCGAAGATCACCGCCGCCCGGCAACCGGTCGTGGCGGCGAGTTCGAGCTGGGACTCGAGCATGTCGTTGGCCACGACGAGTATGGCGAGATCGGCCGGATGCGGCAGGTCGGCGAGCGACGGGTAGCACCGCAGCCCCAGAACCTCCGACAGCCGCGGATTGACGGGATAGATCTCCCCCGCAAATCCGCCGGCGATGGTCTGCTCCAGCGTCGAGCGGCCGAAGGAGCCGGCCCTGTCCGATGCGCCGACGATGGCGATGCTGCGTGGCGAGAGCATCGGCTCCAGCCACGCCGCCGGCCCTGCGCCGGGCTTGGCGCTGTTTCCCAAGGCTGCGCTCATCGTCTGCGACTATCCCGCATTGAGGGAAGGAACGGGAGCCCGGATCGCTCCGGAGCTCCCATGGCTGACCCAGGGACGTCAGCCGGCAAACTTCACTTCGTCGAAGATCGCCTGGTACTTCTGGCGAATTTCGGGATTGATCTGCTTCTGGAAACGGGAGGTCGCGAGAATCTTGGCCGGCTCCTCGATGCCCAGCTCCTTCAGCCGCTCGGGCTTGACGAGCGCATAGGCCTTCTCGTTGCCGCTGCCGTAACCGTAGGAGTCGATGAGGAACTTCCCGACCTCCGGGGTCATGTAGGCGTTGATGAATTCGTACGCGAGATCCTCGGAGCCCGGACGGTCCTTGAACAGGACGAGCCCGTCGGTCCATGTCACGATCCCCTCCTTCGGACGCAACATGGCCATGTCGATGCCCTGCTTGCGCAGCAGCGCGACAGAGGCGTTCCACCCGTACGCGGCCGTAACTTCGCCGCTGGCGAGGCTCTGCTCGAGGTCGGTCTGGCTCGACCAGTAGAACTTCACCAGCGGCTTCTGCCGCAGCAGAAGCTCCTTCGCCCTGGCGAGCTCGGCGTCGGTCATGTCCCAAGGGTCTACAGCCTCGCCATAAAGGCCGGCGGTGATCAGCAAACCTTCCACCGCATCACGCGCGGAGATCTTGCCCTTGAGCTGCTCGTCCCACAGCACGCCCCACGAGTCCTCCGTGGGCTTCACAAGATCGGCCCGATAGATCACCGAAGAGTTTCCCCAGCTGCACGGCGCGATCCAGACCTTGCCGTCCGTCATTTCAATGCTGCGCAGCTCGGGGAAGAAGTCGTTCCAGTGCGTCAGCCGCGACACGTCGATGGGCTGGATCAGACCCGCGTCGCGAAGCTTGCCGACGATAAAGCTCGTGTGGTGCGCAAGATCGGGCCTGAACCCGGCGGCGACCTTCTGAAAGCCCTCCTCGTCCGACCCCATCAACGTGAAGGCCGGCTTGCCGTGCGCCTTGAAGAAGTCGGGGGCCATTTCGGGAATGTCGTAGCCGGACCACGACAGAATGGTGAGCCCGGCTT
>DAIODI010000025.1:0-5956 GCA_036746875.1 Aestuariivirgaceae bacterium | reverse complement strand
CGACGCCCGCACTGCCCCCAGAGGAAGCGAGGCGACACCCAACCCGGCGGCGGCCAGCAGCCTCAGCAACTCCCGACGACCGGCGACGCCCTCCGACAGGAGAGTCATGATGTCTCCACTCGAGATATTGGCCATGCGTTCCTCCCTTTTCGATCTGTTCTCGCCCTTGTGGTCGGCATGACGCTAGACATATTTTGTTGAACGCTCAACAAAGTTTTTGTCCGGCTTGACGTCCTCAAAGCAGCGAATATCCACCGTCGATCGCCAGGTACTGGCCGGTCACGTAGGACGAGGCCGCCGACAGAAAGAACGCCGTCGCCCCCACCAGTTCACGAGCGTCGCCTCTGCGGCGCAGCGGTATTTTCCTCATCAGTTCGGTCTTGAACGCGGGATCTTCGTAGGCGTTCTCCACGCCGCGCATGTGGCTGTTCATGTACCCCGGCCCGATCGCGTTCACCCGGATGCCGTCGGGCCCCCACTCCCCGCCAAGCTGCCGGCACAGCTGATCGACGCCGCCCTTGGAGGCCCCGTAGGCCACAAGACCGTCGTACGCGAGGAAGCTGGCGTTGGAGGAGATCAAGACGATGGAGCCGCCACGGCCCTGTTCGCGCATGCGGCGCCCGGCGGCGCGCGCGCACATGAAGCAGCTCGTCAGATTGATGTCGATCACGCGCCGGAACGAATCCGCGGTCGTGTCGTAAGCGGCGGCGTGAAGGGTCACGCCGTGATTGACCACCATGCCGTCGAGCGTACCGAAACGGGCGAGCGTCGCGTCGACGACGGCCTCGACCGCGCCAGCTTCACCGGCGTCGAACACCGCATCGATGGCCGAACCGCCCTGCCCGTTAATCCCCCGCGCGACCGCTGCGACATCATCCGGCGTGCGGCCGGCCACCACCACATTGGCCCCGAGCGCAGCCAGTCCCTCGGCGATCGCCTTGCCCAGTCCGCGCCCCGCGCCGGTGACGACGATGGTCTTTCCGGCGACCGAGAAATCCGGCGCGATGGTCATCTGGACCCTGCCTTCGCCGTTCGGGCTCGCGGACGAACCCCAGGTTTCGCAAGATCGGGGTCGCCCGCCGGGATCGCCAGTTTGTGAACAACGTAGTCCCGGCAGGCCGCCACGGCGTCGTCTGGAGAGAAGTCGTCGACGCCGATCGACAGATCGACCCAGAGCCCATCGATCATGCCGATCAGCCCGATTGCGGCTCCTTTTGCGTCGATGTCTACGTTGCGCTGGCTTGCCGCTTTCTCGAACAGCCGCCCCACCGAGGCGTGGTAGCGCGCGTAGTTCGCCCGGTTGATCCTGGCGAACTGCGGGTTCGACAGCGACGCCGTCCAGAAGCACAGGTAGGCGGCCCGCGCCGTCGAGTTGAAGAATTCGCTCCGGAAAATCGCATGAATGATCGCAAAGAGCTTCCGGGTGGGGCTCTCCTGCTCCTGCGAGGCGCGGCGGGTGACATCGCCGAGATCGTCGAGCAGTTTCTGGAAGGCGATCAAAAGCAATTCGTCCTTGCTTTGAAAATAGTGATTGGCGAGACCGCGCGACACGCCGGCGGCCTCGCAGATCTTGGCGACCGTGGTGTTCTCGATTCCCGCCGCGGCGACGACCCGCAGCGTTGCGCCGATGAGGCTGTCGCGCCGGAACCTGTTGATCTCCGGATGGGTCTTGGGTCGGGCGAGCTCCGGCATTGCCTTCTCCTGAACGTGCTGGGCGACCGGCACGTGCTACTTCACCGAATAGCCGCCATCAATCATGAGATTGACGCCGGTGATGTAAGAGGACGCCTCCGAGGCGAGGAAAACGCACGGCCAGACGAACTCCGGTACGCGACCGCGCCGGCCCAGCGGCGTCATCATGCGAACGCCGTCGTCGATGCTGTCGCCTGCGCCCGGAGAGACGTCGCCGTAACCGGGAACATGCTCGGTGTAGCCCGGGTTGATGCTGTTCACCCGAACGCCATGCTCGCCCCATTCGACGGCCAGGTTGCGGCACATCTGGTCCACGGCCCCCTTGGCGGCCGCCGCTGCGGTCAACTGCGCATAACCGACGATGCTGGAGTTGGCGGAGACCGCGATGATCGAGCCGCCGGCGCCCCGGCGGATCATCTCGCGACCTGCGGCCTGCGCGACATTGAAGTAGCCGGTGATCGAGATCGCCATGACCTTGTTCCAGGCCGCCTCGCTCATCGTCGCCGCCGGTCCGTGCACGCCGGCGGCGGCGTTGCAGACCGCAATGTCAACGCCGCCGAACGTCGATGCAGCGACGTCCACCAGGCGGTCGCAGTCGGCGCGCTCGATGATGTCCGCTCTCACCGCCACCGCGCGTCCGCCCGCGCTCCTGCACTGTTCGGCGGTCCGCTCGACCTCCTCCACCGTTCGGGCGCCGACGACGACCGCCGCGCCGGATGCGGCGAGCCCCATCGCGATGGCTTTGCCCAAACCGCGTCCCGCCCCTGTCACCACGGCGACTTTGCCGTCGAGCGAAAACGGACTCATCATGAGCAAGTCTCCCTTGTCGCAGGCTCTTCCCCGGCGCGGGCGACCACCGCCACGCGTTCCGGCGGCGGCGGCGGCCGGCGGCGGATCAGGTCGCTGATCCTCTCCGCCATCATCATCACCGGCGCGTTCAGGTTGCCGCTCACGATGCTGGGCATGATGGACGCGTCGCAGACGCGAAGGCCGCTGACGCCGCACACCCTGCCGTCCGGCGCGACGCCCGCGCGATCATCCGAACCCATCCGGCATGTGGACGACGGGTGATAGCCGGTGTCGCCCCATTCCCGGATGAAGTCGTCCATCGCCGCGCCGCCGCGCACAGTCGCGCCCGGCGACAGTTCGGGGCCGCGAAAGGGCGCGAACGCGTTGCGGGAGAAAATGTCGCGTGACAGGTCGACAATGCGGCGCATGTCGCGCCAGTCCTTGGGCTCGGCGAAGTAGTTCGGCTGGATCACGGGCGGGTCGCGGGGAGCGGCAGACCGCAGCATGACGACGCCTCGCGACTGCGGCCGCATCGGGCCGGCATGGACGCGAAAGCCATGACAGTCGACGCGCCGCTCGACGCTGTTGTTGTAAACGATCGGGACGAAGTGAAGCTGGCAATCGGGATGCGCGGCCCTCTCGTCGGCGAACAGAAAGGCGCCGGTGTCGTAGTGGTTGGTCGCGGCCTGTCCGCTGCGGTCGATCAGCCAGCGGATGCCGTTGTACAGCTTCTTCAGGGGCCTCAGTTCGCGAAACAGCGTGATCGGCTGCGTGCAGCGGTACTGGACGTGAACTTCCGTGTGGTCCTGCAGGTTCGCCCCGACCTCCGGCGCGTCGTGGACGACCGGGATGGCCAGCCGCTTCAGATGATCGGCCTTGCCGACGCCCGACAGCATCAGGAGCTTAGGGGTGTTGAACGCCCCCGCGCAGAGGATCACCTCCCGCGTGGCCGTAAACCGCCGCATCCCGCCTGGGGCAAGCGCTTCGACGCCCGTAGCGGCGCGCTTGTCGAACGTCACGCGATGGACCGCGGTGTTCGTCAGGACGCGGAGGTTCGACCGGCCACGCCGCGGCGCGAGATATCCGCGCGAGGCGCTCCAGCGCTGCCCGCCCCTGATGTTCTTGTCGAAGTAGGAGACGCCGTGCTGCTGACGGCCGTTGACGTCGGCGCTGAACGGGTGTCCGGCCTGCTGCCCCGCCTCGATGAACGCCGCATGGAGCGGGCTCGCCGGCCATCCCCGGTTGACCGGGATCGCCCCGCCGGCGCCGCGGTATGGATCAGCGCCGCCGGCGAAGTCCTCGATCCGCCGGAAGTACGCCAGCACGTCCGCGTACGACCAGCCCGTCGCGCCCTCCCCAACCCAGCGGTCGTAATCGAGCGCGTGCCCCCGGATAAAGATCATGCCGTTGAGCGACGACGAGCCCCCCAGCACCTTGCCGCGCGGCTGATACAACGTGCGGCCGCCAAGAGCCGCCTGGGGCTCCGTCCGGTACCGCCAGTTGTAGCGGTCGCCCTTGATGTTGATGCTGACCGCCGCCGGCATGCGAATGGTGAAGGCCCGATCGTCAGGGCCGGCCTCAAGCAGCAGTACGCTCGCGGCCGGATCGTCGCTCAACCGCGAGGCGATGATCGCGCCCGCCGAACCGGCCCCGACGACGATGTAATCGAATGCCGTGTCGTTTGTGGACTCCATCGCCACGCACCGAAGCAAAAATTTGTTGTACGTTCAATAAATATTTGGATCACTCCCGTTGCTTTCGCCTGGAGGACCCGATGCCGCGACGCGATCAGTTGAAGCCGCTGGATTCCCCGACGCTCATCCGCATGGCCGAGGCGCCGTGCGTGATTTGGGGCGACGACGAATCCGGATTCGTCAACGACCTGTTCTATGTCCTGAGCAAGGAGATGGTTCTGGTCACCGTCACCATGCCGCCGGGAGCGCGGTTTCGGTCGTCGGACCGCTTCCGCGCCTATTTCGACACCCACGAGTGCCTGTATGTGCTGGCGGGCGACTACACCTGCCAGGACCCCGAGACCGGCGAGGTGAAGATAGCCCGCGCCGGCGAGATGCTGTTCATGCCGGAGCGGCGCTGGCACTACGGCTACAATTTCGGGACCGTGGACCTGCGGCTTCTCGAATGCATCGCGCCGCCGACCAACCAGGCCGCCCTGGCGCACGTGCCGAGGCCCCGGACCCTTGTCGGCATCGATGTCGCTGCGACGAGGAACTGGCCGCGCGACGGCGAAGCCATCAGCAACCTGCGGGTCTGCCGGCGCGCATCCGCGCTCGTCGCGATCGTCGGCGACACGCACGCCATGCGCGCCGAAATCCTCGCCAGCACCGGGCGCGTCTCCTTCGCGCTGCTGACCCTGCCGCCCAACGCCCGCAGCGACGACATCACCTTCCCCCACGACGTCTGCTACCACGGCGACACAGGCACGTATCACATCCAGGCGCCCGCGACGGGCGACTACTTCATGGGCGAGCCGGGCGACGTGGTGTTCATGCCGGCGAACACCGCGCACCGCCTGTTCAATCACGGCGCCCTTCCCGTCCAGGTGCTGCTCGGCGGGGCCGGCGACTTCGGTCGCGTGGCGGTGATGTGACGATGGCGCACGCTCCACCTTTGGCGAGACTGTTCGACCTGTCCGGCAAGGTGGCCATCGTCACCGGCAGCGGGTCCGGCCTCGGGGCCTGCATTGCGCGGGGACTGGCGCAGTACGGCGCCAGGGTCGTCATCTGCGGCAGGACGGTTTCGGAGATCGAACGGGTTCGGGATGAGATCGTCGCTTCCGGCGGCGTCGCCGAGGCCGTCTCCTATGACGCAACCCGGCACGAGCAGAGCGCCGGGCTGGTCAACGCCGCTGTCGCCCGGTTCGGACGGCTCGACATCGCCGTCATCAACCACGGGATCGGGCATGGCGGCGCTGCGGAAACGCTCTCCGTCGAGGCGTGGGACACGGTGATGGCTGTCAACCTCAGGGGTTGCTTCAGCGCGGCGCAGGCGGCCGGACATCAGATGCTGCAACAGGGCGAGGGCGGTTCGATCGTCGTCATCGGATCGACAGGCGGTGTCGTGGCGTTTCCCAACCTGCTCGCCTACGCCACATCCAAGGCGGGGGCCATTCAGATCGCAAGGCAACTCGCCGTGGAGTGGGGCGACCGGGGCATCCGGGTGAACGTGGTCTGCCCGGGCTACATGACGCACCTGATGAAGGGCACGCACGAGCGATACTCCGGCGATGATGTCAACGCGTGGGTGACCCGCCAGACGCCCATGCGCCGATGGGGCGACCCGGACGAGCTCGTTGGCGCCGTCGTCTACTTCGCCGCCCCGGCTTCAAGCTTCGTCACCGGGCAGGTGCTGTCGGTGGACGGCGGGTACAACATCGTCTAGCGGAACTTGGCCTGACGGGAATGAGGCCGGCCGCTGTATCCCTACTGGTTTTGCATAGTATTGAGCCGTCAGCCGG
>DAIODI010000024.1:0-20979 GCA_036746875.1 Aestuariivirgaceae bacterium | reverse complement strand
GCTACGGCGGCGACATCACCCGCAAGCGCAAGCTCCTCGACAAGCAGAAAGAGGGGAAGAAGAAGATGCGCCAGTTCGGCCGCGTCGAGATCCCCCAGGATGCGTTCATCGCCGCCCTGAAGATGGACGGAAACTGATCAGGCCCGGGCGTGCCGGTCCATGAAGGCGACGATCTTCGGGACGACCTCGCGGCGGAACTTCGAGCCGTTGAACACGCCGTAGTGCCCCACCCTGGGCTGCAAATGGTGGGCGCGCTGGTCGTCGCGCAGGCTCGAACACAGATCGTGCGCCGCCTGGGTCTGGCCGACGCCGGAAATGTCGTCGCGCTCGCCCTCGACGGTCATCAGGGCCGTGGAGCGAATGGCGGACGTGTCGATCAGAAGGTTGCGGTGGGTGAACGTGCGGTTCGGCAGCGCATGGCGGACGAACACGGTTTCGACCGTCTGGAGATAGAACTCCGCCGTGAGGTCCATCACCGAAAGGTACTCGTCATAGAACTCCCGGTGCTTCTCGGCCGAGTCGCCGTCGCCCGCGACCAGATGCCGGAACAGCTCGCGATGCGCGTCGAGATGGCGGTCGAGGTTCATGGTCATGAAGCCGGTCAGCTGCAGGAAGCCCGGATAGACCTCGCGCATGAAGCCGGCGTGCGGCAGGGGCACACGAACGATCACGTTGCGCCGGAACCAGTCGATCCCGCGCTCCACGGCGAGCTGGTTGACCACGGTGGGATTGCGGCGGGTGTCGATCGGGCCGCCCATGAGCGTCATCGACGCCGGCGCGTGCGGGTCGCCGCGCTGGCTCATCACGGCGACCGCCGCCAGCACCGGCACGGACGGCTGGCACACCGCCATGACGTGCGCGCCGGGCCCGATGTGTTCGAGCATCTCGATGACGTAGTCGATGTAGTCGTCGAGGTCGAAGCGCCCGGACGACAGCGGCACCTGCCTCGCGTCGATCCAGTCGGTGATGTAGATGTCGGCGTGCGCGACCATCGCCTCCACCGTGCCGCGCAGCAGCGTGGCGTAGTGCCCGGACATGGGCGCGACGATGAGGATGCGTTTGCGGCCGGTCAGCGGCGCCCCATCCGCCCCGCGCACGGTGAAGCGCAGCAGGTTGCAGAACGGGCGCGACCAGACCGGCTCCTGAACGACCGCGTGCGCGACGCCGTCGATCGAGGTGCTGACGATGCCGAACTCCGGCTTGGCGTAACGCCGGGTGACGCGCTCGAACATATCGAGCGACGCAGCGACATGCCGGCCGAGATAGGTGGAGGCGAGGGGATTGTCGGGATTCTTCCAGAAGAACCTTCCGGCGTTGGCGGCTGCGCGCCACGGGGCAACCGCAGCGTGGTTCAGCTCGTAGAGGTAATACAGCATCGGCAGGTTCACCCTTTCGACGGCCGCCTGACCGCCTGCATGCAACGTAGCAGGGCCGCAAGCCCGGCGGCAACCGGACATTGGTCAAGCGCGCGGATGGGGCCGTCCCCGAGTTCCCGGCGTATGGCTTCAGCCGGGAACAGCCTGCCGATACTGCCGCCCCGGTGTTTGTGAGAAGGTTAACGAGGCCATATGAGCATTCGCTCCAGTCTGCTCCAGCGGTTGCCGGCGATGGAGATCCTGGCGCGCCAGCCGCCGGCCGAAGGCTTGCGGCTGCAGACCATGATTCGCCTGCGGTGGCTGGCCGTTCTCGGCCAGACGCTGGCGGTCGTGGTTGTCGGGGCCATTCTGCGGTTCCCGCTGCCGCTGGGCTGGTGTCTGGCGGTGATTGCGCTGTCGGCGTGGCTCAACATCCTGCTGTCGCTGCGCTGGCGATCCGGGGTGCGGCTGCCGGAACGACACGCAACGCTGCTCCTCGCCTACGACATCCTCCAGTTGTCGGCCCTGCTCTACCTGACGGGGGGTATGGCCAATCCGTTTTCGTTCCTGCTGATCGTGCCGGTTACGGTCTCGGCCGCCACCCTGCCGATCGAACGCACGGTGCTGCTTGGAGCGCTCGCCCTCGGCGTTTCGGCCGCGCTCACCTACTGGCGGTTGCCGTTGCCCTGGCCGTTCGACCAGAGCATCGCGCTTCCCCAGCTCTACATCGTCGGGATGTGGGCCGCCGTCGCTTGCGGGATGGCGTTTTCGGCGCTTTATGCGTGGCGCACCGCGTCCGAAACACGCGCCATGTCGACTGCGCTGGCAGAAACAGAGAGCATCCTCGCCCGCGAGCAGCAGCTTTCGGCGCTCGACGGCATGGCGGCGGCGGCGGCCCACGAACTCGGCACGCCGCTGGCCACCATCCACCTGGTGGCGAGCGAGCTCAAACGCGGCCTCGCCGACCCGTCCCAGCTCGATGACGACATCGAACTCCTGTTCACCCAGTCGGCTCGCTGCCGGGAGATTCTCGCCCGCCTGTCGGACCCCGACACCCGGGCGGACGCCATGTTCGCCCGCCAGACCCTCCCGGCGATGATCGAGGAGATCATCGCGCCGTTGCGGGAGGGCCGCGTGGTGATCTCGGTCGATCAGCCGGAGGTTCCGGGCGCCCCCGAACCGGTGATGCGCCGCAATCCCGGCATACGCTACGGGCTTGGCAATCTCATCAGCAACGCTCACGACTTTGCGCGCGCCAGCGTCGATATCAGCCTTGAGTGGACCGCAGACAGCATCGCCGTGGTGATCGCCGACGACGGCCCGGGCTTCTCGGCGGACATCATCGACCGGCTCGGCGAGCCGTTCGTCACCACGCGCCGGCTGCCCGAAGCGATGGCCCGCGCCCAGGGTGGCGAGGGCGGCATGGGCCTTGGCTTCTTCATCGCCAAGACACTGCTGGAACGGTCGGGCGCGCGCGTATCGCTCGCCAACAAACCGCATCCCGAACACGGGGCGATCGTTCGGGTGGACTGGTCACGCGGCGCGATCGAGGCGGGGCGCCCGGCGTCCTGATCCGCACACGCCGCGGCCCGTATCAAGTTCCATGCGTTGAGGGAGGTTCCAATGGAGCCGCAAGAACAGGATCTGCAAAGCTTGCTTGTCGTCGACGACGACAAGCCGTTCGTGACGCGTCTGGCAAGGGCCATGGAGGTGCGCGGGTTCACGGTTCGGGTCGCCGAATCGGTGGCGGAGGCGGTCTCCGAGGTGAACCGGGAGCCGCCGAAGTACGCGGTGGTCGATCTTCGCCTCAACGACGGCTCCGGTCTCGACATCATCGACGCGCTCCACCACGCCCGACCGGATGCGCGCGCGGTGGTGCTCACCGGATATGGCAACATCGCAACCGCGGTGACCGCCGTGAAGCTGGGCGCCATCGATTACCTGGCGAAACCCGCCGAGGCGGACGCCGTGCACCGGGCGCTGGTCGCCGATACGGAGGCGCGCGCGGCGCTTCCCGAAAACCCGATGTCGGCCGACCGCGTGCGCTGGGAGCACATTCAGCGGGTGTTCGAGCTGTGCAACCGGAACGTCTCCGAAACCGCCCGGCGGCTCAACATGCACCGGCGGACGTTGCAGCGGATTCTTGCGAAACGCGCGCCCCGCTAGGGCGGCGCTCGGCCTGACTGAATCAGGCCGGCCGCTCTATTGTCCCGTATTCGCATCATCTCTCTCCGCCAGGTGGTATCCACTTGGCGGGATGATGCGCCAAGGGCGCGGACGGGCGCGCGGTTCAGCCGATCCCGAACTCGGGATCGCGTGCGGCCTCAAGTCGCCCCGCCGCGCGCCGTGCGAACAGCAAGGTCATGGCCTTGCGCCGCGCCGCGGTGAGGGGATGGTCCGGCGGATGGCGAACAAATTCGCCGCCGTGGCGATCGGCGACGATCAGCCCCTGACCGGCCGGCAGCGCGCGGTGATCGAAATCCGCCGCCGTCGCAAAGTAGAAGCGGTCGGAGAAATCGCAGTAGTCCGGCCACTTCCGGTCGCTGCGAAAGTCGGCGAGGCTGGACTTGATCTCGACGATGAAAATTTCGCCCGCCGGGCCGAGCGCCAGCACGTCCGCGCGTCGGCCGGAGGCGAGCGTCGCTTCGGTAAGGGTGGCGAACCCGTGCAGACGCATCAGCCGCGTCACGCCGCGCTGAATCGCCGCGGCCGCCGGAGACTGGCGGCCATCGACGCCGGCGAACGGAACCGCTCCGGTCATCGCTCCGGCGGCTCCCAGCGGAACGTTCGCACCGCGACGATGGCCCCCGCCGCTCCCCAGAGCAACATCACCGTCAGGTGCCAGCCGATGCCGTAGGTCACATCGTCGCCCCGGAAGGCGAACCCGCCGCCGTCGAGCAGCGGCTTGAACCCGTCGGCAAAGGCGAGCGCAAAATGCTTCAGGGGAAACAGGTCGGCGAGAGCCGAAATCCAGGCGGGGGGCTCCAGCGTGGGGCGCACGAAGACGTCGGAAATGAATGCGACCGGCAGAAGCGTCGCATTGGAGACGGCCTGCACCGTCTCGTTGTTGCGGCACAGTCCGGTCAGCGCCATGCCGAGCGCGGCGAAGCATAACGTGCCGGCCACAAGCGCCAGCAGAACCGCCGGAAGCTTGTCGGGCAGAAGCTGAACGCCATACAGGGCCATTCCCACCGCAATCACCAGCGCCGCCGTGATCATGCCGATCACCGAGACGGCGGCGATGCGGGCGGCCATGTAGACGGCGGGAGGCAGCGGCGTGCCGCGCAGCCGCTTGAGGATCCCGAGATCGCGCGCCGAGGCGGTGGCGATGGAGAGATAGGTGTAGCAGGCCATCACGGCCCCGAAGACCGCGAGGCTTGGCGCGTAGAACTGGGCCGTGGTGAAGCCCTCGCCTGGGATCTCCTCGTTGCCGAAGATCTCGGTGAACAGCACCAGCAGCACGATCGGCATGAACACGACGAAGAACACCGCCGCCGGGCGCCGCCAGAACAGCTTCAGCTGATGGCGCGTCTCGCCATACAACAGCGCGATCATCGCGGCTTGTGCGCCTCCTCGCGCTCCAGCAGGTCGAGGTAAAAGTCCTCAAGCGAGGGCCGCACGACCACCATGGTCCTGAGGCTGCGTCCGTTGCGGCTCGCCACCGAGGCGATAGTCTGGATCAGCTGCGTCGCGTCGTCCGCGCGAAACTCCACCCACGCGCCCGAGCGCCTCGCCGCCGCTGCGATGTCGCGGGGGAGAAGCGACACCACCTGCGCATCGGTCTCGTTGAGGCGAACGATCGTCTCGCCGGCGAGCGACTCCCGCAGCGCCGCCGGTCCGCCGCTGGCGACGATGCGTCCGCGCGACAGGACGATGAGCCGGTGCGCCAGCGCCTCCACCTCGTCGAGGTAGTGCGACGACAGAAGGATCGTGGCGCCGTTGGCGTTGAGGTTGCGGATCAGCTGCCAGATCCGCCGGCGCGCGGCCGGATCGAGCCCCGTGGTGGGCTCGTCGAGAAACAGGACTTCCGGCCTCCCCAGAACGCTCAGCGCGATATCGAGGCGGCGCAATTGGCCGCCCGACAGCGCGCCGACCCGCCGGTCCCGCTGTTCGCTGAGCGACACCAGATCGAGCGCTTCATGCGCCGGGATCGGATCGGCGTAGTAGCGGCGAAACGCCTCAACCGTCTCCAGAACCGACAGCTCCGGTTCGAGCGCGGTCTTCTGCAGCAGAACGCCCACCTTGCGGCGCAGGTCCGGGATGTTCTCGCGCCGGCCCGGATCGAGCCCCGCGACGATCGCCGTCCCGGCGTCGCGATTACGAAATCCCTCGAGAATCTCGATGGTTGTGGTCTTACCGGCGCCGTTCGGCCCGAGCAGCGCGAAGGTTTCCCCCCGCTCCACGGTGAACGAGATATCGTCCACCGCGCGGAAATCTCCGTAGCTCTTGCGCAGATTGTCGACAGCGATCATCGCCCAACGGCGCTCCCGGTAGAATCGGATGATACGGCTTATGCTATGGACAATCGGATGTGAACGGTGAACAAGGCGGAAATTCCGCCCGCCGCGCAACGACAGATCGTTGCGCGGCCCGGTTTCCCGCCGGTTGCACGCGGGGGGTTCGAGCGGCTACACGTCGCGCGGTTTGAGGTTTGGGAGAGATATCTTGAAGGGCAACGGGAAGGCATCCGGCCGGCGGGTCGTTATTGTCGGCGCCGGGCCGGGAGGCCTCGCCGCAGCAATGTTGTTGCGCCGAATGGGGTGCGAGGTTACGCTTCTGGAGAAGCAGAACCGGGTGGGCGGGCGGACGGGGGCGTTCAAGGCGGAAGGCTACACTTTCGACATCGGGCCGACGTTTTTTCTCTATCCGCGCATTATCGAGGAAATCTTCTCGTTCTGCGGGTTCGATCTCTGGAAAGAGCTGGATATGCGCCGCGTCGATCCGCTCTACCGGGTCGCCTTCGAGGACGGACAGTACCTGGACGCGGTTGCGGGTGAGGAATCGAGGGCGCGCGAGATCTCGCGCATCGCCCCGGCGGACGCCAGGAATCTCGCCAAATTCATGCAGGACAACCGGGCCAAGCTGAAGAAGTTCAGGCCGGTTTTGGAGAATCCGTTCCAATCAATTCTCGAGTACCTGAGGCCGGATGTGCTGGCCGCCATCCCGCTTCTCAAGCCGCATATCGGCCTCGACACCGATCTTCAGGGCTACTTCAAGGATCCGCGCGTTCGGCGGGCGTTCTCCTTCCAGGCGAAGTATCTCGGCATGTCGCCGTTCAACTGCCCGAGCCTGTTCACCATCCTCGGGTTCCTTGAGCACGAGCACGGCGTCTGGCATCCGATCGGCGGCTGCAACGCGGTGATGCAGAAGATGGCCGAGCTCGCCGGGCGCATGGGCGTCGACATCCATCTCGGCGAGGGCGTGGAGAGCGTCGAGTTCGAGGGGCGCCGCGCCACGGGCGTGCGCACGGCCAGGGCCCGATACGGCGCTGACGCAGTTGTGATGAACGCCGACTTCGCCCAGTCGATGACGCGTCTGGTGCCGCAGTCGGTGCGCCGCCGCTGGACCGACCGGAAGATCGACACCCGCAAGTTCTCCTGCTCGACGTTCATGCTCTACCTCGGAATCCGTGGTCCGATGCCGAACGACCTGCAGCACCACACCATCCTCCTGTCGGAGGATTTTCACGGCAATATCGACGAGATCCAGACGCACAAGGTGCTTCCCACGCACCCGTCCATGTATGTGCAGAACGCCAGCCGCACCGATCCGACGCTCGCGCCGGAAGGCCATTCGACGCTCTACGTCCTGGTGCCGGTGCCGCACATGACCGAACACATCGACTGGCGCACCCAGGCGAAGGCCTTCCGCGCACGCATTCTTGAACGCCTCGCTCTCGTGGGTGTGACCGGACTTGAGGAGCGCATCTGCTACGAGAAGATGTTCACCCCGCTGGACTGGAACACCGAACTCGACATCTATCGCGGCGCAACCTTCAACCTCAGCCACAACCTGGGCCAGATGCTGTACTTCCGCCCCCACAACCGCTTCGAGGACGCCGACCGGCTGTATCTCGTCGGCGGCGGCACCCATCCGGGCAGCGGCCTGCCGGTGATCTTCGAGTCCGCGCGCATCTCCTCGCGGCTGCTGGCGCAGGACCTCGGGCTGTGACCGCCGCGCGGCCTGCGTGACGGCGATGACGCAGCGAGACGCCATCTCGGTTGCGGGCGAGATCGTTGCGGCGCGCAGCCAGCGCGTCTTCGATGTTTTCGGCGTCTGGCTCGAGCGCTACTTCCAGCGCAAGTTCACCGCCGTCCGGCTGCTGCGCGGGTCGCGACCTGAAGCCGATCCCGCAAAGCCGCTCGTGGTGTACGCCAACCACCCCTCGTGGTGGGACCCTCTGGTGTTCATCCTGCTCAGCGCCCGCGTTGCGCCGCAGCGCAAGTGCTTCGGCCCGATGGACGCCCGCATGCTGGAGAAGTATCGCTTCATGAAGCGGCTGGGCGTGTTCGGCGTCGAGCAGGACTCACGGCGCGGCGCGGCGCAATTCCTGCTGGCTGCCCGGGGACTGCTGGCCGATCCGGCGCACACGCTCTGGCTCACCCCGCAAGGGCACTTCAGCGACGCCCGCGCGCGGCCCGTGAAGTTCCAGCCCGGTCTCGGCCACATCGCGCGCGACAGCGAGGCGACGTTCGTGCCGCTCGCCATGGAGCTGACGTTCTGGAACGAGCCCGCGCCGGAACTGCTGCTCGCCTTCGGGGAGCCGGTCGTAGCGCAAACCCGGACGGCGTCCGCGGAGGACTGGACCGCCCGCTTCGAGTCCTCGCTCTCGGCCACGCTCGACCGGCTTGCCGAAGCCTCGATGACGCGGGATGCGGACCGGTTCGAAACCTTGGTGGCCGGCCGCTCCGGCGTCGCGCCGGTCTACGATACGTTCCGCTACCTGAAGGCGCTGGCGACGGGAAGCAAGTATCGCCCGGCGCACGGAGACCGGTGATGCTGTCCACCGTAGCGCTGGTGGCGCTGGCGCTCGCCGCGATCCCCCTGGCGCTGATCATCGTCAACCTCAGTTTCTATCGCCCGTTGCCTCCCGCCTCCGGAACGCCGCCGCCGGTGTCGGTGCTGATCCCGGCGCGCAACGAGGCGGAGCGGATCGGCCCCGTGCTCGACAGCGTGCTGGCGAACCGGGGCGTCGCATTCGAGGTGGTGGTCGGCGATGACTCCTCCACCGACGGCACCGCCGCCCTGGTTCTGGAGCGGGCGAAAGCCGACCCCCGCCTGCGCCTCGTCGCCATCCCGCCGCTGCCGCCCGGATGGATGGGCAAGAACAACGCGCTCAACGCCCTCGCAGGCGAAGCGCGGCACGGCCTGGTCGTCTTCCTCGACGCCGACGTGACGCTCGCGCCGGACGCGCTGGCGCGCCTTTCGGCGCACCTCGCCGCCCGGCCGCGCCTTGGCCTGACGAGCGGGTTCCCGCGCCAGATCGCCATCGGCTTCTGGGAGCAGATGCTGATCCCGCTCATCCATTTCGTGCTGCTGGGCTTCCTGCCGTTCATCGGCATGAAGTTCACCCGCAGCGCCGCCTTCGCCACCGCCTGCGGGCAGCTCATCGCGGTGAAGAAGGACGCCTATCTCGCCTGCGAGGGGCACGGCGCCATCCATGATCGCATCCACGACGGCGTGGCGCTGCCGCGGGTGTTCCGGCGCAAGGGCTACGACACAGACCTGTTCGACGCGACCGACCTGGCCGCAACCCGCATGTACGACAACGCCGCCGACCTGTTCGGCGGGCTTTCCAAGAACGCCCACGAGGGCATGGCGACGCCGGTGGGCCTTCCCGTGTGGACGACGCTGCTGTTCGGCGGCCAGGTGCTGCCGTGGCTTCTGGTTCCCGTGGCGTGGCTCGCGGCTGACGCGGAGGCGTTGGGTAACGCGCTGTGGGCGGTGGCGGCGGGCCTCGCCGCGCGGGTGATCCTCGCGGCGCGCTTCGGCCAGCCGTGGCTCGGCGTGGCGCTGCCTCCGGTCTCGGTGCTGAGCCTGCTGGCGATCCAGTGGCGGGCGTTCCTCCACCGCCGCAAGGGCGGCGCGGTGTCGTGGAAGGGGCGGTCGTACGGGTGAGGTTGGTAACAGCGTTTCTTCGTCGTTTGGGCGACTCAAGTTATCTCGCTGTGAAAGCCGAAGGATTTGCCCTTTCACAGATCGTCGATCCAAAGCGGTCGCAAGGTCTCAGTTTCAACATTTGATCTCTACTTTGTCTTTGGCGATCTTGATGCGAACTGGTTTGCCCTTTGCACGCGCAAAGGCGAATTCAATCAGATCCATGACCTCCGCTAGGCGCTTCGCTCCGTCCGGCTCCGGGCAGGAGAAGCCGATCCGGCTGAGCGAGGCGAAGCGCGGTTTCATAAAGCGCTGTTGGCCGAAGTCTTTGTCCCAGGACACGAGGATGCGACCGGCACTCATGGCCGCCTTCGCCACTATCTGATCGGGGCTGTTGACGGGCATCTGATCCTTAACCCGGCTGACCAGATGGCGACGTTTTGCGAGGCAATGGAAAACATCTTCGGGGACGTTGTGGTCGGTCAGAAATTCAAGAGCGGCCCGTTTCGGCATTATGCGGCGCGCATACCGTTAGGGTAGGAACGGGCCGCGTCAATGTCGGCCTCGGTCAGATCGGGGAAGGCCTTGAGGATCGCCGCCGTGCCGTAGCCCGCTTCCAGATATCGCTGGACCGCCGCGACGGGAATGCGGGTGCCCTCGAAGACCGCTTCGCCCTGCATGACGAAGCGCCGCTTCACAACGTGGCCGGTCTCGGCCTTCTCCCGCTCGTTCATCTTGGCGATGGCCTGCCGGGTGTCAGAGATCGCGACCCGAAGCGGGATATCGAAGACCCGCTGCTCGCTGACGACTTCCTTCCGCTTGTCGTCTCGGGGATCGGTGAAGACGACCTTCTTGCCGAGGACGTAGAGCGTGGACGCGGTCCACTTCGCATCGCCCATGTCGTGCAGCTTGTCCGAGACCTTGCGGAGGTGCTGCAACGGCACCCCGTGCCGGTTGCGGAGCTGGCCGAGGACGCGCAACGAGACGATATCGCGGAACGAGTAGACGCGGCTGAACGGTTGGCGGCGGTTCTCCTCCGCCAGCGACGGCGTGAAGAACCCGATCCTGTCCCAGCGCCTGATCTGGTTCAGGGTCAGGTCGCTCAGGCGCGCAGCGTCGTCCTCGCTGAATGCGCCGATGATCTCCGCCTCTGCCATGGCCGCACCTGTAGCTGCTATCGTTGGAAGAGAAACCACCTGTCGCCGTAAAATCACCAGACATTTCAGGGAGTAACTGGCGCACCCGACACGATTCGAACGTGTGACCTCTGCCTTCGGAGGGCAGCGCTCTATCCAGCTGAGCTACGGGTGCTCGCCCGTTGTATAGCCAGCCGCGCCGCGCCGGGCAACGCTTGTCCGGGACGCGCCCGGCGGGGCGATGCTATAGCATGCCCACCGACGCAAGACCGGGCGCGACCACGTTGACCACACCACACCCTCCCGATATCGCCGCCGGCGACGCCCTCTACCTGATCGACGGTTCGGGCTTCATCTTCCGCGCCTACCATGCGCTGCCGCCGCTCACCCGAAAATCCGACGGGCTGCCCATCGGCGCGGTGCAGGGCTTCTGCGCCATGCTCAACAAGCTCCTGCGCGAGACCAACGCCGGGGCGCGCCCCACCCACATCGCGGTGGTCTTCGACAAGTCGGAGTGCTCGTTCCGCAACGACATCTACCCCGCCTACAAGGCGCACCGCCCGCCCGCGCCGGAGGATCTCGTCCCCCAGTTTCCGCTGGTGCGCGAGGCGGTGAAGGCGTTCAACGTGCCGTGCGTCGAACAGGGCGGCTTCGAGGCTGACGACCTCATCGCCACCTACGCCGTGCAGGCGCGCGACAAGGGCGCGACGGTGCGCATCATCTCCTCCGACAAGGATCTGATGCAGCTGGTCGGCGACCGCATCCGCATGGTGGACGCCATGAAGGACAAGGAGTTCGGCGTCGCCGAGGTGATCGAGAAATTCGGCGTGCCGCCCTCGAAGGTGGTGGACGTGCAGGCGCTGGCGGGCGATTCGGTGGACAACGTGCCGGGGGTGCCCGGCATCGGGCTCAAGACCGCCGCCCAGCTCGTCAACGCGTACGGCGATCTCGAAGCGATCCTCGCCCATGCCGGCGAGATCCCGCAGCCGAAGCGGCGCGAGAACCTCATCGCCCACGCCGACGCCGCGCGGCTGTCGAAACGGCTGGTGACGCTGAGGCGCGACGTGCCGCTGGAGGCGCCGCTGGGCGACCTGCGGGTGCGCGAACCGAACGCCGAAGCCCTGATCGGGTTCCTCAAAGGGCTGGAGCTCACCACGCTGACGCGCCGCATCGCGTCCGAGCTCGGCGTCGAGGCCGCCGGCATCGAGGCGGCCGGGGTTGCGCCCGGTCCACGGGCGCCCGCCGCTCCCGCCGGCGCACCCGAAGCGGCGGCGGGCCTGCGGGTGGAGCCGCCGTCGCAGGCGCCGTTCGGCTCTGCCGAGACGGTGACGGATCTGGACCGGCTCGACCATTGGATCGCCCGCGCCAGGTCGCAAGGGCGCCTCGCGCTCCATCTCGTCTCGACGCCGGCCGGCGTGGCGGGTCTGGCGCTGGCGGTTGCGCCCGGGGCCGCCGCCTACGTGCCGCTGGCGCCCGCAGGCGAGGGCGAACTCGAACTCGGCGACCGCGGCGACGACCGGCCCGGCGCAGCGCAGGCGTTCGCGGCCCTGAAGGCGATCTTCGCGGACAGGAGCGTTCTCAAGATCGGTCACGACGTGAAGCGGACGCATCTGACGCTCGCCCGCGCCGGCCTCGACCTTGCGCCGGTCGACGACGTGATGCTTCTGTCCTACGTGCTCGACTCCGGACTGCGCGGCCACGATCTCGAGGCGCTGGCCGGCGACCTTCCCGGCTTCGATCCGGCGCTGCTGGCGACGCCGGGCGGCAAGCGCGACCGCGCCGCGTTCGACCGTCTGTCGGCCGACGACGCCGCCCGCATCGCCGGGGCGACCGCCGAGGTGGTGCTGAGGTCGTGGGAGACGCTGCGCCAGCGCCTCGTGGTCCAGCACAAGGTCACGGTCTACGAGACGCTCGAGCGGCCGATGATCCCGGTGCTCTCGGCCATGGAGGCGGCGGGCGTGACGGTCGATCGCACGGTGCTGGCGCGGCTGTCGCAGGAGCTGGGGCGCAAGGCGGCGGCGCTCGAGGGCGAGATCCATGCGCTGGCGGGGTATCCGTTCAACATCGGCAGTCCGAAGCAGCTCGGCGACGTGCTGTTCGGCAAGCTGCAACTGGCCGGCGGAAAGAAGACCGCGACCGGCGCCCGCAGCACCGATTCCGACGTGCTTGAGGAGATGGCCGTGCAAGGCGTCGAGATCGCCCGCAAGGTGCTCGACTGGCGGCAGCTGACCAAGCTCAAGTCGACGTACACCGACGCGCTGCCGCACCACGTCGACCCGGCGAGCGGGCGCGTTCACACGTCGTATGCGCTCGCGGCCACCTCGACCGGCCGGCTTGCCTCCACCGAACCGAACCTCCAGAACATCCCGGTGCGCACCGACGAAGGCCGCAAGATCCGCGCCGCGTTCGTCGCCGCGCCCGGATGCGTGCTGATCTCGGCCGACTACAGCCAGATCGAACTGCGCGTGCTCGCCCACGTCGCCGACATTGCGCAACTGCGCCAGGCGTTCGTGAACGGCGACGACATCCACGCCATCACGGCGTCGGAGATGTTCGGCGTGCCGGTGAAGGGCATGGACCCGATGGTGCGCCGTCGCGCCAAGGCGATCAACTTCGGCATCATCTACGGCATCTCGGCGTTCGGCCTCGCCAACCAGCTGTCGATTCCGCGCGAGGAGGCGGCCGAGTACATCAAGACCTACTTCCGGCGCTTTCCCGGCATCCGCGACTATATGGATCACGTGAAGCAGTTCGTGAAACAGCACGGCTACATCGAGACCGCGTTCGGGCGGCGGCTGTGGTTCCCGCGTATCGCCTCGCCCAACCCCTCCGAGCGCGCCTTTCAGGAGCGCGCCGCCATCAATGCGCCGATCCAGGGCGCGGCCGCCGACATCATCCGCCGGGCGATGATCCGCATCCCCGGCGCGCTGGCGGACGCCGGACTGCCGGCGCGGATGCTGCTTCAGGTGCACGACGAACTGATTTTCGAGACGCCGGCCGCCGAGTCGGAGCAGACGATGGCGGTGGTCCGCCGTGTCATGGAGAAGGCGCCGGAGCCTGCGGTGAGGTTCGGCGTTCCGATCCAGGTCGACGCGCGCGCCGCATCGAACTGGGAGGAGGCGCACTGACGGCGCGCCGGGCGAGGACCTTATGGACGACATCATCGGCAATCTGGAGCGCGTCGGGCGGCTCATGCGGCAGGCCCAGTACGCCGATGGACTGAACCCCGCGCAGTGGGAGGCGCTGCGTTACCTTGCGCGCTGCAACCGGCTCTCGAACTCGCCGCTGGCGCTGGCGCGCTATTTTGGCGCCACCAAGGGGACCATATCGCAAACCGTGACGGCGCTGAGTCGAAAGGGGCTGATCGAACGCGGCCCCCGCAAGGGCAACGCCCGGTCGCTCGAACTGAAGCTGACGCCGGCCGGCCTAGACCGGCTCAAGGCCGATCCGTGGCTTTCCCTCAGGGGCGCCATCGAGGCCCTGCCGGGCAAGGTCCGCCGGCGGATGGCGCAGGGGCTGGAGGCGATCCGCGACGACGAGGCGCGCCGCCGCAAATCGCCGGCGTTCGGCGTCTGCCGCCGGTGCCGGTTTCATCGCGAGGACAGCGGGGCCGGCCCCGCACGGTGCATGCTCGTCGACCGCGCCCTGACGGCGGCGGAGGCCGATCAGCTCTGCATCGAGTTCGTCGCCCGCTGACCGCCCGTTTGAGCCCAATCGGCGCCTCGACCGTGCGCGAGCGCGGTCAGGCGCCCGAGCGCGCCTGTTTCGCCAATTCGATCAGCATTGGACGGAACTCCGCCGGACCGGCGAGGGTGCGAGGAAAGGCCAGCCGTACGGTGCGCTCGCCCAGCGCCAGATCCAGACCGTCGAGGTCGGCGCCCGCCATCCGCCAGTCACCTGGCGGTTCACCGATCATCCGGGCGTAGTCAGAAATGGCGTCGGTGTGATCCTCGTTCATGTGTCGGGGTGCGCCGGGTTCGACGGCGGCGAACTGCCGGACGGGTTCATCGGCGAGCAGGTAGTCGCTGCCCGCAAAGGTTGAAATGCGACCGAAGCCCGCCACGGCATGGACCGTCTGGATGGTCATGCGCCAGAAGGAAAAGTCCGCAAAACCGGCATACATCGTGGCGCCGGGGTGGATCGCAAGGTAGCGGTCGCGGCCTGCCGGGTGTTCGTCAAGCGCGCCGATCAGCGTCATGCGCAAACCGGTGAGGGGATCGGCGCCGCCAGGCAGCGGCTCCGGCTCCCGCACAAGCAGGCTCACCCGGCGGTCGGCCAGCAGGTTCCGGGTATGCACCGCCAGCCGCGACAGCAGCAGCAGCGGGTGTCCGGCCGGATCGGTCGCGAGATTGACGAGCGACACATAGGGATGTGCGGTCTGGGGCATTGCGGTCGCCAGCGCCGCGCTGCGGCATCGCCGCGCCAGCAAGCGGCAGTCGCGAGGCATATCCATCACCGTCTCCCGCTCAGCATCATCGAAACAAGCCCGCCAAGCCTTGCATCAAAAGCCCACGGTGGCCATATGAAAGCGGAGTTGTGGTGGCGTTGGGGCGAGCGTGTTTCGCCTTCGGGTGAATCGCCTCATTTTGCGCGCTTTTCAGGCCATTAAGTCCGCTCAGGTTTCACGGCTGAAAGGGTCCAACGATGCCAACGATCGCGCTGGTCGACGACGACCGCAACATCCTGACCTCGGTCAGCATGGCGCTCGAAGCGGAAGGATATCAGACCAGCACGTATACGGACGGCGTCGCGGCGTTGCAGGGCCTGCAGGACCATCCCTGCGATGTCGCCATCTTCGACATCAAGATGCCGCGCATGGACGGAATGGAGCTCCTGCGGCGGTTGCGCCAGCGGTCCGACATGCCGGTGATCTTCCTGACCTCCAAGGACGACGAGATCGACGAGTTGTTCGGGTTCAAGATGGGGGCCGACGACTTCATCCGGAAACCGTTCTCGCAGCGCCTTCTGGTCGAGCGCGTCAAGGCTGTGTTGCGCCGCGCCCAGCAGCGCGACGGCTCAGGTCCGGCCGTCGAACCGTCCAAGGCCATCGAGCGCGGCAAGCTGGTGATGGATCCGGACCGCCATTCCTGCACCTGGGACGGGCGGCCCGTGACGCTGACCGTGACCGAGTTCCTGATCCTCCAGGCGCTGGCGCAGCGCCCCGGCATCGTGAAGAGCCGCGATTCGCTGATGGACGCCGCCTATGACGACCAGGTTTATGTCGATGCCCGCACCATCGACAGCCACATCAAGCGTCTGCGCAAGAAGTTCAAGGCGGCCGACGACAGCTTCGAGGCCATCGAGACGCTGTATGGCGTCGGGTACCGGTTCAAGGAGGCGTGACTCCTCCCGTGTCCGCGGTTAACCTCTGCGTCCGATCCCGTGGTCGATCGCCGAACGAAGACTGGCGGATAAGGACCGCGAGCAGGCCGGCTCAATCCCATGGCTGTCGTCGATACCCGTGATCGCATCGAAAGCGACGAGGCGCCGGCCGCCGCCGAGGCGCCGCGGCCGTCGTTTTCGGTTCACGACCTCGCGCCCGCCCACCTCACCAGCCGCATTATCCTGTTCAACTTCGTTGGTCTGCTGATTCTGGCGGCCGGCATCCTTTATTTCAGCCAGTCCCGGGAAAGCCTCATTTCGGCCCGGGTGCAGAGCCTGATGACGCAGGGCCAGATCATGGCCGCCGCCATCGCCTCCTCGGCCACCATCGACACCGGCGACATCGTCATCGATCCGGGACGACTGATGGAGGACGCGCAGTTGCGCAATGTCGATCCGCGCACGCTCGACTTTCTGATCAGTCCGGAGCGCGCCGGGCCGGTCTTGCGCCGGCTGGTGTCGTCGACGGACCTGTCCTCGCCGGATCTGCGCGCCCGAATTTACGATCGGGAGGGGATCCTCGTCGTCGACAGCCGTTCGCTCTACCAGCGCGGCGATATCCTGCGTGGCGAGCTTCCGCCCGTCGATCCGCCCGCCCCCGGCCTGTTCGAGCGCGGATGGAATGCGATCAACGACTGGCTCTTCGCCCGCGAGTATCCGTTGCAGAAGGACTACGGCCTCGACAATGGCCGAGACTTTCCCGAGGTCGTCGCCGCGCTGAACGGCGCGTCGGTGTCGGTGGTTCGCGTCAACGACCGCAAGGAGATCGTCGTTACGGTCGCGGTTCCCATCCAGCGTTTCCGCGCCGTGCTCGGCACGCTGGTGCTGTCGACCCGCGGCGGCGAGATCGACGACGTTCTGCGCAACGAGCGCCGCATCGTGTTCTTCACCTTCCTGTTCGCAGCCCTGGTCACCAGCCTGCTGGCGATGTCGCTGGCGGGCCATATCGCCGAGCCGATCCGGCTCTTGTCGCTCGCCGCGGAGCGGGTGCGCAAGGGCGTCGACAATCGCGCCGAGATTCCCGACTTCACCCACCGGCGCGACGAGATCGGCCACCTCTCCGGGTCGCTGCGCGACATGACGGAGGCGCTCTACCGGCGCATCGACGCCATCGAGGCGTTCGCCGCCGACGTCAGCCACGAACTGAAGAACCCGCTGACATCCTTGCGCAGCGCCGTCGAGACCTTGCAGTACGCCCGCAACGACGAGCAGCGCGCCAAGCTCATCACCATCGTCAAGGACGACGTCCGCCGCCTCGACCGGCTCATCACCGACATTTCCGACGCCTCCCGGCTGGACGCCGAACTGGCCCGAAATCAGGCGCGTCCTGTCGACATCGAGAAACTCCTGTCCACGCTCGTCGAGTACATGCGCGAGATTCGCAAACCGGGGCAGGCCGACATCCGCTTCGAGGTGGTGGAGCCGCGCGGCAGCCTCAACCGCCGCAAGGCGTTCACCGTGATGGGCCACGACAACCGGCTGGGCCAGGTGGTGCGCAACCTGATCGACAACGCGGTTTCCTTTTCGCCGCCCGGCTCGATGGTCACCGTGCGTCTGCGGCGGCTGCCGCGCGATGTCGAGTTCCGGGTGGAGGATGAGGGCCCCGGCATCCCGCCCGACAACGTCGAACGCATCTTCGAGCGCTTCTACACCGACCGGCCCTCGGGATCGTTCGGCAAGAACTCCGGGCTCGGGCTTTCGATCTCGCGCCAGATCGTGGACGCCCACAGCGGACGCATCGTCGCCGGAAACCGGCTCGGCCTGATGGACGGGGAAGGCAAGCGCCCGGTTCTCGGAGCGCGCTTCGTTGTGCGCATCCCCGCCGCCGAGGAGCGCGGCGACTCCCCGGCCGGATCGTGACCGCACCAGAGCGCAGGACGCATGGCCTGCACGGGACGTGCGTGGCGAAGGACGGCCAGGGCGTGCTGATCACGGGGCCATCGGGAAGCGGCAAATCGGACCTGGCGCTGCGTCTCATTCTCGGGTCCGCCCAGCCGCCGTTCGCCCTGGTGGCGGATGATCACGTGCCCGTCGATCAAGGCCCGGACGCTCCGAAGGCCCTTGCGCCCGCCCGGCATGCGGGGTTAATCGAAGTGCGCGGCGTCGGACTGGTGAGGGTTCCGCACGTGGCGTCCGCGCCCATCGTACTGGCGGTGTCCTTGCGTCCGTGGACGGAAATCGAGCGCTACCCGCAGTCGCGGCGGAACGAGATGAGCATCGCGGGATTCGCCGTGCCCCAGATCGAAATCGATGCGATGTCGCCCTCCGCAACCGTCAGGGTGCGGCTCGCGCTCTCCCTTCTCGACGATCCCTCTCGGCTCTACGGGGCCGACGAATGACGGCCCTGGTCCCAGCTGATCGTCGGGTTTCGTCCTGCAACGACCTGCGGAACCCGGCGTCACCCCGGCGCGGTGGCCGGCGCTTGCGAAGCGCACGGCGGCGCCATGCCATTTCGCCTGGGAGCTGAAGACAAGATGATCGGGATCGTGCTCGTGACGCATGGGCGGCTGGCGCAGGAGTTGCGCGCGGCGCTTGAGCACGTTGTCGGGCCGCAAACCCATATCGAGACCATCGCGATCGGACCCGACGACGACGTGGCCCGGCGCCGCGACGAAATCATCGAGGCGGTGAAGCGGGCCGACGCCGGACAGGGTACGGTGGTGCTCACCGACATGTTCGGGGGAACGCCGTCAAACCTCGCCATCTCGGTGATGAAGAAGGGCGAGGTGGAGGTTCTGGCCGGCGTCAACCTGCCGATGCTGGTCAAGCTCGCCAGCGTGCGGCGCGAAGCGCCGCTCGACGCCGCCGTCGAGCAGGCGCAGGAAGCCGGGCGCAAGTACATCAACGTCGCCAGCCGGCTGCTCACGAAGTGACATGACGCAGCCGCTCACCCGCGAACTGACCATCGTCAACGGCCGCGGACTTCACGCCCGCGCCTCGGCGAAGTTTGTGAAGTGCGCCGAAGGCTTCGACGCCGACCTGACGGTGAGCCGCGACGGGCAGTCGGCGTCCGGCGTGTCGATCATGGGCCTG
Organism: Aestuariivirgaceae bacterium; assembly: GCA_036746875.1. Classification (GTDB taxonomy): domain Bacteria; phylum Pseudomonadota; class Alphaproteobacteria; order Rhizobiales; family Aestuariivirgaceae; genus DAIODI01. The sequence goes on along the minus strand of DAIODI010000024.1, from coordinate 1,976 downwards.
ATGATGCTCGCCGCCGGCGAGGGCTCGACGATCGTCGTGGAGGCGAGCGGCCCCCAGGCCGCTCAGGCGCTCGAAGCCATCTCGGCGCTGGTCGCCTCCGGATTCGGCGAAACCGACTGACCGCCCGTCAGTCGTCCGCCGGCGCATAACTGCCGTCCGCCCGGTGCGTCTCGCGGCCCGAGAGCGCCGGCGTGAAGATGCACACCAGCCTGAGATCGCCCTTCAGCGCCCGCACGATGTGCCGGTCGTGCCTGTCGAGGGCATAAAGCGTCCCCGCCTTGATCGGGAAGGCCGCGCCGGTCGCCACGTCCACCACCTCGCCCTCGCCGCCGAAGCAGTAATTGGCCTCGATGTGGTGCTTGTAGTGGAGCTCAAGCTCGCTGCCTTCTTTCACCACGGTGTCGTGCAGCGAATAGCCGAAGCCGTCGTCCTTGAGCAGAAACCTCCGGCTTTCCCACCCCGGCCCGGACACATCGCGGTCCGTGCCCTTCAGGTCGTGCAGCGTCCTTACGATCATGATCGAAGCCTCCGCGGGGACATAAAGAAGTCTTTATATCGAGGTTGAAACCATCGAGCCTCGCTGTTATAGCCCCATCCGCGCGCAAATCCTCACCCTTTCAAGGAAGCTCCTGCCATGGCCAGTCCGGACCATCTCGTCGCCGATATCTCGCTCGCCGAATGGGGCCGCAAGGAAATCGCCATGGCCGAGGTGGAGATGCCGGGTCTCATGGCGACCCGGGCGGAGTACGCGGCGCTTCAGCCGTTGCGCGGCGCGCGTATCTCCGGCTCGCTGCACATGACGATCCAGACGGCGGTGCTGATCGAGACGCTGGTGGCGCTGGGCGCCGAGGTTCGCTGGGCGTCGTGCAACATCTTCTCCACGCAGGACCACGCCGCCGCGGCGATCGCCGCCACCGGCGTTCCGGTGTTCGCCTACAAGGGCGAGTCGCTCAAGGAGTACTGGGAGTTCACCGGCCGCATCTTCGACTGGCCGGACGGCCGCCCGTCCAACATGATCCTCGACGACGGCGGCGACGCGACGCTCTACATCCTGCTCGGGTCGAAGGCCGAGAAGGACCCCGCCCTCATCGCCCATCCCCGGAGCGAGGAGGAGGAACACCTGTTCGCCGCGATCGCCAGACGCATCCGCGAACAGCCGGGCTGGTTCGACAAGGTGAAGGCTTCGATCAAAGGGGTTTCCGAGGAGACGACGACCGGCGTCCACCGGCTTTACGAATTGCAGAAGAGGGGCGAACTGCCCTTCCCGGCGATCAACGTGAACGACTCGGTGACCAAATCCAAGTTCGACAACAAATACGGTTGCCGGGAGTCGCTGGTGGACGCGATCCGCCGCGGCACCGACGTGATGATGGCGGGCAAGGTCGCCGTGGTGTGCGGCTATGGCGACGTCGGCAAGGGCTCGGCGGCCTCGCTTCAGGGCGCGGGCGCGCGGGTGATCGTAACCGAGGTCGATCCGATCTGCGCGCTGCAGGCGGCGATGGACGGCTTCGCCGTCACCACCATCGAGGACGTGGTGACGCACGCCGACATCTTCGTCACCGCCACCGGCAACAAGGACGTGATCACCGTCGATCACATGAAGCAGATGAAGGACATGGCCATCGTCTGCAACATCGGCCACTTCGACAACGAGATTCAGGTTTCTGACCTGCGCAACTTCAAGTGGACCAACATCAAGCCGCAGGTGGACCTGGTGCACATGCCGTCCGGCGCGCGGGTGATCCTCCTGTCGCAAGGCCGGCTGGTGAACCTCGGCAACGCCACCGGGCATCCGAGCTTCGTCATGTCGGCGTCGTTCACCAACCAGACGCTGGCGCAGATCGAGCTCTACTCGTCGGCCGGAACCGGAAAGTACAAGAACGAGGTGTATGTGCTGCCCAAACACCTCGACGAGAAGGTGGCGCGCCTGCACCTCGCCAAGCTCGGCGTGAAGCTGACGGAACTGCGCGACGACC
>DAIODI010000023.1:0-21063 GCA_036746875.1 Aestuariivirgaceae bacterium | reverse complement strand
CGGTGCGCGACACGGTGGCGTAGTAACGGCTGTTGACGAGCACGCGCGGCAGCGAGTCGGCGTTGAGCTCCACGAGCCAGGCGCCGTCCGGCGCCATGCGCACCGTCACGTCGGGGATCACCGGCTGCACCACCGTTTCGCCGAAGGCCGCGCCCGGCTTCGGGCTGAGGCGGCGCAGTTCGGCCAGCATGTCCTTGAGGTCGTCGCTGTCCACGCCGCAGGCGCTGCGCAGGGCGTTGAGGTCGCGCCGCGCCACCAGATCGAGGTTGTCGAGCAGCGCCCGCATGGCCGGATCGAGACGGTTGCGCTCGTCGAGCTGGATCGCCAGGCATTCGCGCAGATCGCGGGCGAACACGCCTGGCGGATCGAACTTCTGCATGACGCCGAGAATCCGCTCCACCGCCTCCGCGTTGGCGCCGACGGCTTCGGCGACGCTCTCGACGCTGGCTGCGAGATAGCCGGCGTCGTTGAGGCTGCCGATGAGATAGGAGCCGATGATGCGCTCCGCCGGATCGCCGCTGGCGATGGCGAGCTGGCGGTGGAGGTGGTCGGCGAGACTTGTTTCGGAGGGGATCAGCGCCTCGAGATCGCCGCCCTCCGCCATCCGGCCGCCGCCGGAGGAGACCGAGTGCCAGCCGGCGTCGGGGGCGAGCATCTGCGCCGTCAGCTGCGCGTCGCGCCCCGGGGCGTCGTCGCCGCCATCGTCGGCGCCCGCGGGGTCGTCAATGCTGGCGGCTGAAAGCTCCGGCGGGGGGTCGCCGCCGGCGCGGGCGTCGGACGGCCCGGTGCGGGCGCCGTCGTCCGGCTCGTCGTCGGCGCGCTCGAGCAGCGGATTGCGCTCGAGCGCGGCCTCCACATAGGCCTGCAGATCCACGCTCGACATTTGCAGGAGCTTGATCGCCTGCTGCAGTTGCGGCGTCATCACCAGGCTCTGACCCTGGCGCAGCTCCAGTTTCTGAACGAGCGCCATCTGACCCGTCGCGAACGCCTGATGATCTGGAGCATCATCCGGCCAAGCGGCTGCCACCTGGCGGAAAAAGATGATGCAAAACCCGGGAACCAGAGCGGCCGGATTCAGTCAGGCCGGGATCCGCTCTCACGCATTCTCAGCAACGCCAACCCCTACAGGCTGAATCCTTCACCGAGGTAAAGCCGACGCACCTCCGGGCTGTCGACGATCTCTTTTGGTTGACCTTCCATGAGCACCTGCCCCTCGTGAATGATCAGCGCCCGGTCGATCAGCTCAAGGGTCTCGCGCACGTTGTGGTCGGTGATCAGCACGCCGATGCCGCGCGACGTCAACTGCCGCACGAGATTGCGGATATCGTTGATGGCGATGGGGTCGATGCCGGCGAACGGTTCGTCAAGCAGCATGAACTGCGGCCCGGCCGCCAGCGCGCGGGCGATCTCGGTGCGCGGGTGCTCGCCGCGGGATTGCGCGATGGCCGGGCGGTTGCGCAAATTATGGATCTGTAATTCGCCGAGCCGCTCGCCGAGGCGGCGCGCGCGCTCGGCGCGCGAAGGCTCGTGCAGTTCGAGGACGGCGCGGATGTTGTCTTCGACCGTGAGGCCGCGGAACACCGAAGCTTCCTGCGGGAGGTAACCGATGCCGAGGCGGGCGCGGCGGTACATCGGCAGCGCGGTGATATCCTTGCCGTCGAGTTCGATATGGCCTGAATCGGCGGCGATCAGGCCGGTGATCATGTAGAACACGGTCGTCTTGCCCGCCCCGTTGGGGCCGAGCAGCCCCACTGCCTCGCCCCGCCGCAAGGCGAGGCTGACATTGCGGACCACCGGGCGGCCGCGGAACGACTTCGACAGCGAAACGGCGACCAGATCGCCCTCAAGCACCTGCGCCGGCGGCGATCCCCGCGATGGAGCAGGCCGCGGCAGCCCGCCTGCCGGCTTGCGCTTCACCGCGCTGGTCATCGGCGCCGCCCGCCGCTGTTGGGGAGGACCGCCGGCGTCACTGCGGCACGAACTGTCCCTTGACGCGCCCACCGGTCATCACCGTGCGGTTGGTCTTGAGGTTGACGTCGAGTTTCTGGCCCCGGAGCACCGTGGTACCCTGCGTCAGCGTCACGTCGCCGCCAACCGTCAGCATGTCTTTGGGAACATCGATCCTGGCCCACTCGCCGGTGATACGTTCGCGCGGGGTGACGATGACGACGTTGCCCCTGGCGTCGAGCAGCGTGACGCTTGCGCCGGAGATGCCGCCGGCCGCTCCTTCGGGGGGTGCGGGCTGGGTTTGAGCCGAGGCGCCGCCGGCGGCCGACGAGCCGCCCTGGGATGCGCCCGGCCCCGGCTGTTCCGGCTGATGATAAAGCACGCTCAGCGCATCGCTGGTCAGCTTCACATCGCCGCGCCGTGCGTCGACGTTGCCGGTGAAGATCGCCTTGCGTTCGGCGTCGATGAACTCCATCTGGTCGGCTTCGACGCTGACATCGCGCTGCGCCGTGGCGGCGGCTTGCTGCGCCGGCGCCGGACCCGCGGCGGCGAGGACGGCGGCGAGCGCGACGGCCGGCACGATCGATTGTCTCATCATTGCACCTGTTGCACCTGGCCTTCGTTCGAGCGGATCACCGTGCGGACCCGGTTCCTGAACACGATCCTCGCGCCGTCGTTCTCAACCGTCACGCCGCCGGCGTCGATCACCCCGCCGTCGAAAGTTACGCGCACCGGCTCATCCGAGGTCGCGTTGCGGTCGGTCAGCGACACCTGCGCCGACTGCAGAGTTGCCACAACCGACCGGGGGGACACAACCTCGACGTTGCCGGACAGCTCGCTCCGGTCGGCCTTGTTGTCGTACTGCGCCCGGTCGGAGCGGAACTTGAGGACCGACCCCTTCCGTTCGAGCTCGCCGGTCACATCCTCGAGATCGATCCGGTCCTCTGCGCCCTCCGGCTGCACGGCGCGGGCGGCGCGCACCAGAAGCGGCCGGTTCTCCCTGTCCGAAGTGAGCAGCGTGGAGCGCTTCACCTCAACCTGGCCGCGCGCCGTGGTGTCGGCGACGTCCGGGTCCGGCGGGCCGGGGCCGGCGCTGTCGAAGACGTTCGCCGACCAGAGAAACCACGCCATCAGGCCGACGGCGAGCCCGACGAGGATCCAGCTACCGATCCGATACGCCATGGCGTCTCTCCCATCGGTCTGCGGTCGGGGTCGCTGTGGCGGGGGGGGTCAATGGGCGAAGATATCCTCTTCGTCCCAGCCGCCGAGATCGAGCGCGGCGCGCACCGGCACGAAGCCGAAACACGCGGCGGCGAGATCGGCGCGGTTCTCGCGCCGGAGCATCTGGTCGAGCCGCGCCTTGAGCTCATGGAGATAGACGACATCGAGCGCGGCGTACTGCTTCTGCGCTTCCGACAGCACCGGAATTCCCCAGTCCGAGGTCTGCTGGTTCTTCGACAGCTCGATGCCCAGCATCTCGCGCACCAGATCCTTCAGGCCATGGCGGTCGGTGTAGGTGCGGGTGAGGCGCGAGGCGATCTTGGTGCAGTAGACCGGCCCCGTATCGGCCCCGAGCCACTGCTTCAGCGCCGCCACATCGAAGCGGGCGAAGTGGAAGATCTTCATGATATCGCGGTTTTCCAGCAGCGCCTTGAGCCGCGGAGCGGCGAAACTGTCGCGGTCGATCTGCACCAGAACGGCGCCGCCGTCGCCGGTCGAGAGCTGCACCAGGCAGAGCTTGTCGCGCAAGGGGTTGAGGCCGAGGGTTTCAGTATCCACCGCCACCGGGCCGGTCGGCGCAAAATCGGCCGGAAGGTCGCCCTTGTACAGCTTGACGTGCATCGGTCCCCCCGGCGCTCCGGCCCCCGCGCAATTCGAGCGCATCGGGATGAGTGGTGCCCAGAAGAGGACTCGAACCTCCACGCCTCGCGGCGCTAGTACCTGAAACTAGTGCGTCTACCAATTCCGCCATCTGGGCATCCGGCGAACCGTTCAATAGGTGGCCGGCGGCGCAGTTGTCAACCATGCGCGCCCTCGCCGCCCTGCGTCCATTTCCCGGTTTGCGCCGGGCGCGCCCGGCCGCTAGAACGCCTCCGACACGGCCACGACCCATGCCCAGTTCGGGGGAATTCCCATGCAGCCAGAAAGCGCCCGCCTCGTCACCGTGATCGGCGGCTCCGGCTTCCTCGGCCGCCACCTCGTCCAGGCGCTGGCCCGGCGCGGCTTCCGGGTGCGCGTGGCGGTCCGCCGCCCCGACCTTGCCGGGTTCCTGCAACCGCTGGGCTTTCCCGGCCAGATCATCCCTGTGCAAGGCAACCTGCGCTATCCGGAAACCATTCGGGCCGCGGCGTCTTCGGCGGAGGCGGTGATCAACCTCGTCGGCGTGCTGTATTCCGCTGGGGCGCAGGATTTCGTCACCTTGCACGCCCGGGGAGCCGAGGTTGCGGCCGAGGCCGCGGCGGCGGCCGGCGCCGCGCGGTTCGTGCAGGTTTCCGCCATCGGCGCGGATGCCGACAGCCCGTCCGAATATGCGCGCACCAAGGCGGCGGGCGAGGCGGCGGCGCTGAAAGCGTTCGAGGGCGCGACGATCGTGCGGCCCTCGGTGGTGTTCGGTCCGGAGGATAACTTCTTCAACCAGTTTGCCGGGCTTGCCCGGGTGCTGCCGGCGCTTCCCGCGTTCGGCGGCGGCGAGACCAGGCTCCAGCCGGTCTACGTCGGCGACGTGGCCGAAGGCGTCTGCCGGAGTCTCGAACGCGACGAGACGCGCGGGCGCACCTACGAGTTCGGCGGCCCGGAGGTGATGACGCTGAAGCAGATCTACGAGTTCGTGTTCCGCTGCATGGAGACGCGCCGCCTGATCGTGCCGATCCCGTGGGCGGTGGCGAAGCTCCAGGCGTCGGTCATGCAGCTTCTGCCGAAGCCGATGCTCGCGGTCGATCAGATCGAGCTTCTGAAGCTCGACAACGTGGTGAGCGAGCAGGCCGTCCGCGAAGGCCGGACGCTGAAGGGGCTGGGGATCGAACCTTCGGGCGTCGAGGCGATCGTGCCCGCCTATCTCCAGCGTTACCGGCGCGCCGGCCAGTTCGCCGCCAACCGCTGATCCGGATGCGCCTCGCCGGAGACGATTGGCGCGCGCTGCCGGTCGTCGCGGCGCTGCCGTCGCTCCTCGCGGCGTTGCGCGAGGCCGGCAGCGTCGTCGTCGAAGCCGAACCCGGCGCCGGCAAGACGACGCTCGTTCCGCTCGCCATCGCCGCCGACCGCGACCTGGGCGAGCGCAAGGTGCTGGTGCTGGAGCCGCGCCGGATCGCCGCGCGCGCCGCCGCCGTGCGGATGGCGGCGCTGACGGGAGCGCAGCCCGGCGGCTACGTCGGGTACGCCACCCGTCTCGACAGCCGCGTTTCCGCCGAGACCCGGGTGGAGGTGGTGACGGAGGGCGTGCTGATCCGCCGTCTCCTCGCCGACCCCGCCATCGAGGACATCGGCGCCGTTGTGTTCGACGAGTTCCACGAGCGCAGCCTCGACGCAGACCTCGCGCTGGCGCTGCTGCTCGACGTCCGCGAGGGCCTGCGCCCCGATCTGAAGCTCGTGGTGATGTCGGCGACGATCGCCGCGACGGCGGTGCAGGCGCTGATCCCGCACGCCCGCGCCATCCGTGTGCCGGGGCGCGCCTTCCCGGTGGAGGTCGTCCACCTCGACCGGCCGCAGTTGCACATGGTGGCGTCGGCGGCCGCCTCGGCGTCGCGCATGGCCTTGCGGGAAACGCCGGGCGACGTGCTGACCTTTCTCCCCGGCGAGGCCGAAATCCGCCGGGCGGCCGAGCAGCTTGCGGCGACGGGGACGGCGGCGAAGGTGCGCCCGCTCTACGCCAATCTTCCCGACGCGGCGCAGGATGAGGCGATTGCGCCGTCGCGCGACGGCAGCCGCAAGATCGTCCTCGCCACCACCATCGCGGAAACCTCGCTCACCATCGAAGGCGTCACCGCCGTCGTCGATACGGGGCTCAAGCGCAGCCCCCGGTATGACGCGCGGCGCGGCGTGACGCGGCTGCGCACCGTGCGCGTCTCGCTCGCCGCCGCCGAACAGCGCAAAGGCCGCGCCGGACGCCTTGGACCGGGACGCTGCTACCGGCTGTGGCCGGAGGCCGAAACCCGCCAGCTCGACGCCCACGACGAGCCCGAAATCCTTTCCGCCGATCTCGCCTCTCTGGCGCTGACGATCGCAAGCTGGGGCGTTGGGGACCCCGCGGCCCTGGCGTGGATCGACCCGCCGCCGCCCGGGCGGGTGGCCGAGGCGAAAGCGCTGCTGGTCTCGCTCGGGGCCATCGACGCCAGAGGCGCGATCACGGCTGCGGGCCGGCGCATGGCGGCGATTCCCGCGCACCCGCGTCTCGCCCACATGATCGAGGCGGGCGACCGGCTGGGGCTTGGCGCGGCGGCTTGCCTGCTGGCCGCCCTGCTGTCGGAGCCCGATGTCCTCCCCGACGCCGGGAGCGCCGATTTGGGCTTGCGTCTCGACGCCGTGAAGCGCGGCGGACGCGCTAGCCAGCGGATCGCCGCGACGGCGCGGCGACTGCGCTCCGCCGCCGGGATCGCCGGCGATGCGCGCCACGGCGACGAGGGCCTGCTGGCCGCCTTCGCATGGCCCGATCGGATCGCGCGCGGGCGCGGCGGCGACGGCCGGTTCCTGATGGCGTCCGGCGGCGGGGCGAAGCTCGATCCGGCGGATGCGCTGGCGCGCGAGCCGTTCCTCGCCATCGCCGATCTCGACTACGGCAAGGACGCGCTGGAGGCGCGCGTACGGCTCGCCGCGCCGCTGTCCCTTGAGGCCATCGAGCGGCATTTCGGCGAGCGCATCGAAACCGCCGATCGCGTCGCGTGGGATGCGCGAAGCCGCGCCGTGTCGGCGGTGCGCGAGCGAAGGCTGGGCGCGCTGGCGCTCGACCGCCAGCCGCTCGCCGCGCCGGATCCCGGGGCGGTGGCGGCGGCGCTCGTCGAGGGGGTTCGGCGCGAAGGCCTCGCCGCCCTGCCGTGGACCGGCGCCGCGCGCTCGCTTCAGGCCCGCGTGGCGTTCCTGGCGCGGCTCGATCCGGACGGCGGCTGGCCGGACCTTTCCGACGCCCGGCTTTCCGCGACGCTGGACGACTGGCTCTCCCCCTGGCTCGCCGGCCTGTGGCGGATGTCCGATCTGGGCGCGCTCGATCTGCCGGCGGCGCTGCGGGCTGCGATGAGCCACGACCAGCGCCGCGCGCTCGACCGGCTGGCGCCCGAAGCCTTCGAGGCGCCGTCCGGCCGGCGCGTTCCCATCGACTACGCCGACGAAGGCGGCCCGACCGCGCATGTACGGTTGCAGGAGATGTTCGGGCTGAAGGAGACGCCGCGCCTGGGCGGCGGCCGCGCGCCGTTGCGGCTGTCGCTGCTGTCGCCGGCGCAGCGGCCGGTCGCGCTCACCACCGACATCGCGGCGTTCTGGCGCGGCGGCTATCTCGACGCCCGCCGCGACCTGCGCGGGCGCTATCCCAGGCACGCCTGGCCGGACGATCCCGCCAGCGCCGAGCCGGCGCTGCCCAACCGGCCACGGTGATTGGCTGCAGGCGAGCCCGCACCCGGCGGGCGCGACGGTCCTCGATACGCCGCCCGAGCAGTCGGGCCGCGGCCCGGTCGTTGTGAGGGCTCACTCCGCCACCGCTCGTCCGGCCTGCGAGTGGTTCGCGTAGGTTTCCCACGTCGGCTCGTACTCGTCGTTCGCCTGGTTTCCCCAATACGTCCAGCCGGGCCGTGTGCCGCGGGCGAACAGTTCGAGGTAGGGGCCGCGCGAGCAGCTTTCGATAACGGCGTATTGCTCGTCCGGCTTGCGCGAGTGCTCGCGTTTGCGGGTCTCGATCATGTTCACCTGCCGCCGTCCCGGCGCCAGCGTCCGAGCGTTCTTGCCGCGCGTGCCGAACAAAAGGATTTCGGTGACGTTGCGGAAATAGAACCCGACACCACGCCCGTCCGAGCCGCCGTCCTTGCGGATCTTGTGCCAGACGATGTTGCTCTTGTAATCGAAGCCCCACGCCTTCATCACCGCAAGTCCCTCCGGCAGCAGGGCGTTCGGCGCCCAGAGATAAAGGTGCGCGGGGTCCTTCACCACGTCGGCCACGGGCAGTGCGCAGATGTCGTCGGTCGTCAGGGTTTCATAGCGCGTCAACCGGCGATGTTCCGGTGCGATCTTGCCCGTGCGGTTGGTGAAGCGCCACGGCGGGTCGGCCAGCACCGCATGAAATCGCCGCCCGCGCAGGGACGAGGCGAGATCGATGATCGTCTTATTGAGCTGGTCCATCGTCCCTGCAAGCCTCTGTCATGATTGCAATGACGACCACCGGGCAGCCGCCGCCGCCTCCGCCCTCGATGCGCGGCAGAAGCTTGTCGAGATGCGTTGTGGAGTTGCCGTAGCTTTGCCCGCGCCCGAGCGCATTGAAGATCGTCTGCAATTCGCTCGCGCGCGTGATGATGACCCCCACATCGATGGCTCGCAGGTCGAACAGCAGCCTGAAATTGTTGAGGTCGCGGTCATAGAAGGGATCCTTGTTGTTCCATTCGACCTCCAGAGCCACCCGGTCCTTGTAGCAGTCCACCTTGTGGGTCGGCGCGTGGAACTCTGTGTCGTCCACCACGATTCGCGTATCGAACTGCTTTTCCCTCCAGCCGAGCTCGGTGAAGTGGCTGTCGATCTTGCCGGCGATGTTCGATTTGGAGCCGCCGGGCTGGAGGATGTCGCTTCGCAGGAGCGTGAAAGCCCGCAGCACGGTCTGGATGTCCGCCCATTCCGCCGGTCGGGCCGCGGCCAGAATCGCAAGACCGTTCCGCCATTCGCGGACATCGTACCGCTCGGCGATGTCGGCCGGGACCAACGGGTGAGTCTGCATGCCGTCATCTTGACCGGAGCGGTTGAGCCGCACAAATCGAAATAGTAATGTTCATGGTATGTTCTTGCGCTCAGGCAGTCAATCGCAGACCGCGGTCGCCCCACTGCGCCGCACTGTTCTCGACGGACTGAAGCAACGCAATCTGTCGCCCGCGCCGGTCAGGCATTGGAACGGCGGCGATCATCAAGCTGGTGCAACGCCCCGCCGCTGACCTGGACCGGGCGGACTCACGCCCGGCTTGGCCCGGGCGGACCAGGATGCTCAGACCGGCGCCGGCGGCAGCAGCTGGCAATACTCCTCGGCCTTGGCGAGACAGGCGCTCAGCCGGTCGAAATGCTCCGCGCCGGCGGAGATCTTGCCGTACACGGCGCCGGGCGCCTTGTGCAGCGGGATCAGCGCCAGCGGCGTGGCGAGCGGCATCAGGTGCGCGCCGCGCACCGCCTGCAGCGTGGCCAGCAGCCCGTACATCTCCCCCTCGATCGCCGGGCGCGACAGGATGGCGAGCCGGTATTGCCCCTGCCGGTTGGTGACGAGGTAGATGTAGCCCGACTGGTGCGGGATCGACACGTCGCCGAACTGCGCGAACGGCGTGTCCACCCGGTCGTGCTCGGTGAACACGAGGTGCGACTTGCCCTCGTCCCAGGCGATTTCGGTGCGATAGGCGTAAACCGCCTTGGCGTCGCTGAGGGACGGGCGGATCGTCAGGTAGCTGCCGGCGAGCCACGTCACCGCCGGGCGGGCGTAGGAGCCGAGCCGGTCCGGCGCGATGGCGCTCTCGGGCGCGCGCCGCAACGGCACGCCCAGCGCCTCTTCCAGCCGCACCAGCGATTGCACGGTGAAGGCGCGATGGCCGGCCAGCGCCTTCTCCAGCGACGACAGGCTGATACGCGCCCTGGCGGCGAGCTCGGCGCGCGACAGGCGCTGGCGCGCCAGCTCTTCGCGGATGACGAGCGCGATGCGCGCGCCGTTCGCGGAATCATCCCCCGATGCCATCGGAGGATGATCCCAGACCCGCCTCAGCGCTGCAACCCGTCCCGCGGCAGCGATTTCTCGATCAGCGCGCCCCGCAGCGTCCAGGTGCGCCAGTCCGCCTGCTCCACGACGAGGGTGCGGCGCAAGGTCTGCCGGACCATCCAGGTTTCGGACGACGCCGGAGGATCGCGAACCAGCGCAGGCAACGCCGAGGGACCAAGGCGCGCAAGATACTTCGGGTCGAACTCGCCGTGTCCGCCGTTCATGTGCCGCTCCACATTGTGGTTGGCCACGATGCCGGCAAAGTCGATGAAGCCCGAAACGAACAGCACCGCGAAGACGGCGAGAAGGTTCTGGTTCACCAGCCAGCGCGTCGTCCGGTCGAGCACGATGCGGGCCACGATGAGCAGGAGGCCCGCCGCCACCAGCCCCATCCAGATCAGCCCGGCCAGCCGCCATATGGTGAGGCCGTAGTCGTCGATGTAGGCGAGCGTGCGCGCCGCCGAGGAGGCGACCAGCAGGACGTTCTGCGCAATGAAGGCGTAGACGAGCCAGCGCAGCAGCGGGAAGCGCTCGCCGGGGCTTCCCGGCCACAACGCCACCATGACGAGGAGACCGGCGAGGATGGCGGTGGCGATCAGGGTGTAGGCGCCCCGGTGGACGTATTCGGCGTGTGTCAGCCCCTCGGGCAGGTGCGCGTCGGACCAGACGAAGGCGAGGTCGAGGCCGTTCTGCACCGCAAACAGCGCGTTGAGCAGCGCCAGGGTGAGAACCAGCGCCGGAACGCCGAAGTAGTGCTTGTGCCACGCCGGCGTCTCGTGCGCGTCGAGCCACACCGCGGGAGGCCGCATGCGCTGCGAGAACAGCGGCCAGAGCGCGACGAACGCGCAACCCGAGAGCAGCACGAACAAAACGCTGAAGGCGTCAGGCCAATTGGCCGGGAAGGCGTACAGGACCCGGTCGATCACCGGGTTGGCGACCATCAGCAGCCCGGCGAATACGGCGACGGCTGCGGCCGGCAGGGCGAGCACGCGCAACGGGCTCGCCGCGGTCAGGCGGCGGAGCACCGCCTCGCCGCCCAGGAAGCCGTCGATGGCGCTCACCGGCACGGCGCCGGCCGCCCGGCGGCAGAGATGCAGCGAAATCGGGCGCAGGTCGTGGAAGTTCGCGCCCCGCTGGCGGATCGCCACAAGGGCCAGCGTCACCCACGACATGAAGAGGTTCAGCGGCCCCGGTTCGAGCAGGACGGCCCCGGCGCTCAAGGCCCCGAGTCCATAGAGGCCGAGCGACAGCGGATCGCGCCGCTCGCCGCTCACCCACTGCAGCGCGAGAACGGCCGCGACGAGCGCCGCGGCGATGCTGCCCGGCCAGACCTGCGAGAGCACCGCGCCGGTGGCGATGGCAAGCCCGGCGACAATGACGAACGCCGGCAGCAGCGTCCTCGGAAAACTCTCCGGTAACGCCGCCGGGATGGCGGCGCCCGGCGCCGTTTCGGGCGCAGGGCTCGTGGCGGAATGCAGCATGGTGTCCCCTCCGGTTCAAACGGAGACCCCATGTCGTGGCCGGCGGCCGCGCCGGCAACGTCCGCCTCCTGCCGCCGCGTGCCCGTGTCTTGCCGGATCGTGTGCGGATTCCGGCAACCGGCGGCAACGCCCCGTCAGTCGGTGGCCGACATCTGCAAGCGCGCCTCGCGGCTCCAGTGCCGGTAGCGGTCGAGCAGGCGATCCTCGCAGGCGGAAATCCCCATTACCGAAAAATCCGCATGGACCTTGGAGATCACGTCCTGCGGGCCGGGCTCGCGGTCGTCGGCCTTCAGCACGTCGCGCGCATAGGCCTGAAGACCCGTGCCGGTGAAGCCGAGCGTCCGGCCGGCCCACAGCCCGAACAGATAGGTGGAGCGGGCGGCGGGCGCCCATTCGGTGCTGGCGTCGAGGTCATGGTGCGGCATGTGCGGCTCTCTCGATAGGGAGTTGATCGACTGGCTAGGCCGGACTTGGGAGTCCGGGCGACGACGATCAACCGGCCTGACGAACTCGTTATCGCCGGGAAGCGGCGCGGTTCAGCACCACGGCTGGCGGCGGCCGGTCCATGGCCGCGCCAGACCTTCGCGCACCAGCCGCCCGCCCACCGACTCGCCATCCTGTATCAGCACCCGGAGTTTGCGCCCGTAGCGGTCCTCGTCGCGCCCTCCGTCGTCGACCGCGGCGACCGGGGCGGCGTTCATCAGCTCCATGAGGCGGTTGGTGGCGCGCTTGCCGAGCGTCGCCTCCGAAGCGCAGTTGGCCCGCACCGTCTCCGGCGCGTCGATATCCTCGATCCTGACGGTCACGCCCTGGACGATCACCGTATCGCCGTCGATGACGCAGTTCGCGCCGCGCTCCCGGCCGCACAGGGTGTAGCCGCCGGTCGCCGTCAGTCCCGCCGGCTGGGGTTCGCAGTGCGCGACGCCCGGGGCCGCGATCGCCGCCCCGAGGACAACGGTCAGCGCCGCCAGAAGCTTCCCGACGGCACGGGGATGACGCTCCGGAGAACGGACGAGGGCGGCGATGGACGACATGGCCGGGGAAGGCTCGCCCATGAGGCTTGTGCGAGCCTTGCCGGAGCCGGACGTATTCGCTCCCCTGACGAGGGAACTGGGTGCGAGGGGGCTGGTCCGGCCGCATCGGGCCGGGTGGCGCTTGACGGCGAAGGGCGCGCGGGACTACCCCGAACGCAGGTCAATCGAGGACATCTCTCCATGAGCAAGCGAATCCTTCTGCGCGCCGGCGAGGCGCTGGTCTCGACCGGCGTCGGCTCCACGGCGGCGGAACCCGAGGTGGTGATCGGCGAGCTGGATGGCCCGGTGGGCCAGGCCATCGCCACGCTCACCGGCGACCAGGTGGTGGGGCATTCGCGCGTGTTCGCGCTGCTCAACACCGACATCATGGTGCGGCCGGTCACGCTGTGCTGCTCCAAGGTGACGGTGACGGACGCGAAGTACACGAACATTCTCATGGGCACGGTGCAGTTCGCCATCGCCCATGGCGTGCTCGACGCAGTGCGCGAAGGGCATCTGCCCAAGGACCGGGTGAACGATCTCGGCATCGTCTGCGCGGTATGGGTCACGCCATCGGCGGCGACCGACGCGGCGCTCGATCACCGGCAGCTGTTCGAGAACCACCGCAAGGCGATGACGAAGGCGATCGCCAAGGCGATGGCGAACGAGCCGTCCATCGACTGGCTGCTCGAAAACCAGGACCGGATCGTCCACAAGTACCACCAGCTCGGGCTCGACGGAAAACTGTGAGCGGCCTGATCTCGCGGCAGGCGAAGTATGCGCTGCGCGCCCTGATCGGCCTGGCGCGGGCGCAACCCGGCCGGGCGACCGGCACGGCCGACCTCGCCGCCGGGCAGGCGATCCCCAAGAAGTTTCTCGAACAGATCCTCCTCACCCTGAAGCGGCACGGCCTCGTGCGCTCGTTGCGCGGCGCGGCGGGCGGCTATGTGCTGGCGCGAGCGCCCGGCGAGATCACGTTCCTTGAGGTGCTGCGCCTGATCGACGGGCCGATCGCGCCGCTGCCCTGCCTGTCGAAGACCGCCTACGAGCGCTGCATGGACTGCCCCGACGAGGCGGCGTGCGCGGTGCGCCGCGCCTTCGCGCAGGTGGCGGACGCCACGCGGGACGTGCTCTCGCGCACCACGATCGCCACCGCCGCAGGACTTGAAGCGGACCGGCCGGGTCACGCGGACAAGGTGCGCCCGGCGCTGGAGGACGCCTGAGCGCGCGGGAATCGTCATAAAGTACGTATCGTTCTTTTTTTCAAACAATGCTGTTGACAATCTCTAGCGGATATGTCGAGATTGGACCGTCGCCAACGACCAACCGGAGGCTTCGGTGTTCACCCTTCAGGCGCTGCTTGCCCGTGTGAGGTCGTTTCTGTTCACGAAGGCGTCGCCTTCGGAAAGCTGTAGCAGCGAGCTGATGTTGCTCGCCGTCGCGGAGCCGCACGACCCGCCGCAACCGCGTCGCCGTCGCCGCCGTCCGGCCTGACCCTCCAGTCGTTCGTTTTGCAGAACTTCCACACCGTTCCGTCAGCCGGCGGGACGAACCGGGCGGATTTGCGCCTTTCGATATCAGGAGAGACAGATGCTTCGCAGAACCTTCCTCGCCGCCGCCGCGCTTGCGGCGCTCGCCTCCGCCAGCCCGTCGCTGGCGCCGCCGGCCTACGCCGGATCGGTTGAGTTGCTCAACGTGTCGTACGATCCGACGCGCGAGCTCTACAAGGACTACAACGCCGCCTTCGCCGAGCACTGGAAGAAGGAGACCGGCGAGACCGTCTCCATCAAGACCTCGCACGGCGGTTCCGGCAAGCAGGCCCGCTCGGTGATCGACGGACTGGAGGCCGACGTGGTGACGCTGGCGGTCGCCGCCGACATCGACGCCATCGCCAGGGCCGGCAAGCTGTCGCCGGACTGGAAGTCGAAGTTCGCCAACGGCTCGACGCCCTACACCTCCACCATCGTGTTCCTGGTGCGCAAGGGCAACCCCAAGGGCATCAAGGACTGGAACGACCTGGTGAAGGCGGGCGTGCAGGTGATCACCCCGAACCCGAAGACCTCGGGCGGCGCGCGCTGGAACTATCTCGCTGCGTGGGCCTACGGCGCGGCGCAGAACGGCGGCGACCAGACAAGGGCTGAGGAGTTCGTGACGCAAATCTACCGCAACGTTCCGGTGCTCGACACTGGCGCGCGCGGCTCCACCACGACGTTCGTCCAGCGCGAGATCGGCGACGTGCTGATCACCTGGGAGAACGAGGCGTTCCTGGCGCTCGACGAGCTGGGCCAGGACAAGTTCGAGATCGTCACGCCGTCGCTGTCGATCAGGGCCGAGCCGCCGGTGGCGGTGGTGGACGCCAACGTCGACAAGCGCGGCACGCGCAAGCTCGCGGAAGCCTATCTCGGCTGGCTCTACAGTCCGGAGGGCCAGAGGCTTGCGGCCAGGCACTTCTACCGGCCGCAGAAGCCGGAGTTCGCCGACAAGGCCGATCTCGCCCGCTTCGGCGAGGTGAAGCTCGTGTCGATCGACGACCCGCAGTTCGGCGGCTGGGCGAAGGTGCAGCCCGAGCACTTCGGCGAAGGCGGCGTCTTCGATCGCATCTACAAGCCCACCAACTGACCATGACAACGCCTGCGACGATCGTCCTCCCATCGTTCAGGCAGCCGAGCGTCCTGCCCGGGTTCGGGCTGGCGCTCGGCGTCACGCTGACGTGGCTGTCGCTGATCGTGCTGATCCCGCTCGCGGCTCTTCTGCTCAAGGCGTCGAGCCTGGGGATCGGGGAGTTCTGGCGGGTCGTCACCGACGAACGCGTGGTGAGCGCGCTTGAGGTGAGCTTCGGCGTGTCCGCCGCCGCCGCGGCGATCAACGCCGTCGCCGGGCTGGCCTGCGCGTGGGTGCTGGTGCGCTACCGCTTCCCCGGCCGCCGCCTCATGGACGCGCTCATCGACCTGCCGTTCGCCCTGCCGACCGCGGTGGCGGGCATCGCGCTCACCGCGCTCTATGCGCCAAACGGCTGGATCGGCCAGCTGCTTGCTCCGCTCGGCGTGAAGGTGGCCTACACGCCGCTTGGCATCCTTGTGGCGCTGGTGTTCATCGGGCTGCCGTTCGTGGTGCGCACGCTCCAGCCGGTGATCGCCGAGGTGGACCGCGAAACCGAGGAGGCCGCCGCCACGCTCGGCGCATCGCGCCGCCTCGCCTTCTGGCGCGTCGTGCTCCCCGCCATTCTCCCGGCGTGGCTCACCGGCGTGACGCTGGCGTTCGCCCGCGCGGTCGGCGAGTACGGCTCGGTCATCTTCATCGCCGGCAACATCCCTTACGTGTCCGAGATCGCGCCGCTTTTGATCGTGATCCGGCTGGAGGAGTTCGACTACGCCGGGGCCACAGCCGTCGCCGCCGCCATGCTGGCCATCTCGTTCGCGCTGCTGCTCGCCATCAACCTGCTCCAGGCCTGGAGCCGCCGGAGGCTGGGTCATGCGTGACGCCCACGACGACGTGACGGGCGAGCCGGCAGGCGTGCGCTGGACGCTCATCGCCGCGGTCGCCCTCTACCTCGGCGTCTTTCTGGCGCTGCCGCTGGCGGCGGTTTTCGTCGAGGCGCTGCGGGCGGGGCTCGAGGCCTACGTCGCCGCGCTCGCCGAGCCCGACGCCGTCGCCGCGATGCGGCTCACGCTGCTGATCGCCGCCATCGCCGTCCCCGCCAATCTCGTCTTCGGCGTGGCGGCGGCCTGGGCGATCGCCCGCTTCGAGTTCCCCGGCAAGAGCCTGCTCAGCACGCTGATCGACCTGCCGTTCTCGGTGTCGCCGGTGATCTCGGGGCTGGTGTTCGTGCTGCTGTTCGGCGCGCAAGGGTTGCTTGGACCATGGCTCGCCGCGCACGACATCCAGATCATCTTCGCCGTGCCCGGTATCGTGCTCGCCACCATCTTCGTCACCTTTCCGTTCGTCGCCCGCGAGCTGATCCCGCTGATGCAGGAGCAGGGTTCAGACGACGAGCAGGCGGCGCTGTCGCTTGGCGCCTCCCCGTTCAGGATGTTCCTCAAGGTGACGCTGCCCAACATCCGGTGGGGTCTGCTCTACGGCGTGCTGTTGTGCAACGCGCGCGCCATGGGCGAGTTCGGCGCGGTGTCGGTGGTCTCGGGCCACATCCGCGGCGAGACCAACACGATGCCCCTGCACGTGGAGATCCTCTACAACGAGTACGCCTTCGCGGCGGCCTTCGCGGTCGCCTCGCTGCTCGCCTCGCTGGCGCTGGTGACGCTGGCGCTCAAATCCTTCCTCGAATGGCGCCATGGAGACGAACTTGCTGCAAGGCATCGGACTTGACCGTCCTTCCCTCGACCTCACCGTCCGTGGCCTGACGAAATCGTTCGGCGACGTGGCGGCGGTCGCCTCGATCGACCTCGATATCCGCGCGGGCGAGCTTCTGGCGCTGCTCGGGCCTTCGGGGTCGGGCAAGACCACGCTGCTGCGTCTGATCGCCGGGCTTGAGCGCCCGACCGGCGGAGAAATCCGGTTCGGCGACGAGGACGCCGCCAGCCTTCCCGTGCGCGAGCGCAACATCGGCTTCGTGTTCCAGTCCTACGCGCTGTTCCGGCACATGACGGTGCTCGAGAACATCGCCTTCGGCTTGCGGGTGCGGCCAAGGGCGCGGCGCCCGTCCGACAGCGAAATTCGCAAGCGCGTGCTCGATCTCCTCGACCTCGTGCAGCTCAACGGGCTGGAGAGGCGCTTCCCCACGCAGCTCTCGGGCGGCCAGCGCCAGCGCGTGGCGCTGGCGCGCGCGCTCGCCCGCGAGCCGCGCGTGCTGCTGCTTGACGAGCCGTTCGGCGCCCTCGACGCGCAGGTGCGCCGCGACCTTCGCCGCTGGCTGCGCGACATCCACGAGCGCACGGGACACACCACGGTGTTCGTCACCCACGACCAGGAGGAGGCGCTGGAGCTCGCCGACCGGGTGGTGGTTATGGCGAACGGGCGCATCGAACAGACCGCCGACCCCGACACCGTGTACGACGATCCGGCGAGCCTGTTCGTCTACGGCTTCATTGGCGAATCATCCCGCCTGCCGGTGCGCGCCGAAACCGGCGACCTGTTCCTCGATGACCGCACCATCGGGGTGCGCGCGCCGGGTTCGGCGGACGGAGCGCACGTGCTGTGCTTTCGCCCGCACGATGTGGAGCTGACGGACGGCTGCGGCGGCTGCATCGCCGGCGCGGTCACCTCGATCCGCCGCGTCGTCAGCCACCGCCGCGCCGAGATCGCGGTCGGCCCGCGCAACCACAAGGTGGAGATCGACCTGCCGGCGGGGCATTCGGCGACGGTAGGGTCACGCCTCGCGTTCCGGCCGAAGCGGTGGAAGTTGTTCCGGGCGGCGTGAACCGCCTCGCCCGCTGAAGCGGACTCCGACCCGATCGCATCAGGCCGGCCGCGCTGTCGCTGGCGTTTTGCATGATCGCTTTCCGCCAAGCGGTATCCACTCGGCGGGAGGATGCGGTAGCATCTTTTCTGAAGATGCTTCGGGTCCACAGGCGTCGCGTCCTGCCGCGCCGCCGCAACCGGGAACCCCACGATGCAAGACGGCGACGGCGGCCGGTCCGCCTCCACCGCGGGTGACACCCGGGGCGACACCGGCCCTTCCGGCTTCTGGCTGCTCACGCTCGGCTCCATCGGCGTCGTCTATGGCGACATCGGCACCAGCCCGCTTTACGCCATGCGCGAGGCGGTGGCGGCGGCCATGCGCCACGACGGCGCAATCAGCGAGCCGATGGTGCTCGGCGTGCTGTCCCTCATCCTGTGGGCGCTGATACTCGTCGTCACGGTGAAGTACGTGGTCATCCTGCTCAACGCCGACAACCGCGGCGAGGGCGGCACGCTCTCGCGCATGGCGCTGGCGCAGTCGGTGATGGGCAAGAACCTCGTCCTCATCCCGCTGCTCGGCATGATCGGGGCGGCGCTGTTCTACGGCGACGCCATCATCACGCCGGCGATTTCGGTGTTGTCGGCGGTGGAGGGACTGAAGCTCGTCACCCCGTCGTTCGAGCCCTACGTCCTGCCGCTCACCATCGCCATCATCGTCGCGCTGTTTCTCGTCCAGTCGCACGGCACCGCCGCCGTCGCCGCGTTCTTCGGCCCGATCACCCTCGTCTGGTTCATCGCCATGGCGATCGCGGGGCTTCTGCACATCTTCGACTATCCCGGCATCGTGAAGGCGTTCAGCCCGCACTACGCTGTCGCCTTTCTCGCCTCGCACGGCGAGGCCGGCCTGATCGCGCTGGGCGCGGTGTTTCTGGCCGTCACCGGGGCGGAGGCGCTCTACGCCGATCTCGGCCATTTCGGCAAACGGCCGATCCGGGTGGCGTGGTCGGCGGTGGTGCTGCCGGCGCTCGCGCTCAACTACATGGGCCAGGCGGCGCTGCTGCTGTCGAACCCGGCGGCGATCGGGAATCCGTTCTTCCTGCTGGTTCCGGGCTGGGCGCTTCTGCCGATGGTGATCCTCGCCACGGCGGCGACCATCATTGCAAGCCAGGCCGTCATCACCGGCGCCTATTCGCTCACCCGCCAGGCGATCCAGCTCGGCCTTCTGCCGCGCATGGAAATCCGCTTCACCTCCGATACGCACGCCGGGCAGATCTACATTCCGCAGGTGAACTGGCTGCTGCTCGCCGGCGTCATCGCGCTGGTGGCGATGTTCGGCACGTCCTCCAATCTCGCCACCGCCTACGGCATCGCCGTCACCGGCACGATGGTCGTCACCACGACGATGGCGATCTTCGTCATCTGGCGCGTCTGGTCGTGGCCGCTGTGGAGGACGCTGGCGGTGATGCTGCCGCTGCTCGCCATCGACGTGATCTTCCTGGGCGCCAACGCCCTCAAGATCCTGCACGGCGGGTGGGCGCCGCTGGCGCTGGGCGCGCTGATCGTCGTCGTGATGTGGACATGGCGGCGCGGCTCGCGGATTCTGTTCGACAAGACCCGCGCCTCGGAAGTGCCGCTGGCCGATCTCGTGCGCCAGCTGGAACGGCGTACCCCGCATGTGACGCCGGGGACGGCGGTGTTCTTCACCTCCGACCCCGAAAGCGCGCCGACCGCGCTGCTGCACAGCCTCAAGCACTACAAGGTGCTGCACGAGACAAACGTGGTGCTGACCATCAGGGCGAGCGATCTGCCGCGCGTGGCCGACGCCGACCGGTTGAAGTTCGAGCCGTTGGGCGAGCATTTCACCCGGCTGGTGGCGAGCTTCGGCTTCATGGAGACGCCGAACGTACCGAAGATCCTGCGGCTGGCGCGCAAGGCCGGCCACCGGTTCGACCTCATGTCCACCTCGTTCTTCCTGTCGCGGCGCAATGTGCGCGCCTCGCGCCACGGCGGCATGCCGTTGTGGCAGGACAAGCTGTTCATCGCCCTCGCCCGCAACGCCGACGACGCCAGCCACTACTTCGGCCTGCCGACCGACCGGGTGATCGAAGTGGGAAGCCAGATCACCGTGTGAGCGCACCTTGCCCGCGGATACGGCGGCGCCAAACAGACCGGGCGCCATCCCGCCGGCGGAGAGGCGCACCGGTTCGTCAACCGCACAGACCGGGACGTGCTGCTGCTCGTCGTCGGCGACCGCACGCGCGGCGACGAAGTCCGGTATCCCGGCGTCGACCTGAAGGCCGTGATGGGTGAGGACGGCCGCTACCGCTTCACGAGGCAGGACGGCTCGGCGTACTGGGTTTTTATCCCGGGGTTTGACGGTTCGATCTTTTCCGTCGAATGGAGGCAAGCGCTGTGGGCCAGGTTCTTCACGCGAGCGCCACCACGACAGAGGCGGTCCGTCGAGCGATACAGCATAGTCAAGAGAGCCTGAGCGCGCTGGCCAGGCGCTACGGCATCAACCCGAAGACGGTGGCGAAATGGAAGAAGCGGACGGCGGTGGCCGATCTGCCGACCGGGCCAAAGGAGCCGAAGTCGACAGTCCCTCGCTTTTCGTCGGCGCACGCTCTCGGCGCTCGACGACTGCCTTTACGCCTTGCAGCCGACCATCCCGCATCTGTCGCGCTCGTCCTTGCATCGATGCCTGCAACGGCATGGCGTCGGCCGTCTGCCCGACATCGAAGGCGACAAGCCGACGAAGAAGCCGTTCAAGGCCTGTCCGACCGGCTTCTTCCACATCGACATCGTCATCATGGACAATCTGTCCAGCCTCAAAGGGCGGCGCGTACCCGAGATGATCGAGGCGGCGGGGGCGGACCTGAGCTACCTCCCTCCCTCCCTACAGCCCACACTTCAATCCCATCGAGGATGCCTTCGCCAAGCTCAAGGCGCTGCTGAGAACGGCCGCCGAACGAACCTTGGCGGCCTCTGGGACGCCGTCGGCCGCATCCTCGACCTCTTCCCGCCCGCCGAGTGCGCCAACGACTTCAGCGCCGCGGGTTACGATGCAACCTGATCGGATTCCGCTGTAAGCTCAAGGCTCATCTCCGCACCGCCGCCGCCAGAATACTCGACGAACTCTGGAGAGCTATCGGCAACATCTATAAGCTCTTCTCACCCGAGGAATGGTTCAAATACTTCGCAGTCGCACAATCCGGATTCATTCGAAGGCGCGTTACTCTAAACATCTACCGCAACGCCTTCACCGCTTCCTTCATTGCGGCGATGGCGTTGTTCGCCTCGGCGTCGCTGACATTATCGGCCATACGCACGGTGCGCGGGCCGCTGTCGA
>DAIODI010000022.1:0-21520 GCA_036746875.1 Aestuariivirgaceae bacterium | reverse complement strand
TGCCGGTGACGGTGAAGTGCCGTCTCGGCGTCGATCATCAGGACACGGAAGAATCGCTGTCGCGGTTCGTGGCGGTGGTGGCGGAGGCGGGCTGCGAAACCTTCATCGTCCACGCCCGCAAGGCCTGGCTCAACGGTCTGTCGCCCCGGGAGAACCGGGAGACGCCGCCGCTCGATTACGCCCGCGTGCATCGCCTGAAGGCGGAGCGGCCAAACCTTGCCATCCACCTCAACGGCGGACTGGCGTCGCTCCCCGAGGCGAAACAGCACACGCCGCCGCTCGACGGCGTGATGCTGGGGCGCGCGGCCTACGAGCGGCCCTGGCTGCTGGCCGGCGTTGACGCGGCCTTCCACGGTGCGCCCGCCGCGGTGACCACGCGCGACGAGGCGCTCGACCGTTTCATCCCCTTCGTCGAGCGTGAGCTCGCCCGCGGCGTGCCGCTTGCACGCATCGCCCGGCACTTGCTCGGCCTCTATCACGGGGAACCGGGCGGGCGGCTGTTCCGCCGTATCCTGTCGGAGGGCGCGCACCGGGAGAGCGCCGGGCTTGCCCTGCTTCTCAAGGCGCGCGAGGCGGTGATCGCCGCCCGCACCTGCGCCGCGGCAGCCCGCGCGGCGTAATCGGGGCCGTTCAGATCTTCTGATTGTACGCGCCGACCTCGGGGTATGTTTTCAGGTGGCCGTCGATCTCGGCGAACATCGCCCGCATCTGCGCTTCCGACACCGGGCTTTCGCACACCACCACCAGCTCCGGCTTGTTGGAGGAGGCGCGCACCAGCCCCCAGGTGCCGTCGGCCAGCGTCACGCGCACGCCGTTCACGGTGACGAGGTTCACGATCCTCTGGCCGGCGAGCGAGCCGCCCTGCTTCGCCAGCGCCTCGAAGTGCGCGGTCGCCCTCTCGACGACGCCGTACTTCTTCTCGTCGGCGCAATGCGGCGACATGGTGGGCGAGCCGTAGGTCTTCGGCAGGTCGGCGTAGAGCCCGGCCATGGTCTTCGCGCCGGCGCGATCGAGCATCCGCACCACGGCGATGGCGGAGGCGAGGCCATCGTCGTAGCCGAGACCGAACGGCGGCCTGAGGAAGTAGTGGCCCGACTTCTCGAACCCGGCGATGGCGCCGAGCTCGTTGGTGCGCCGCTTCATGTAGGAATGGCCGGTCTTCCAGTAGTCGGTCCTGGCGCCGTTCTTCTTCAGCACCGGGTCGGTGGCGAAAAGCCCGGTGGACTTCACGTCCACCACGAACGTCGCGCCAGGGTGCAGCATGGACATGTCGCGCGCCAGCATCACGCCCACCTTGTCGGCGAAGATCTCGGCGCCGAGGTTGTCCACCACGCCGCAGCGGTCGCCGTCGCCGTCGAAGCCGAGGCCAACGTCCGCGCCGGTCGCCTTCACCTCGGCCGCGATGGCGTGCAGCATTTCCAGGTCTTCGGGATTGGGATTGTAGCGCGGAAAGGTGAAGTCGAGATCGCAGTCGAGGGGAGCCACCTCGCAGCCGATGGCCTGCAGCGCGCGCGGGGCGAACGCGCCCGCCGTGCCGTTGCCGCACGCCGCCACCACCTTGAGCTTGCGCTTGATCCTGCCGCCCCTGGCGAGGTCCTCGATGTAGCGGTCCGCAAGGCCGGCGACGTGGACGAGATTGCCGCCGGAGCGCAGCTTCCATTTGCCGCCGAGCACGATCTCCTTCAGCGCCGTCATCTCCTCCGGGCCGAAGGTCAGCGGGCGGTCGCAGCCCATCTTGACGCCGGTCCAGCCGTTGTCGTTGTGGGAAGCCGTCACCATCGCCACCGCCGGCACATCGAGGGCGAACTGCGCGAAATAGGCCATCGGCGAGAGCGCCAGCCCGATGTCGTACACGGTGCAGCCCGAAGCCATCAGCCCCACGGTGAGCGCCTGCTTGATCGCCATCGAGTAGGAGCGGAAATCGTGGCCGGTGACGATGTGCGGCCGCACGCCCCGCTCGTGCAGATACGTGCCGAGCCCGAGCCCCAGCGCCTGCACGCCGTAGAGGTTGATCTCCGTCTCGTAAAGCCATCGCGCATCGTACTCGCGAAAGCCCGTGGGCTTCACGAGCGGGATTTGCTCGTACTCGGCCGTGTTCGGCTTCAGGTCGGCGCGGGGGGCTGGCAGCATGGCGGCTCCTGGGAATTGGCGGGAGACGGAAGAGCGCATCGGCGCGCCGCGGGGCGGGCTTTGGGCGGGGGGGGGGGGGTGCCTCTCGGGGGCCTGTGTTTTTGGGGCGCTCTTCTATTTCGCCCCCGGCCCCGCGGCGGGGGCCCCCGCGACGACCATAGATCCAAACGCTCGCAAGGTGAAAACGCCGCGGACGGGGACGAGGCGCGGATTCAGAGCGCCCCGCCGCCGCGGCGGCCGCGGGCGCCGCCCTTGCGGCGCTTCATGCGGGTCAGGCCGGCGACGCGCTCGTGCAGACCGCTCATGATGCCGCGTCGAGTTTCGGCGGAGTAGCCGAGCCAGCCCGCGATCTCGCCGCGCGTGCGCCCGCACCCGACGCAGAAGCCGGTATCGGGATCGAGAACGCACACCTTGACGCAAGGGGTTTCGATGTCGAGGCGCGTATGAACGGTCATCGGGTTTGTGTCGTGCAAGGGAACTCTATCCGGAATAAGAGCATATTGTCTGCGATGCGCCGCCTGACCAGACAGGAAAGCGGCGTGCTCTGGCCTGTTTGCGTCATCCGGTCCGTTTGCGACAGCCGGCTGGCGTCTCAATTGTCGAGGACGAGAATCCCGCCTTCCATCTTGAATCCCTTGAGTCGCGACAGGAACGACATGCCGATCAGGGTGACGTCGAGCGCTCCCTTGGGCATCACCAGCGCCTCGACGTTGCGCACCCGGATGTTGCCGATCTCCACCCGCCGCAGGCTGACCCGGGCGGCCTTCGCCATGCCGTTGGCGGTGCTGACCGGAATCGTGAAGTCCGACGGTCGCATCAGTAACCTGGCTCGGTCCGCCACCTCGGCCGGGATAACGACCGCGCTCGCTCCGGTGTCGATGATCGCGTCGACTTCGGTGTTCTCGATGGCGGCCTTGACGACAAAGTGGCCGTCCTTGCCTGCCTTGACCTGATAGGACACCGCGCGCGCCCGGCGTGGAAGCGTGAGCATCCCGGCGGCGGCGAAGCTTGAGAGGAGAGCGGCGCGGCGGGTCGGTGGCGCAATCACGGGATGCACTCCTTGATGTGGGGAGGATCGCACGCGCGGCGTTACCGCCCGATTGCCGGCACCGCCGAAACTGCGCGTTTCCGGACGGCCGGTAGCTTATCCCCCTGCGGCCGCCAGCGCCAGCAGGGTTGCGACCTCGGCGAGCTGCTGCGCCGCTCCGGCTGCGTCGCCCGTCTGCCCGCCGAGCTGGCGGCGGCTCACGGTTTCGACGAACCCGTAGGCGCAGAGCGCGCCGAGGATGGCCGCAATCATCGCCAGCGTGCCGAAGGCCGGGATCAGCGTCGGCGCGCAGACGAGAAGCGCCCAGCCCGCCGCCTCGCGCAGAGCGGCCGTGGAGGGCCGTCCCGCCTCGGCCGAACGGCCTTCGGCGCGCGCTGGATCGAGCCGGCGCAGAAGGGCCACCGGGAGGACGCGCGACACCGCCGCCGCCGCCACCAGCGCGGCCCCCGCCGCGATGACGCCGGCGGCGTCGAGGATCGCCGCCAGCGCGGCCACGCGCGCCAGCACGGCGAGAACCAGCGCCAGCACCCCGTAGGCGCCGGTGCGGCTGTCGCGCATGATGGCGAGCCGCGCTTCGAGCGTGCGCCCGCCGCCCACGCCGTCGGCGAAATCGGCGAGCCCGTCCTCGTGCAGCGCGCCGGTGAGCATGATCTGGGCGGCGACGGCGCACACGGCGGCCGGCAGAGCCGGCAGCCCGGCGGCGGCGAGGGCGGCGAGCGCCACAGCCGCCACACCCGCCGTGACCGCCCCCGCCAGCGGAAACAGCCGCAGCGCCCGCGCCAGCGGCGGGAACGGCTCCGGACCGGTAACCGGCAGCCGCGACCCGAAGATCAGCGCCGCCCTGAGATCATCCAGCCGTGACGGCACGTCTCACCCGTTTGCCTGCCTGCGCCTTCCGGCTATAGCGAACGCCTGTTCCCGCGTTCGCGAGTCCCGAACCATGCATGAGCCCGCCCCGACGGCGCCCTTCGACGATATCCGCGGCCTCGTCGCCGCCATGCCGGCGTTCGATCAGACGGCGGCCGCCGCGGCGCGGGCGCGCAACGACGAGCTGACCAAGCCGAAGGGCTCGCTTGGCCGCCTCGAAACCATTGCCGAATGGATGGCGGGATGGCAAGCCAAGGCTCGCCCATCCGCCGACAAGACGCTCGCCGCGGTGTTCGCCGGCAATCACGGCGTCGCGGCGCGGGGCGTTTCCGCCTACCCGTCCGCCGTCACCGCGCAGATGGTGGCGAACTTCCGCAACGGCGGCGCGGCGGTGAACCAGCTTTGCAAGGCGTTCGGGATCGGCCTCAGGGTCTTTGAACTTGCCCTCGACATCCCGACCCGCGACTTCACGCTCGGCCCCGCCATGCAGGACGCCGAGTGCGTCGCCACCATGGCCTACGGCATGCAGGCGGTGCACGGCGAGATCGACCTTCTGGCGATCGGCGAGATGGGCATCGCCAACACCACCGCCGCCGCCGCCATGTCCGCCGCCCTGTTCGGCGGGTCCGCATCGGGCTGGGTCGGCCCGGGCGCCGGCGTCGAGGGCGAGGCGCTCGCCCGCAAGGTCGCGGTGGTGGAGGAGGCCGTCGCCCGCCACGCCGCCCGGCGGGGCGATCCGCTGGCGGTGCTCGCCTGCCTCGGCGGGCGCGAGATCGCGGCGATGACCGGAGCCATCATCGCCGCGCGGCTGCAACGCATCCCCGTGGTGGTGGACGGCTATGTGGCCACGTCGGCGGCCGCGATCGTCGCCGCCCTGCGGCCCGACGGCGTCGACCACTGTTTGTTCGCGCATCGCTCGGCGGAACCGGCGCACGGCGCGTTGCTCGAACGTCTGGGCCAATCGCCGCTCCTCGATCTCGGGATGCGGCTGGGCGAGGCGTCCGGCGCGGTGGTGGCGGCGGGCATCGTCAAGGCGGCGGTCGCCGCGCACAACGGCATGGCGACGTTCGCCGAGGCCGCCGTCTCGGGACCGGCCTGAACGTCGCGCGTCGCCGCCGCGCGATGGCGGCGAGGCGGCGACCGCCGGCGCGCCTGGTTGGCCGGCGCGGCTCGATGCTTCGCTTGCGCCGGTCCGTCAAGGTCAAGGGGACCGGCGGTGGAACGGCCTGGACGTGCGCGACGTTTCGTCAATGGAGATCTCTCGTGCAACTCTACGAAGACAAAAGAGCGCCGAACCCGAGACGGGTGCGGATTTTCCTCGCCGAGAAGGGAGTCGACGTCGAACGGCGGCAGATCGACATCATGACCGGCGAGCACAAGACGCCGGAGATGCTGAGGCTCAATCCATCGGCGCGCGTGCCGTTCCTGCGTCTCGACGACGGCGCGGTGATCGTGGAGACGGTCGCCATATGCCGGTATGTGGATGCGCTGCAGCCGGACCCGCCCTTGTTCGGCGTTGGCGCGCGCGAGATCGCGCTGGTCGAGATGTGGCAGCGCCGGATCGAGAATGATCTGCTCGTGCCCGTCATGCAGACGTTCCGGCACACCAACCCGAAGATGGCGGCGCTGGAAAACCCGCAGCTGCCCGAGTGGGGGGAAATCAACCGGATACGCGCCGAAACCATGCTCGACCGGCTGGAGGAAAGGCTCGGCGAAACGCCCTTCGTGGCCGCCGACCGGTTCACCATCGCCGACATCACGGCATTGTGTACGGTGGACTTCATGCGCGTGGCGAGGTTTGCGATCGGTCCCGCGCGCCCTGCGCTCGCCCGCTGGCACGTGGCGGTGTCGGCCCGGCCAAGCGCTGCGGCATGAGCGAACTCGACGCGCTCGCCGCCACCGCCCGCGCCTGCCGCGTCTGTGTGGAGACGCCGCGCGGCGAGCAGTTGCCGCATGAGCCGAGGCCGGTGTTTCAGGTGTCGGAGACGGCTCGCCTGCTGATCGCCGGACAGGCGCCGGGAACCCGCGTGCACGCCAGCGGACGGCCGTTCACGGACCCCTCCGGCGAGCGCCTGCGCGGCTGGCTCGGCATTGGTCCGGACATCTTTTACGACGCCGCCCGCGTCGCCATCCTGCCAATGGGATTTTGCTATCCCGGTCAGGGCGTCCGCGGCGAAGACCTGCCGCCGCGCCGGGAGTGCGCGCCGCTCTGGCGGGCGCGTTTTCTGGCCGCGATGCCGCGGATCGAGCTGGTGGTCGCGCTCGGCCGTTCCGCCCATGTCTGGCATGTGTCTCCGGCGCGCGCCGAGCGCCTCTGGGAAACCGTGGCGCGCTGGCGCGACATCGCCCGCGCCGCAGGCCGGCCGCGCGTCTTCGTCTTGCCCCACCCGTCGTGGCGAAACAACGCCTCGCTCAAGCGGAACCCGTGGTTTGAGGGCGAGCTTCTGCCGGAACTTCGTCAGGCGGTCGGCGCTGCACTGGCGCAGTCGTAATGCAGGTCTTTACCGCCGCTGTGGAGGATGCAAGGCGAGCCGGCCTCGTCAATGCCTTGTGATCCGCGCCAGACGCGATCCGGTATAAACCTGCATTGAAACGAGGACCGCCCGATGCTCGACAACACTGTTCGTGGACGCGTCGACCAGAACGACCGCCGGTCGGACGTGCGGGTGCCAAGCAAGGAAGCCTTGCGGGCCTCCGGTCAGGTCCAGTCGCTGAGCCGCGCGCTCAGGCTTCTCAACGCGCTGTCCTACCATCCGCAAGGCATGTCGCTGTCGGAAGTGGCGCAGGAAGTCGGCCTGCCCAACTCCACCGCGCATCGGCTTCTGACCACGCTTCAGAACGAACGCTACGTTCGCTTCGACAATGAGCGTGCGACGTGGGCTATCGGCGTGCAGTCGTTCCGCATCGGCTCGACCTTCCTGCGCTCGCGCGACATCGTGGCGATCGCGCGCCCCTATATGCGCCGGATGATGGAGCAGTCCGGCGAGACGGTGAACCTCGGCATCGCTGATCGCGGCGAGATCGTCTATCTGGCGCAGGTCGAGTGCCAGAAGATGATGCGCGCCATCGCCGGCCCCGGCGGGCGGGCGCAGATGCACTGCTCCGGCATCGGCAAGGCGATCATCAGTTCGCTGGACGCCGCCGAGGCCGACAAGATCATCGCCGGTCTCGACATGCGCCGGGAAACGAACAACACCATCCTTACGCCCGAGGACTTCCGGCGCGAGCTTGCGGTGGTGCGCGAGCGCGGCTATGCCGTGGACAACGAGGAGTACGCCATCGGTCTGCGGTGCGTGGCGAGCGCGGTGTACGACGAGCATGGCCTCCCGCTGGCCGGCCTCTCGGTCTCCGGGCCAACGGCGCGATTGACCGACCAGCGTATTCCTGTTCTCGGGCAGACGGTCGCCGCGATCGCCGCCGAGATCACCTCCGAGCTCGGCGGGCGCCGTCCGCCGTCGCGCTGATCGAAAGGCGTCCCGCCCCCTCGTGCGGGGCGAACGGGATCGCCAATGACCTCCATGGACCGGGATGCCGTGCTCTCCGCCCTGCGCGGCCTGACGCTACCTGGCGCCAGCAGCGACATCGTCGCCGACGGTCTCGTCTCCGCCGTGTCGGTGCGCGACGGGCAAGTGGTGTTCGCCATCACCATCGACCCGAAGCGCGCCCGCGAGCTCGAACCGGTCCGCAAGGAAGCCGAGCGCCGCGTCTCGGTCCTGCCGGGCGTGAAGCGCGCCATCGTCGCGCTGACGGCGGAAGCCACGCCGTCGTCCCCCCGTCCGGGGCCGCAACAGGCCGCCCGGCCCCGCCCGACGCGCGCCGCCGGGCAGCCGGCGCCCGGCGTGAAGCACATCATCGCCGTCGCCTCCGGCAAGGGCGGCGTCGGCAAATCGACGACGGCGGTGAACCTGGCGCTGGCGCTCGCCTCCATCGGCGCGCGCGCCGGCATCCTCGACGCCGACATCTACGGCCCCTCGCTGCCGCGGCTGCTCGCCATCACCGAGAAACCCGAGGCGGCGGAGCCTGGCTCGCGCATCCTGAAGCCGATCGCCAAGTACGGCCTTCAGGCCATGTCGATCGGGTTCCTCGTCGAGGAGACCACCGCGATGATCTGGCGCGGTCCGATGGTGATGTCGGCGCTGCAGCAGATGCTGCGCGAGGTGGCGTGGGGCGATCTCGATGTGCTGGTGGTGGACATGCCGCCCGGCACCGGCGACGCGCAACTGACGCTCGCCCAGCAGACGCCGCTTTCCGGCGCGGTGATCGTCTCGACGCCGCAGGATCTCGCGCTGATCGACGCCAGGCGCGGCATCGCCATGTTCCGGAAGGTTTCGATCCCGATCCTCGGCATCGTCGAGAACATGAGCTACTTCGTCTGCCCCGATTGCGGCGGCCGGCACGACATTTTCGGACACGGCGGCGCGCGGACGGAAGCGGAGAAGCTGGGCGTGCCCTTCCTGGGCGAGGTGCCGCTCGATCCGGTCTTGCGGGAGCGCTCCGATGCCGGCCAGCCCATCGTCGCCACCGAACCCGGCTCGCCCCACACGGCGATCTACCGCGCCATGGCGGAGCAGGTCTGGGCGGCGATCTCAGCCGAGGGCGCGGCGCCGTCGCCGCCGCGGATCGTTTACGAGTAGGATCAGGTTTCGTCCCGGGGAGGCTCACGCGATGAACGACAGCGACAGGTTCAACATGTCGATGCGCAAGTTCCTGAAGCAGGTCGGCGTCACCTCGCAGCAGAAGATCGAGGACGCGGTGCGCGCCTCCGGCAAGCCGGCCGGGATGATCAAGGTGCGCGCCGTGATCTCCGCCCCCGAAATCGGCCTCGACCACGTCGTCGAGGGCGAGATCGAGCTGGGGTGAGCGGCCGCAATCCAGCCGGTTAACCGGCATGGCTAACGAATTGCTAACATTCAGGCGTTGAAAGTAATTGCGACGGCGCGCTGTGCAGGGCCGCTGATTCGCTTCGCCCAGGGTGAGGGCCGCCCGTCTTGCGCGGTCCGGGAAGGGGTTCACGATGAAAGCAATTCTCTACGCCATTTCCATCGCGCTGATCGCCGCCGGCGTGGCCGTGGGGTTGATGGTGCTCACCAACGCCGCCAACGTGGTGATCGGCCTGACGCTCGAAACCGCGGCGATCCTGATTTCGGGCGGCTTCGTCATGCTTGGCCTTGCCTCCGTCACCGCCGCCCTGTTCGCCGTGGTGGACGCCATCGAGGCCGCCCGCCGGCCGGCGTCCGCCGGCGCGCAACTCCCCGAGCGCGCCCATATCCCTCCGGCGGCGACCGCCGCCGCAGCCACAACCGCGGCCGCCGCAGGCTCCGCCGCCTGGGCCGCCTCCGGCGACGGGCGCGGCGCGGAGACGGTGGAGGCGGACGCGCAACCCTCCTGGCGGCCCGCGGTCCATGAGCCGGCGGGCGAACCGGCGGCGGAAAGCCCTGCCTCGAGTCCCGAAGCGGTTGAACCCGAACCGGGTGAACCGCGTGAGGAGGCGGCCGCCGACGCCGTGGAAATCAGCGAGGAGACGGTGGTGGCCGCCTCTCCCGATCACGCCGGCGATCTCATGGACCGCGCCTTTGCGGCGAGCGAAGCGCCGCCGGACGAGGATCTGCCGCCCGCCGGGGAGGCAGACGTGCTCTACATCGTCGAGGAGACGGTGGTGCTCGGCCGACCCGCCCGTGTCCTGTCCGATGGCACCGTGGAGGCCGAAACCGACGAGGGCTGGATGCGGTTCGAGAACATGGAACACCTTGAGGAGTATTTTGACGCCACCCGGGCGGCCTGAGAGCGTCGGTCCGCCAGGCCGATTGCTCGTGGCGGGGTGATGCTTCAGGAGCGCCCGGCAACTACCGCGCGGACCTCGCCGCCCTCGGCGCGCTTCCAGTTGCGCAAGGGGAAGCGGGCGAAGCGGGCGAGGGCTGCGCGTTCCTCTTGGGTCCACACGTCGAGCATGAGAAGGACGCCGGCGAGCGCCGCCTCCGCGCCCCGTCCTGCCCCGTCGTCGCATTTCAGCGCGACGCCGAGACGGGCGTGGGGAACCGCGGCGCAGCACACGCCCTCCGCTCCGGTCTTGACGAAGAGGCGCGGCACGGCGGTCATCGCCTCGGTGCAGAAGCGGCGCGTGCCCGCCACCATGAACGGATGCGCGCGCACGGCGTCGACGATGCGGCGGCAGGCGGCGGCGCGTTCGGACGCAAGCGTCTCGCCGGACGCAAGCCGCTGGAAACCGAGCGCGAGGCGCTCCAGCGGCAACGCCCATGTGGGAACCGAGCAGCCGTCGACGCCACACGGCGCCGCCAGCACATCGGCGTCGCACATCTCCCCCATGACGCGCGCGACCTGCTGCTGCACGGGGTGCGCGAGGTTCACATAGCCGTCGCGGGCGACGCCGAGGGCGGCCGCCAGCGCCAGCATGCCGGCATGCTTGCCGGAGCAGTTGTTGTGCGCCTGGTCCGGCGTCTCCCCAAGCCGGGCGAGCGCGCGTTGCGCCTCCGCGTCGAGCGGCCAGTGCACGCCGCATTCGAGCGCGCCGTCCGACAGGCCGAGCTTCGCCAGCATGGCGCGGGCCACGGCGACATGGCGCGCCTCGCCGTTGTGGGAGGAACAGGCGAGCGCGATCTCCTCGTCGGTGAACCCGAAGCGGTCGGCGGCGCCCGACTCGATCACCGGGAGGCACTGGAACGCCTTGATGGCGGAGCGCGGATAGACGGGGCGGCGAATGTCGCCCGCCGACGCGATCAGCTCGCCGCCCGGCCCCGTCACCGCGTAGGCGCCTTCGTGGCGGCTTTCGACGATGCCGCCGCGCAGCACCTCGACGAGGACGGGATCGGGCGTCGTCGCGGGCGTGGTCATCGGCGGGCTCATACGACGGCCGTTGTGGCGCGCGCGCTCTCGCGCGGGACGCCGAGGAGGAACCAGACGAGCGCCAGAGACTGCACCGCAAGGCAAAGCCCGAACGCCACCTGGTAGCCGGCAGGCGCATAGCCGCCCGCCGCCCCCTTCGGCCACAGGTCGAGCACCACGCCGACGGCGTACTGGACGCAGAAGGCGGCGGAGAACACCAGCACGTTCAGCGCCGCGTTGGAGCGCCCGGCGGCGGCGACCCCGCCGAAATAGGTGGCGAGCCAGGGGTAGAGCAGAATGGCGGCCTGGCCAAACATGCCGAACACGAACCACGCCAGAGCGGGCGCGCCGGTCCAGTTGAAGACAAGCGGCGTCTGCGCGACGAGGAAGATCACCACGAACGCCGGCGCGATCACGAGCAGGCTGACGCCGCGCCGCGCCAGCCGGTCGGCGGCGAGGCCGGTGGTGAGCGTGCCGAGGATGAAGCCGGCCGCCATCGAGGCTAGGATCACCGCCACCTCCTCGCGCGAAAGCCCGGCGACGTCGCGCAACCATGGGCCGGCCCACAGCGTCTGGATGGCGATCTGTCCGCCGCAGGTCGTGGCCACCAGCGGCGCGATCCGCCAGAACACAGGGTCGGCGTAGATGGCGCCGAGGCTCTTCGCCAGAACCGGCAACGTGAGCGGACGCGTCGCCGGCGCGGGCTTCTCGGGAACCACAAGGAAAATCAGCGCGCACACGGCGAACGTGGCGAGCGCCAGCACGAGGAACAGCCCGCGCCAGCCGAGCAGGTTTGCGGCGATCTCGGAGGGCACCGTGGCGGTGAGAACGCCGAGACCGCCCGTCGCCATGACGCAGGCGTTGCCGAGCGGCCGGCGCTGTTCGGGAAGCCATAGCGCCACCGCCTTGAAGCCGGCCATCAGGCTTCCGGCGCAGCCAGCGCCGATGAGCGCCCGGCCCGCCACCAGCGTCCAGAAGCCGGGCGCGAGCGCGAACAGCAGCGCGCCGCACGCCGCGACCGCCAGCATCGCCGCCTGCACGCGGCGCGGCCCGAAGCGGTCGAACGCCATGCCGACGGGAAGCTGCGCGGCGGCGTAGGCGATGAGGTAGGCGGCGGTGAGGAAGCCGAGGCCGGTGGCCGAGAGCCCGAGGTCGCGCACGAGGTCCGGCGCGACCACGGCGTTCACCGCGCGATAGAGGTAGGCGAAGAAATAACCGAGCGCGAACGGCCCCAGCGCCATCAGCACAAGCGCGGGCGACAGCGCTCGCTCCCCGGCGCGGGCGGTCATGGCGGGAGCGTCAGTCCTTGGCGCGTTCGACGTAGGAGCCGTCTTCGGTCATCACCACGATGCGCGTGCCGGTGACGATGTGCGGCGGCACGCTGGTGCGCACGCCGTTGGAGAGCAGCGCCGGCTTGAACGAGGAGGCCGCCGTCTGCCCCTTCATCGCCGGCTCCGTCTCGGTGACTTCGAGGGTGACGCGCTGCGGCAGTTCGACGGAGATCGGCGCGCCGTTGAACAGTTGCAGCATCACCTCCATGTTCTCGGTGAGGTAGACGGACTGATCGCCGATGACGTCGCGCGGCACCGTGACCTGCTCGTAGTTCTGCGGGTTCATGAACACGAAGCCGTCGGAGTCCTCGTAGAGGTATTGGTAGGCGTGCGTCTCGACGAACGCCCGCTCCACCTGGTCGGTTGTCTTGTAGCGCACCGAAACCTTGATGCCGTCGGAGATGCGGCGCATGTCGATCTGCGTCGTGGGCGTTCCCTTGCCGGGATGGAAGTTTTCGGCGCTCAGCACGACATAGAGCTTCGAATCTTCGCCTTCGAGCACGTTGCCCTTGCGCACCTGGCTGGCAATGACCTTGACCACGGCACCACTCTTCATGTTTGCGTTACGGATGACGCGGCGGTCATACCAGCACGTCCGGCGAACGCCAAGGGCGCTGATCGAGGGGAGTGAACCATGTGGGAACGTCCGGTTTCCGGCGCTTCCGGGGCGGCATCCTCGCCATGGTGGGACGCCGTCCGCCACGCCGACCGGCGGCCGCTGCTTGCCGCGCGCGGCCGGATCAGGCGCGCGGTACGGGCGATGTTCGAGGCGGAGGGCTTCACCGAGGTCGAGTGCGGGGCGCTTCAGCTTTCGCCCGGCAACGACGCGCACCTGCACGCCATGGCGACGGAGGTGCGGGGGCCGGGCGGCGAACGGCTGACGCGCTACCTCCACACCTCGCCCGAGTTCGCGGCGAAGAAGCTGCTGGCGGCGGGCGAAACACGCATCTTCGATTTCGCGCGGGTGTTCCGCAACCGCGAGCGCGGCGTGCTGCACGCGCCCGAGTTCACCATGCTGGAATGGTATCGCGCCGGTGAGCCGCTCGAGGCCGTGATGGCCGACGCGGCGGCGATCCTCGCGCTGGCGGCCGCCACGACCGGCATCGGCGCGATGGGATGGTGCGGCCGCACCTGCGATCCGCTGGTTGCGCCCGAGCGCCGCACGGTGGCCGACGCCAGGGCCCGGCACGCCGGGGGGGACCTCATGTCCACCCGCGACCGCGAGGGCGAAGGCATCCGCGAGGCGATGGCGGAAGAAGCGCGCCGCGCCGGGAGCGAACCCGCCGGCGACGACACCTGGTCGGACCTGTTCTCGAAGCTGCTCGTCGCCTTCGTCGAACCGAATCTGGGCGTCAATCGCCCCACCCTGCTCTTTGACTACCCCGCCTGCGCGGCGGCGCTGGCCGAGCGCAAGGCGGACGATGCGCGGCTCTGCGAGCGGTTCGAGCTCTATGTCTGCGGCGTCGAACTCGCCAACGGCTTCGGCGAACTCACCGACGCAGCCGAACAGCGCCGCCGCTTCGAGGCGGAGATGGCGGAGAAGGAACGCCGGTACGGAGAGCGCTATCCGATCGACGAGGATTTCGTCGCCGCGCTGGCGCACATGCCGCGCGCGTCCGGCGTGGCGCTGGGCTTCGACCGGCTGGTGATGCTGGCGACGGGCGCCGCCCGCATCGACCAGGTGATCTGGACGCCGCTGGACTGAACGCGAGGGAGAGCGCATGGACCCGGTGATCATTGTCGGTGCGGGAATGGCCGGAGCGGCCGCTGCCGCGGCATTGGGACGGGCCAACGTACCCGTGGTGGTTCTGGAGGGCCGTGACCGTGTTGGTGGGCGCGGCTACCTGAAGCCGTTTGCGGGAACCAATGAGCCTCTCGAGTTCGGCGGGGCGTGGATCACCCCCTATCATAATCGTATCCGGGCGCTGGTAGCCGAACACGACCTGGCGCTGCGGCCACGCCACCCGGTGACGCACCGGCGCTGGTTGCGCGATGGCGCGGTGCATGACACCGGACCAACCTCGGAAGCCGACCGGGCCGCGCACGAGCGCACCATGGCGCGGATCGCCGCCGACAGCGCGCTTCTGAAGACCGGACGCCGTGAAGACGAGAAGGGCCGCCCGCTCTCAGGGATCACGTTTGCGGACTATCTCGACCGGCTCAACGCACCGGCGGCGACTCGTGCCCTGTGTTCGGCTTGGTGGACGGTCTCCGGCAACGGCGATCACGGCCTGATCGCGGCGAGCGAGTTCCTGTCGAGTTGCGCGTACGGCGAAGGCCATCCGGACGGGATGATCGATGTCTGGTCCGACACCGTCTCGCCCGGCATGGCTACCCTCGCGGAGCGCATGCTGGCGGCGTCCGGCGCGGACCTGCGGCTCGCATCACCCGTCACCGCCGTGACTGACTCCGGGAAAGGCGTGACGGTCGACGTGGCGGACGGATCCTCCATTGCGGGCTCGCACGCCATCCTCGCGGTCGGGATCAACCAGCTCGCCCACGTTCGCCTTTCCCCCAGGCTCGACGAGGCGCGCAGACAGCTACTTGCCGAGGGGCACGGTGGACGGTCGTTCAAGGTGTGGATGGCGCTCCAGGGCGTACCGGTGGGAACGCTCGTGACGGGTGACGGAAGCGGCATCGAGTTCGCATTCGCCGAGCGCGCCGGCCCCGACGGCGCGATGCTGGTCGTCGGGTTCGGGCTGACCGGACCGCAGAACCGGCCGGACGATCCGGCATGGGTCGCGCAAGAGGCGGCGCGGTTGTTCCCGAACAGCCGGATGCTCGCCTGCGATTTTGCCGACTGGGTGAACGACCCGTTCGCGCGTGGCGCCTGGGTGGCGACACCGGTCGGGCTCGAACCGCTGTTCGAAGCGAGCCGCTGGAGACGCCATGGGCGACTCCACTTCGCCAGTTCCGACATCGCCCGCGAACAGGCCGGGTGGTTTGACGGCGCGGGGGCGGCGGGCGAGCATGCCGCCGCCGCCGTTCTTGAGTCGCTCTCCTGAGCGGGCAGGCGACGCCGGAGAGGATGAGCACGCCGGCGGCCGCCGCCGCCGCCGCGGCGGCGCGGGTGGCGTAGGCGCCGGCCAGCGGCCGGGTGAGCCGGCCGAAGGCGAGGCCGGCCCCGATAAGCGCGGCGGATGCGGCGAGGAAGCCTGCCGCGTAGGCAAGGCCCGACATATCGAGCGGCATCTCCGCGCCGTGGGCGTGGCCATGAAACAGGGCGAACCCGCCCGCAAGCAGCGCCGCGGCGCTTGCGCCGGGGCTGACGCCGCTCGCCGCTGCGCCGGCAATCGCCACCACCGAAAGCGCGATGGCGGTCTCGACGAACGGCAGCGGCCAGCCGGCGAGGGCGATCGCCGCTCCGGCGGCCAGCATGGCGAGAAACGCCGCCGGGACGAGCCCCAGGGCGCGGCCGCCGATCTGCGCCGCGAGCAGGCCCGCCGCGACCATGGCGAGGAGGTGATCAAGGCCGTGAAGGGGATGCGCGAACCCGGCCTCCAGCCCGTGAACGGCGCCAACGCCGGTGTGCGCCTGCGCCGCGCCGGCCGACAGCGCCATCAGCGCAACCACTCCCGACAAACCGCTCGACTTCGCCATGATGCCGCTCCCTTGCTCCCTCCGGTGCGCCCTCAAGGCTCGCACCGCATGACCGGACGGCAACGTAGCACGGCAAAACCCTCCGCCCCATGCCGCAAAAGCGGCAGGGCCGGTCGGGGGAACGACATCGTGCCGGCGCATCACCCCGCCAACTGGTTGCCGCTTGGTGGACAAAGATGATCCGAATACAAGCAGATAGAGCGGTCGGCCTGATTCAGTCCGGCCCGGACCCGCTCCAGCGGCCGGGCGTGAGAAAAGAAAGAGGGAGGAGGGGGCCCGCGCGGGTCCTCCCGGCCGCCGGGGGTCGGGGAGGGGATTCCGAGCGAGGGCGGGCCAGTGACCCGCGCGGGCGATGGGAGGGGCGTTTGCGGGGACTACCCCTCCCTGGGGTTCGTCATCAGGACTGCGGGGCGGCGGGCAGCGCCACAAACCGCTGGCGGTCGCCGGACCTCACCAGAAGCAGCACGTTCTTCTGGCCGTCCTTCCTCGCCTTGTCGATCGCGCCGGAGAGCGCCGCCGGATCATCCACATCGGTGGAGCCGACCTGCAGGATGACATCGCCGGCCTTCAGGCCCTTCTCGGCCGCCGGGCTGTCGGGCGCGACGCCCGCCACCGCGACGCCTCGGCCGTCCTGGGACGCCTCAAGCGACAGACCGAGCTTGCCGCGCACGGTGGTCTCGCCTGTATCGTCGCCCGAAAGCGCCGCCATCTCCTTCTCGCCGGGCATCGTGCCGATGGCCACGGGGATGTCTTTTTCCGCCCCGTCGCGCAGAACCGTGAGCGTGGCCTTCTGACCGGGCTCGATGCCCGCGACGGCGCGCGAGAGATCGGTCGGCGACTTGATCGACTTGCCGTCCAGTTCCACGATGGTGTCGCCGGTCTTCACCCCGGCGGCGAGCGCGGGCGAGTTGGGGGTGACGTCGGCGACCAGCGCCCCCTTCGCCTCCTTCAGCCCGACCGCGCCGGCGATCTCGTCGGTGACCGGCTGGATCTGCACGCCAAGCCAGCCGCGCGTCACCTGGCCCTTCTCCTTGAGTTCGGAGACGATGGTCACGGCCTCGCGCGCCGGAATGGCGAAGCCGATGCCGACCGAGCCGCCCGACGGCGAGAAGATCGCCGTGTTGACGCCCACAACCTCGCCGTCGAGGTTGAAGGCCGGGCCGCCCGAGTTGCCCTTGTTGATCGGCGCGTCGATCTGCAGGTAGTCGTCGTAGGGGCCGGAGCCGATGTCGCGGCCGCGCGCCGAGATGATGCCGGTGGTGACGGTGCCGCCGAGACCGAACGGATTGCCGACCGCGATCACCCAGTCGCCGACGCGCGGCTCGCCGGTGGCGAACGGCACGAAGGCGAACGTCTCGCTCGAGTCGATCTTCAGCAGGGCCAGATCGGTCTTGGGATCCGCGCCGACGATCTTCGCCGTGTACTCCTTGTCGCCGTTGAGCCGCACCGTGACCGCCTCGGCGCCCTCGACGACGTGGTTGTTGGTGACGACGTAGCCGTCGGCGGTGATGATGAAGCCCGAGCCCTGGGACATGCCGCCGCGGCGCGGCGCCGGCGATGGCTTGCCCTGCGGAAACTGGTCGAAGAACTGACGGAACGGACTGTTCTGGGGCAGCTCCGGCATCTGCATGCGCGGCTGGCCGTCAGTGCCTTCAGCGGCGGCGACGGCCATCTTCGTCTCGACCGACACGACCGCCGGCATGACCTTCTCGACGAGGTCGCCGAAGCCCTCGGCCGGCGCCCGGTTGAACGCGGTGGCGCTCGATTCGGCGCGCGCCGGAGAGACGGCGTCCATGGCGGACAGCGCCGCGACGGAGGTCGCGCCAAGAAGGCCTGCAATCACGACGGCGGCGACGGACTTGCGTGTGCGGGCTGCCTTCGGAGAAGCGTTCGTCATGGGGGCTTTGGTCCCTGTGTTGGGTGATCCGATGACGAAACAGGTAAGGCGCGACGGCTTACCGTGACCTTTCCGGTGGATGAAGACTTGGTAAGGCTGACGACGCGGGCGGCGAGGCGTGCCGGCTTCAAGGCCGGAGCGGCCTTGCCGCCCGGGCGCATTCGTGGGAGGTAGGCTGCGCCTCTCCCACCGGACAACCGCCCATGGCCGACAGCGCCGACATCCGCGATCTGTTCGTCACCCGCCTCTACCGCGCCGATCTCGCCGGCGTGGCGCGGCTCAACGGCGATATCGCAGACCTCGCGCGGGCGCTCGCCGAACAGGACGAAGCGGGTATCCGCTGGTGCCGGACGCAAGGGTATCCGGGATACACCTCGTACGGCTCGCTCGACGATCTGGCGGAGCGGTTCCGCCCGTTTTCGCGCCTGGTGCGGCGTATCGACCGGCATACGGCTGCGTTCGCGAAAAACCTGTGCTGGGAGATGCGCGGGCTGAAGCCGGTGTGCGACTCGCTGTGGGTGAGCGTGATGCCGCCGGGCGGCTTCCACGGCTCGCACCTGCACACCCATGCGGTGATTTCGGGAACCTACTATGTCGCCGTGCCGGAGGGCGCAGGCGACATCCGTTTCGAGGATCCGAGGATGGCGATGCTCATGGCCGCGCCGCCGCGCAAGGCTTCAGCCCCTGAAAAGCTGCGCGTGCAGGTGAGCGCGACGCCCGTCCCCGGAACGCTTTACCTGTGGGAGAGCTGGCTACGCCATGACGTTCCGATCAATCGCGGCGCGGGCGACCGTATCGCCGTGAGTTTCAACTACTGCCTCGGCTGAACGCCGCAAGGACGACCCCATGACCGACCGTTCGTGCCTTCTCGCTGCATGCCTCGCAGCCCTGCTGCTCGGCGCGCTGTCGCTTGTGGCTGCGCCCTCAACGCCGTTCGCCCAGACGCCGCCCGCAGCCCCGCCAGCCGCGTCGGCGATGGGGAAGGAGGAGATCGAGGCGATCACCCGCGCCGTGACCGAGCAGGTGCTGAAGGAGCTGGACGCCCGCCAGAAGCAAGGCGCCGGTACGGCCGTTCCCGCCGAGGCGGCTCCGGACGCCGGAACGCTCCAGTCGGAGGAGGCCGAGCTCGCTCAGTCGTTCCGCGACGAGAGCACCGCCGCCGCGGGCCTGCTGATGCAGACGCTGGCGGCGCTGCCGTCACTGGCGGGGACCATGGGGCGGGTCGCGTACGGCATCGTGTCGCCGCAACCGGGCGAACGAGGGTCTCTTGTGTTCCTCATGATCCTCGCTGCAACAATCGCGGCGGCGTTCCTCGCCGCCGCCGCCGCGTACGCCGCCGTGCGGCGTCTGCTGCCGGTGAACGAGCCGGCGGCGGGCGAAGACATGCCGCTCGTCGCAATCCTGCGGCTGGCGCTCGCCGATCTCGCTGCGTTCGGCGCGGTGTGGTTCGTCTGCAACGCCGTCGGCGGCTACGCGTTCAACAGTAACGATCCGCACTCGGTCGTGGCGCAGTGGCTGTTGTTCCTGCTGACCCGTTTGGCGTTCTTCCGCGCCGCCTTCGACATCTGGTTCCGGCTGGACCGGCCGGCCGCCCGGCTGGTGCCGCTGGACGACACGCAGGCGCGCGGCGCCTACGGCTTCTTCGCCGTGATCGCCTTCATTCTGGTGATCCGCACCTGGATCAGCATTCCGATGGCGGCGGGGGCCGAGCCGCACGCCATCGCCGCGGGCCTCCTCATCAACAACGCTCTGATGGTCGGATTGTTCTTCTGGGCCGCGTTCCGCTGGCGCGAGTCCGTCGCGGCGTGGATCCGCGAGGGCCGGTCCGCCGCCGTAACGCCGCCGGTGGTGAACTGGCTGGCCCGTTGCTGGGTGGGGCTGGCGGGTTCGCTCGTCGTGCTGCTGTCGGTGACGCACGCCTACGGCGCGATCCAACTCCACACGGGAGTCTCGGGCGGGCTCACCTGGACCATTCGCATCGCGCTCATGATCATCTTTGGCGCGGCGCTGGTGCAATTCCTGTCGCGGCGTCTGACGAAGCCAGCC
The DNA here is from genome assembly GCA_036746875.1 of Aestuariivirgaceae bacterium. Classification (GTDB taxonomy): domain Bacteria; phylum Pseudomonadota; class Alphaproteobacteria; order Rhizobiales; family Aestuariivirgaceae; genus DAIODI01. The sequence continues at coordinate 1,761 of DAIODI010000022.1, read as the reverse complement.
GTCGCGGGCGAAACCGGCACCCGGCGCCAGCGCGCCGCCGTCATCGTGGGGCGAATCGCCCGGATCGGCATCGTCGCCGCCGCCGCCGCCGTGCTGGCCGAAATGTGGCTGGTGGACGTGCTCGGGCTGCGCTCCGACGAGCAGTGGGGATCGCTGATCCAGTTCCTGACCGCGCCGCTGCTCGGACTGCTCGCCGGGTATCTCGCGGTGCAGGGCGTGCGGTATGTCGCCGACAGCTATCTGGAGCTTTCGGCCAACGCCGCCGGGACCGGCGGCGACCAGGGAATGGCGCTGGCCGGCAGTTCGCGCCTGCGGACGCTGGTGCCGGTGCTGCGGATGGTGACGATCGGGGCGATCGTGCTGATCACCGGCCTGCTGGTCCTGCACGCCATGGGCGTCAACATCACCCCGCTGCTGGCGGGCGCTTCCGTTGTCGGCCTCGCCATCTCGTTCGGCAGCCAGTCGCTGGTGAAGGACATCGTGTCCGGCTTCTTCTTCCTCGCCGACGACGCCTTCCGCGTGGGCGAGTATATCGAGTGCGGCAAGGCCAAGGGCACGGTGGAAGGGTTCACGCTGCGCTCGATCCGGCTGCGCCACCAGGACGGGCAGCTTCACACCGTGCCGTTCGGCCAGCTTGGCGAGATCACCAACTACAGCCGCGACTGGGCGACGGTGAAATTCGAGGTGATGCTCGACCGCGAGGTGGATCTCGAAAAGGTGCGCAAGGTGGCCAAACGCATCGGCCTCGCGCTGAAGGTGGACGATCGCTTCAAGGACCAGATCCTCAGTCCGCTCAAACTCCAGGGCATCATCAACGTCACCGACTCCTCCGTCACGGTGCGCTTCAAGTTCAACGTGGTTCCGGGCTCGCCGGTGGAGCTTGAGCGCATGGCCAAGGTGCAGCTGCTCACGGCGCTGCGCGAGGAGGGGCTGCTCGTGCGCTACATTCCGGCGGGCGTTGCGGGCCTCGCCGGCGGCTTTCCGGCGCGCCCGGCGGCGGAGGAAAGGTCGCTCTCGGGCGCGGGCGGGTGACGCAGCATCCGGTCAGTGCCGGTCGTCGAAGGCGGCCGGGGCGAACACCAGAAGCGCGTTGCGGGCCACCGAGATCGATGCGGGCGTGGTGGTGAGCACTTCGCCGTCCACCGCGATGTCATGCACGGGGTCGGTCTCGATCAGCACCTCGCGGGCGGCGACCTCGTGGTGCTCGGCGGCCGGGAACGGCAGATGCAGCGCGATCCGCGCCCATTCGCGCGCGATCACCCAGCGCGACGACCCCTTCACCGCCTGCACCACCACATCGCCCGTGTCGGGGTGGGCCAGAGCCGTGACCGCGACGCCGCCCTGGTGGGTGCCGTTGACGATGCGCACCTCCACCGCCTCAAACACCGCCTCGCGGCCGTCCGCCACCACCCGGCAGCGGAACGGGTGGAAGCCGAAGAACACGCGCGCGCCGGCGATGACGTAGGCGAGACGGCCGAACCAGCGCTTGAGCCGCCGCGTCGTCGCCTTGCCGACATCGGCGGGAAGCCCGATCGAGGCGCCGTTGGCGAAGTAGTCGTTGTTGATCCGCACGAGATCGACGTCGGCGATCTTGCCGGCGGCGATGACGTTCACCGCGCCCTCGAGATCGAGCGGAACGCCCAGCGAGCGGGCGAAGCTGTTGGCGGTTCCGAGGGGCAGAAGGCCGAACACTGCGCCGGTGTTCGCGAAGTGATCGACCACGGAGCTGATGGTGCCGTCGCCGCCGCCGACGACGATGCA